>JBBREI010000048.1:0-20841 GCA_038203035.1 Burkholderiales bacterium
GCTTCGCGTTCGCGATCGGCGCCGATGCGGGCCTCGATGGCGATGGCCTGCTGCTGCTGGGCGAGCGCCTGTTCCCGGGCCATGGCTTCGGCTTCGCGGTCCGCCCGGGCAGCGGCCTGCGCTACGGCTTCCGCGTCACGCTCGAGGCGTTCACGTTCGGTGCAGGCCTCGATCGCCAAGCGGGCCGCTTGTGTGGTGGCCTGCGCGTTTTCCGCCGCCATCGCCTCGGTGGCGATGCGCTGGGCGGCGACCTCCGTCGCCTGCAGCTCCGCGGCGGCGGCGGCATTCGCGCTCAGGCGGGCGTGTTCTTCCGCCTGCGCGCGTTCGGTCGCCAGGGTTGCCAGCGCGCGTTCCGCCTCGAGCTTGAGGCGCGCCTGCTCGGCGAGTTTTTCCTGTTGCTCCTGCTGGATGCGTGCGCCTCGCCCCAGCTCCTTTTCCTTTTCGAGGCGGGCCTGGGCCGCATCCGCCAGTTGCGCGGCGGCGTCGGCGGCGGCGATGGCCTGGGCGGCGAGATCATCGTCGGCGGCCTGGCTTTCGGCGAGTGCCGCCAGGGCCTGTTGTTCCAGCGCGAGCTTCTGCTGCGATTCGTGTTGCGCGGCGCGATCGGCTTCGATACGCGCGCGCAATGTCGTCGCGGTGGTGCGTTGGGCGGCGAGTTTTTCTTCTTCGTGTTTGCGGGCGGCGGTGGCGCGCTGCAACCTTTCTTGCGCGTTGGCTTGCGCCGCGGCCTCGGCTTCGGCGCGCAGGGTGGCGACACGCGCCATGTGTTCCGCGTTGCGGGCGGCGCGGCTTTCCGCTTCCAGCGCCGCCTTGTCCGCACTTTCTCGCTTGCGAAGGGCGGCCAGCGCCACGGCGGCGGCATCGATGGCGCGTTTGGATTCGTCGGCGGCGCGGGCTTCGGCCTGGGCGCGGGCTTCCGACAGGGCGGCGGCGCTTTCGTCGGCGGCGGCGCGGGCTTCGTCGTCTTCCGCCTGCTGGCGGCTGGTTTGTTCGCGCTGTTCGGCCAGTTCCTTCAGCTCACGCTCGGCCTTTTCGCGGTCTTCGGCGGCACGCCGGGCCTTGCGGGTGGCGTCGCGGGATTGGCGCGACGTTTCCAGCAGGCGCGATTCCGCGGCGACCAGCAGCATGGCGCTTTCCGCGGCTTCCCGATCGGCGGTGGCGCGTTCCTGCGAGGCGCCAGCGTCTTCTTCGGGCTGCGGGCCCGCCGACGGATCGAGGAGCCTGCGGCGCTCTTCGGCCGCGATCCTCAGCTGGTCATATAGTTTGCTCAATGCGCCTCACCTTGGAGCGGGGCGGCGGCTGCTACTATCGCGCTGGCTCTGGTGCCCCTGAACAAGCATAAAGGGGCGGGAGCAAGAATGAAACTGGTGCCCAGAAGAGGACTCGAACCTCCACGGTGTTACCCGCCAGTACCTGAAACTGGTGCGTCTACCAATTCCGCCATCTGGGCCCTGCACAGAACCATAAATCTTACCGAATGAAGAGAAGATTGTCCATCAAAACCAATAACCTGGGTCGTTATGCGACCGAAATTCCCTCGCGCGAGCAAATCCTCGAAGTATTGACCGAGGCGGGCGTGCCCACCTCCGAGGAGACCGTGCGCGAATCCCTGTCAATCCGCGACGACCAGCGCGAAGGCTTCGACCGCCGCGTCGCCGCCATGGAGCGCGAGGGCCAGATCCTTCGCAACCGCCGGGGCCACATCCTCATCGCGGACAAGGCCGGCCTCATCCGCGGCAAGGTGATCGGGCACGCCGACGGCTTCGGCTTCCTGCGGCCCGACACCGGCGACGAGGACCTCTTCCTCGGGCCCAAGCAGATGCACAAGGTGTTGCACGGCGACATGGCCCTGGCGCGTGTCATCGGCGTCGATCGCCGCGGCCGCCCCGAAGGATCGATCGTCGAGGTGCTGGAACGCGCGGTCAACAAGGTCGTCGGCCGGCTCTTTGTCGAGCAGGGCGTGGCCTTCGTGATCGCCGAAAACAAGCGCATCAACCAGGACATCCTGATCCAGCCCGACGGCCTCAAGGGCGCCAAGGCGGGCCAGGTGGTGGTGGCGGAGATCACCGAATACCCCACCATGAGGTCGGAACCCATCGGCCGCGTGATCGAGATCCTCGGAAACTATGCCGATCCAGGCATGGAGATCGAGATCGCGCTGCGCAAACACGACCTGCCACACGAGTTCACGAAGCAGGAGATGGATGCGGCGAAGAAGTTGCCGAAGACGGTGGAGGCGAAGGACCTCAAGGGCCGCAAGGACCTGCGCAAGCTCAAGTTCGTCACGATCGACGGGGAAACCGCGCGCGACTTCGACGACGCGGTGTATTGCGAGACCCTCACCCCGGCCCTCTCCCACGGGAGAGGGAAGGGTGGTGGATTCCGCCTCTGGGTCGCGATCGCGGATGTCTCGCATTACGTGAAGCCGAAGGACGTGCTCGACGCATCGGCCTACGAACGCGGCAACTCCGTGTATTTCCCGCGCCGCGTCATCCCGATGCTGCCCGAGGAGCTCTCGAACGAGCTGTGCTCGCTCAAGCCCGAAGTCGACCGGCTGGTGATGGTCTGCGAGATGGAGGTCACCGCCGGCGGCGTGGTGAAGGACTACGAGTTCTACAACGGCGTGATCCATTCGCACGAACGCATGACCTACACGAAGGTGTGGGAGATGCTCTCGGGCGTGCTGCCCAGCCGACCGGAGATCGACACGCTCTACGCGGTGTACAAGGCATTGCTGGGCACGCGGCAGAAACGCGGCGCGATCGATTTCGATTCGGTCGAGTCGCGCATGATCTTCGACGAAAACGGCAAGATCGAACGCATCGAGCGCGTGCAGCGCAACGACGCGCACCGGTTGATCGAGGAATGTATGCTGGCGGCCAACGTGTGCGCCGCGGATTACCTCTCGTCCAACGAGCAGCCCACGCTGTATCGCGTGCATGAGGGGCCGACGCCCGAGAAGCTGGAGAACCTGCGCGCGATGCTGAAGGACTTCGCCCTCTCGCTGGGCGGCGGCGACGAGCCCGAGGCCCGGGATTACGCGGAGCTGCTCAAGCGCATCCAGGGCAAGCCCTATACCAACATGCTGCAGACCGTGATGCTGCGTTCGCTGGCGCAGGCCGTGTACACGCCGGCAAACGTCGGCCACTTCGGCCTGGCGTATGAGGCGTACGCGCACTTCACCTCTCCCATCCGCCGTTATCCGGACTTGCTGGTGCATCGCGGCATCAAGGCGATCATCGCCGGCAAGAGCTACGACGGCGGCGACTGGAACGCGGTGGGTGTGCATTGCTCGGAAACCGAACGGCGCGCCGACGAGGCCACGCGCGACGTCGAGAACTGGCTCAAGACTTTCTTCATGCAGGACCACGTGGGCGAGGAGTTCGACGGCACCATCAGCGGCGTCACCGGCTTCGGCCTCTTCATCACGCTCGACGAGCTCTACATCGATGGCCTCGTGCACATCTCCGACCTGGGGCAGGACTACTTCAAGTTCGACCAGCACAAACACATGCTGGCCGGCGAGCGTACCGGGGTGAAGTACCAGTTGGCCGGGCGCGTGCGGGTGAAAGTAGTCCGCGTGAACCTGGAGCAGGCGAAGATCGACTTCACGCTGGTCAACCCGCCGGAGGCGTTCCTTGCGCCCCGGCAGGACGCCAACGACCGCTCGCCGCGCCTGCGCGACTACGACAAGAAGAACAAGAAGCTCGAGACCCAGCGCTCGGACAAACCCCGGAAGCCGAAGAAGCGATGAACAAGACACTCACCGGCTTCCACGCCATCGTGAGCCGGCTGCGCCAGAAGCCCGACACCATCACCGAGATCTACATCGACGCCACCCGCAGCGACGGGCGCGCGCGCGACCTGAAGGAGATGGCGAAGAAGACCAACGTGCGCGTGATCCCGGTCGATGCAAAACGCCTCGACGGCATGGCGGTGGGCGTGCGCCACCAGGGCGTGGTGGCCCTGGCCACGCCGATCGACATCCCGAAGTTCATCGAGGACGTGCTCGACGACCTGAAGGAACCCGCGCTGCTGCTGATCCTCGACGGCGTGCAGGATCCGCACAACCTGGGCGCTTGCCTGCGCGTGGCCGATGGCGCCGGCTGCCATGCCGTGATTGCGCCGAAGGACCACGCCGTGGGCCTGACCACGGCAGCCATCAAGGTGGCTTCGGGTGCGGCCGATTCGGTGCCGTATATCGTCGTGACGAACCTCGCGCGCACCATGCGCGACCTGAAGGACCGTGGCATCTGGCTCACCGGCACCGATGATTCGGCTGCGCAGTCGATCTACCAGGCCAAGCTCGACGGGCCCATGGGGTTGGTGATGGGCGCCGAGGGCGAGGGCCTGCGGCGCCTGACCAAGGAAAGCTGCGACCAGCTGGTGTCGATCCCGATGTTCGGATCCGTGGAGAGCCTGAACGTGTCGGTAGCCAGCGGGGTGTGCCTCTACGAGGTGAGGCGCCGGCGGATCAAGTAGTCATCCGGTGCGGTGGGCCGCCCGTTGTGCCTCCATGCGGGCCAATACCATCCACCCGGGGTTCGTCCTTCGCCACGAAGTGATGCAGCCCTACGACATCTCGCAGAACGCCCTGGCGCGTGCCATGGGCGTCTCCCCGCGTCGCGTCAACGAGATCGTGCACGGCAAGCGAGCCATCACCGCGGAGACCGCCATCGCCCTGGAAGAGGTCTTCGGCTTCCCCGCCATGTTCTGGCTGCGCCTGCAGGCCGAATATCTCGTTCACCTTGCCCGCGTGCGCCTGGATGCGGCCCCGCCCCGCAAGCGGGTGCCGATGCAGGAAGTGGGTAGCTGCCTGCCGTCATATCCGCGGCGGCGGGTCGATCTTTCGCGGCACGACACCCCGCTGTATGACCCCTGGGTTCCACCGCCGCGGGGGCGGACGGGGGCGTGAGGGCAGCCGGTGCCGGTGGGCCGGTGGCCGGCGCGGCGAAGGGCGGGCGGTCTTTTTAGGGGATGACGCCGCACGCAATGATTCCGGCTTCCCGCGAAGGCTGGGAGGTCTTTTTGGGGGATGACGCCGCACGCAATGATCCGCCAACTTCCTCCTTGCGGCGGCAAGCGTCGCCATTGCGCTTCGCGTTATATGACGCATGACGTCATGCGGTAGGGAATTTTTGCCCCAGCCGAACTGTCTTTGCATGACGTTACGCGTCATCCCCCCAAAACAGGTCCTCCCCACAGGAGATCTCTGGCGGCGCTCCGAAGCCTGCGAACGAAGCCAGCCAACGAAGCCTGCCAACGAAGCCAGCCAACGAAGCCAGCCAACGAAGCCTGCGAAAGAAGCCCCGGACAGAAGGCCCCGGAGGCTGGCATCCGGGAATCTCCTGCAGGTGCCCCAGGAAGTGCTCGGAATGGCATTTCACGGCGCCCTGGGCCATCTGATGGCAAACACGTGGTGACCGTTGGAGCTGCCCGGGTCTGCCACAATCGCAAACCTCCCGAAGAAAAGTCCCCATGACCCCATCCCGCCTCGCAGCCCGTCCGGCCGCACGCCTCACAGCCCGTCCGGCCGCACGCATTGCCTGCCTGCTTGCCGCCACCCTCCTGGCCATCTCGCCACTGGCGGCCCTGTCGCAAGCGCCCAAGACGGACGAGGCGAAGACGGCCGCGCCCGCCGTCCCCGCGAAGTCCGTCCCAGCCGTCCCCGCGAAGTCCGCCGCCGCCCCCGCGAAAGCGGCCACCCCGGTGGCGCGGAAAGTCCCCCCGCAGTTGCCGGGCAGGGTCATGCCGGGCGCGCCGGTCAAGTTCACCGAGGTCGAAGGCATCACCGAATACCGCCTGCCGAACGGGCTCAGGGTGCTGCTCTTCCCCGACGACTCCAAGCCCACCATCACGGTGAACATGACCTACCTCGTCGGCAGCCGGCACGAAAACTACGGCGAGACCGGCATGGCGCACCTGCTGGAGCACCTGCTCTTCAAGGGCACGCCGAAGCACCCGGCCATCGACCAGGAATTCAACCAGCGCGGCGTGCGCTACAACGGCAGCACCTGGCTGGACCGCACCAACTACTACGAGCTCTTCCAGGCCAGCGACAGCAACCTCGCCTGGGCGATCGAGCTGGAAGCCGACCGCATGATGAATTCATACATCGCGCGCTCGGACCTCGACAGCGAGATGACGGTGGTCCGCAACGAATTCGAAAGCGGCGAGAACTCGCCCTTCCAGGTGGCGCTCAAGCGGCTGCAGAGCATCGTGTTCGACTGGCACAGCTACGGCCGCTCCACGATCGGCAACAAGAGCGACATCGAAAACGTCCGCATCGAGAACCTGCAGGCGTTCTACCGCACCTACTACCAGCCGGACAACGCGGTGCTGCTGATCGCGGGCAAGTTCGAGCCGGCGAAGGCGATCCAGCTCGTCTCCCGGCACTTCAGCCGGATCCCCAAGCCCAACCGCGCGCTTCCGCCGGAATGGACGGTGGAGCCGACACAGGACGGCCCGCGCGAATTCACGGTGCGCCGCAAGGGCGACATCCAGATCGTGATGGTCGCCTACAAGGTGCCGTCGAGCCTGCATGTGGATTCGGACACCATGGGTGTGGGCAGCTACATCCTGTCGCACGTGCCCACGGGGCGCCTGCACAAGGCGCTGGTGGAAACGGGCAAGGCCACGCAGGTCTTCGGCTTCCCGCTCCAGGGCAAGCAGCCGGGCATCCAGCTTTTCGGCGCGGTGGTAAAGAAGGGCGACGCGATGGAGCCGGTGCGCGACGAGCTGATCCGGATCATCGAAGGCTTCGCCGACAACCCGCCCAATGCCCAGGAGATGGAGCGCACCAAGCTCTCGTTGCGCAACCAGGCCGAAAAGACCTTGGCGAACCACGAATCGCTTGGCGTGCAGATGTCGGAATACATCGCGCTGGGCGACTGGCGGCTCTTTTTCCTCGCGCGCGACGACCTCGACAAGATCACCTCCGAAGAGGTGGCGAAATCCACGCGCGCCTACTTCCGCCGCGACAACCGGACCGTCGGCTACTTCATGCCGGAGGACAACCCGCTGCGCGCGGAGATCCCCACCGCGCCGACCATCGCGGAAGTGATGAAGGACTTCAAGCCAAAGGTGGCGGCGGCGGCGGGCGAAACCTTCGATCCGTCGCAGGCCAACATCGAGAAACGCACGAAACGCCTTGAATTCGACGGCATCAAGGTGGCGCTGCTCTCCAAGAAAAACCGCGGCGAGACGGTGACCGTGGCGATCTCGCTGCACCTGGGCAACGAGAAGGCGCTTTTCGGGCAGCGCGCCAACTCGGGCATGGCCGGGCGCATGCTCGCGCGTGGCACCACCAGGTTCACGCGCGCGCAACTTTCCGACGAGTTCGAGCGCCTCAAGGTCTCGGGGCGCGTCGCCGGCCCCACGGCCAGCCTGCAGACCACGCGCCCCAACCTGGAAGCGACGCTGCGCCTGGCCGCCCACGTGTTTCGCGAGCCGTCCTTCGACGCCGCGGAATTCGAGCAGCTGCGCGCCCAGAACGTCACCGACATCGAGAGCCAGCTTGCGGAACCCGACGCGCGCGCCGGCGAGGAGATGTCGCGGATCTTCAACACCTACCCGAAGGGTGACTGGCGCTACACGCCGACGCTGGACGAATCGCTGGCGGAGGCCAGGGCCGTCAAGCTGGAGGATGCAAAGCGCTTCCACGAACAGTTCTACGGCGTGCAGATGGCGGAGATCTCGATTGTCGGCGACTTCGACGAGGCGCAGGCCACCGCTGTGCTTAGGGAAATTTTCGCGGGCTGGAAGCCGAAGGTGCCCTACGAACGCGTGCCGAATCCGTTCGAGGACATCGCTGCCGTCAACCGGTCCGTCAACACGCCGGACAAGGAAAACGCGGTGTTTGTCGCGCGCCAGAACGTCAACATGCGTGATGACGACGCGGATTACCCCGCGCTCTACGTGGCCAACTACATTCTGGGCGGCGGTGCGGGCTTCGATTCACGCCTGGCCACGCGTATCCGCCAGAAGGACGGCCTCTCGTACGGTGTCGGCTCCGACCTCGGCATCCCGTCGCTCGACCGCTCGGGCGCATTTTCGGCCTACGCGATCGCTGCACCCGGCAACATCGCCAGGGTTGAGAGCGCTTTCAAGGAAGAGATCGCGCGCGCGCTGAAGGACGGCTTCACCGAGGCCGAGGTTGCCGCTGCGAGGTCCGGCATCATCCAGATGCGTGTGCAGACGCGGGCCCAGGATGGCGCGTTGGCCAACGGCTGGGTCAACTACATGTACCTGGGCCGCACCTTCGCCTTCAGCAAGCGGTTCGAGGACAACATCATGAAGCTCAAGGTGGCCGACGTGAACGCCGCGCTGCGCAAACACGTCGATCCCGCGAAGATCACCGTGGTGAAGGCGGGGGACTTCACGAAGAAATAGGGATTCAAGGCTTCACCACCAGCGCAATCGCCGGCCCCAGCAGCGACGCATTCAGCGGATCGCTGAGCTCCACCGCCAGCACGGGGCCGCGCGCTGCATCACCCAGCAGGGGGATGGCGATGCGCTTGGCATCCATGTCCCCGGGCGCCCAGGTCAGGTCGCCCGAAACCGGCGTATAGGCGCGGCCGGGGGCGGACGCCACGTCGCGCGTGCGGAATTGCACCGACACGCCCTCGGTTGCATCGCCGATCCGCTCCACGGTCAGCACCGCGGTGCTGGAACCCGCTGCCACGTCGGTGCGTGAATTCGAAAACGCCACCGCGCGACCGTGCGCGGCGATCTCCACCGCAATGTCGGCCTGCGCTCCGACCTGCGTGCCCGTGAGCCGGATCGTGAACGACTCGGAAGGCTCGAAGCCGGGCGACGGGAGGATGCGGACGTAAGGCGTATCGCCTTCCATTTCCATCGGATCGGGCGGCGCCGGGCCCACCAGGATCTGCTTCAGATGTTCGCCGGCCAGGAACGTGATCACGCCCGAGGGGGCCGAGGCTTCGAAGAGCGTGCCGAAATCGGATCCCGCGGTTGCGCTGCCGGCCACCGTCATCCAGCGCACCTCGGATCGACCGTCGACAGAGCCCGTGCGCTTCACCTCCACCAGCACGCCCGGCCCGGCTTCGCGCACCGTCATCGACGGGGCGCCGAACTGCACCACTGTTTCGGCGGCGATCGCCGCGGCCGGCAGGGACAGCGCGATGAGGAGGAGGAGGCGTGCGGAAAGGGGCCTTTGCATCAAGGTGGCAATACGCAGGTTGTCACCTTCACATCAGACGCATCACGGGACCGGCGTGAAGACCGGGGTCACCAGCCCATCAAGGTAGACCGCGTCGCTGCCCACCGACACGCTGGCGTCCTTCACGTACATCCACTTCAGGTTGTGCACGCCGGCCGGGATCGCGTAGGTGGGCGAGGCCTGCCACGTGGTGATGGCGGTGCCGGACCACGTCGGCGTCTGAAGCACGTCGTCGATGTAGAACTTCAGCAGGTCGAAGTTGAGCTCGCTCGATACTTTCACGCGGAAGCTCACGTTGCCCGCGGCAAAGTTGGCGACGATGCCGATGCCCGCCGATTCGTTGTCGTCGAGCTGGTCCGACTTGAGTGCAAACATGCCTTCGAACGGCGCCGGATCACTCGAAACGTGCCACCCCGTTGTGGCTTCACCCGGCACGTAGAAAATCGCGGGGTCCATCATGCCGTCGGTCGGGAACACCTCGTCGTCGTCCACGATCAGCACCGAGGCCTCGCCCGGCGTGCCCAGGCCCATGCCGGGTGTCGGCGCGGACAGGACGACCTTGAAGGCCTCCAGCGGTTCGGCAACGGCGTTGTTCACGATGTTGACGGTGATGTCCTTGGTGGTGCATTCACCCGCGGTCCAGGAAAGGACACCGGTCTTGGTGATGTAGTCGGTGGTTGCCAGCGCCGTGCCCGCCACCGTGGCGTACGACGCCTGCACCGGGCCGCGCGCGCAGCCGCCGCCGATGTCGACGCGCGACACGGATAACGTGACGGTGGGGCCGCTTTCGCCAACGATGTATTTCGGCTGCGTGAACTGCACGTTGGTTTCGGGCGGGATGTCGTTGTCCTGGATCGTCACCGTGGCGATACCCGGCGCGGCCACCACGTAGCCCGCGCCCGGCGTGAGCGTGACGGTGAAGGTCTTGTCGCCTTCGCCGCCGATCTGGTCGTTGATGATCGGGATCAGGATCGTCTTGTTGGTCGCATTACCAATCGGCCAGGTGAGAGTGCCGGTTTTCTGCACGCCGCTATTGAGCGTGCCGTAGTCCTGGCCGATGACGGCGGACCCACTAGCCGTCGCCCACGTGGCGCTGGCCGTCGTGGTCACCGGGCCGATGCGCTGCACCGTGATCACCGCATTGGCCACACCTTCCACGACCGTATAGGTGTTCGGGAAGAAGGCGAAGCCCTTGTCGTTGTCGTTCAGGTTGACGTTGACGGTGTTGTTGGCGCCCAGCGACAGGTTGTTGCCCACCGGGTTGCTCAGCACCACGGAGAAGGTCTGCGTGCCTTCGGCCGCCGTGTCGTTGATGATCGGGATCAACACGGTTTTGGCGACCATCTCGCCCGCGGCCCAGTTCAGCGTGCCCGTGGGGAGCGCGGGATTTCCCAGGATGCCGAAGTCCTGGCCCGCGATGGCCGTTCCGTTGTTCGCGGTCCAGGTGACCGAAGCGGGGTCCGCGCCGTTGCCGGTGCGCGTCACGGAAAGCGTGGCGTTTGCCACACCTTCGGTAACGGCGTAGGTGGCCACGCTGAACTGCACCGAGTTGTCGTTATCGGTGATGGTGACCGTGGTGGTCGCCGGCGCCCCGAGGGGCGCGCCATTGGCCGCCGAGAGGGTGACGCTGAAGGTGCGCGATGCGTTGGGCGCCCCGTCATCCAGGATGCTGACCGGGATGGCTTTCGGATCCAGGTCACCGTTGGCCCAGTTAAGCGTGCCGTTGACCCCGGTGAAGTGGGTGCCGTTCTGCGCCGTGCCGTTGTTGATGGCGTAGTTGACGCTGACGAGGCCGACCCCGGTGCCGGAGCGGCTGACCAGGATTTCCTGCGCGCCCGAGCCTTCCACGACGCTGCGTGTCGCGGCACCCATGGAAACGCCGTTGTCGTCGCTGATGATGGTGACGGCGGCGGTCTTGGCGGCGCCGAGGGTGGCGCCGGCCGTGGGCAGCGAAAGCGTGACCGTGAATATCTCGGGGCCTTCGATGACCGCGTCCTGCGTGATCTTGATCGAGGGCGCCGCGACGGTGGTTGGGCCCACGGCAATGGTCCTGGCCGTCTGGCCGATGGCGAAGGTGACCGTGCCGGCGGTGACCGCCGTGAAGTCGGCCGCGGTGGCGGTGCCGACGGTGGTTACGAATTTGACCGACTGCGCAACCGCGGTATTGCCGGTGCGCACCAGTTGCAGCGTGGTGTTGGGCCCGGCCTCGCTGACGGAGGCGTTGCCCGCGAACTCGATCACGCTATCGGTATCCAGGATGGTGACGGTGGCTTGCGAGTTTGCGGTGAGATCGCCGCCCGTGGGCGAGGACAGGTTCACGACGAAGGACTTGGCCTCCTCGACCGCCGGGTTGTTGATGATCGGGATCATGCCGGTGACCACCGAGATGGTCTTGGCCCCGCCGACGCCCGCCGTCCAGGTGAGCGTGCCGGTTTTCTGCGCGAGGTTGTTGAGGGTGCCGAAGTCCGTGCCCGCGACGGCCGTGCCGTTGGCGGTGGTCCACACCACGGATGCCGTGCCCGTCAGCGGCGCGGTGCGGGTGACCGTGAGGGTCACCACGGCGCCGCCTTCGGTGGCGTTGAGCGTCGTGGCCGTGAACCCGATGGCGGCCCGGGCATCCAGCGAGGACACGAGGCCGGCCGCCAGGACCAGGAAAGGAACAAAAGCGCGTAGCTTCATTCTTGTGACTCCCTCAGTGCGCGCCGCCCGCCATGGTTGGCGGGTCGGAGAATATACAGCCGTGAAAACATCACTGGCCTACGGCGCGGGCGTAAACGCCGGCGTCACCAGCCCATCGATGTACATCGCATCCATGCCCATCGCCGCGCTGGCGTCCTTCGTGTACACCCACTTGAGGGTGTGCGCGCCGGCGGTGATCGCGTAGTTGGGCGAAAGCTGCCACGCCACGTTGGCCGTGCCCGACCAGTTGGGCGTCTGCAACACGTCGTCGATGTAGAACTTCAGCAGATCGAAGTTGAGCTCGCTCGAGACCTTCACGCGGAAGTTCACGTTGCCCGCGGCAAAGGTGCCCGCCATCTGCAGGCCGGCGCTTTCGCCGTCATCCAGATCGTCGGTCTTGAGCGTGTAGAAGCCCGCATAGGCGCCCGTATCGCTGGAGACGTGCCAGCCCTTGGTGACGCCCACGGGGATGCTGAACCCGGCGGGTATCGCGCCGCCCGCGGGGAAGAGCTCGTCGTCGTCAAGGATCACCACCGTGGCATCGCCGGGCGAGCCCAGGCCCGTGCCCGATAGCGGCGCGGACAACACCACCCGGAAGGCCTCGGTCGCCTCGGGCACCGCGTTGTTCACGATGTTGACGGTGATCTGCTTCGGGGTGCAGTCGCCGGCGCCCCAGTTGAGGGTGCCGGTCTTGGTGGTGTAGTCGCTTGTCGCAAGCGCCGTGCCTGCCACCGTGGCGTAGTTGACCGTGGATGCCAGCGCGCAGCTGCTGAGCACCACGCGATCAACCGTGAGCGCCACCGTGACACCCGATTCCATCACCAGGTACTTCGGCTGCGCGAACTGCACGTTGGTCTGCGGCGCGATGTCGTTGTCCTGGATGGTGACCGAGGCCGCGTTGGGGCCGGTGATGACGTAACCCGCACCCGGCGTGAGCACGACGGTGAAGGTCTTGTCCGGTTCACCACCGACCAGGTCGTTGATGATCGGGACCAGGATCGTCTTGTTGGCCGCGTCCCCGGCAAGCCAGCTGAGCGTGCCGGATTTCTGCACGGCGCTGTTCAACGTGCCGTAGTCCTGGCCGATGATGGCGGTGCCGCTGACCGTGGCCCACGTGGCGCTGGCCGCCGTGGTGGTGGGGCCGATGCGCTGGACCGTGATGATGGCGTTGCCCACGCCCTCCGAAACCGTATAGGTGCTCGGCAGGAAGGCCAGGCCCTTGTCGTTGTCGGTGAGGGTGACGTTCACTGTCGTGTTGGTGCCCAGGCCCAGGCTCGGGCCCACCGGCGCGCTCAGCGAAACCGTGAAGGCCTTGGTGGGCTCCGCGATGACGTCGTTGAGGATGGGGATCGTCACCGACTTGGCGGCGGCATCACCCGCGGCCCAGTTGATGACCCCGGTGGGCGCCGCCGGAACCGACAGGACGCCGAAATCCGTGCCTGCAATGGCGGTCCCGTTGTTGGCCGTCCACGTCACCTGCGCGGTACCCGTCGTCGAGCCGGTGCGCGTGACGTTGAGCACGAGGTTCGCGGTGCCTTCGGCGACCGTGGTGGCGGCCAGGCTGAACTGCACCGAGTTGTCGTTATCGGCGATGGTGGAGGTGGTGGCGGTGGGTGCGGCGATGATGCCGCCCACGGCGCCCGACAACGTCACCGTGAAGGTGCGCGCCGCGTTGGGTGCGGCGTCGTCGCCGATGGTGACCGGGATCGCCTTCTGCGTGGCATCGCCGTCGGCCCAGTTGAGTGTGCCGTTGACGCCCGTGTAGTGGCTGCCGTTGGTGGCCGTGCCGTTGGTGAAGGTGTAGTTGACCGAAACCGCGCCGGCGGAGCCCGAACGGTTCACGAGGATGGTTTGCGCGCCCGCGCCTTCCGTGAACGAACGGGTGGCGGAGGCCATGGTGAAGCCGCTGTCGTCGCTTTCGATGGTGACAACCGCCGCGGTGGGGGCGCCCAGCGAGGCGCCGGCCGTGGGGGCCGACAGCGTGACGTTGAACGTCTCCGGGCCCTCGATGGTGGTGTCGTTCATCACGCGGATGAAGGGTGCGGCAACAATCGTGGTCCCGATGGTGATGACCTTGGAGGTCTCGCCGATGCCGAAGGTGATGGTGCCCGTGGTGGTGGTGTAGTCCGTTGTTGCCGTCGCGGTGCCCGCGGTGGTGGTGTACGTGACAGCCTGCGCGGTGGTGGTGGACCCGGTGCGCGTCAGTTCCAGCGTCACGTTGGGGCCTGCTTCATTCACGGAGGCGGTGCTGCTGGCCAGCTGGATCACGCTGCTGACGTCCAGGATGTTGACCGTGGCCGCCGTGGTGGTGCCGAGCACGCCGCCAACCGGCGCCGAGATCGTGACGGTGAACGCCTTGGTGGCTTCGATGGCCGGGTTGTTGATGACGGGAATGACACTTCCCGCCGCGCCGACGGTGATGTTCTTGGTGCCGCCCGTACCCGCGGTCCAGGTGAGGGAGCCGGTTTTCTGCGTGGTGTTGCCCGCCGTGCCGAAATCCGTGCCGGCGACGGCGGTGCCGTCGGAGGTGGTCCACGTGAGGGAGCCCGCGGTGGTGAAGGGGGCCGAACGCGTGACGGCCAGGTTCACGGTGTTGACGCCTTCGATCACGTCGATGGACGCGAGCGTGAAGGTGTATTCGCCGGGCGCCGTGGCGGGTTCCACCTTGATGTTGGCAGTACCCGTGCCGGAGTAGGAGACGACCGTGATCTTCACGTTCGAGCCGGCGTTCAGGTACACCTGTCCGACACTCCAGCGGGCGCCGAGGCCGCCGAGGTTGAAATCGAGGGCCGGTGTGGTGACGCCATCCGGGCGCAGGAGCCGCGCCGGATCGCCGGGGTTGTTGGGGGAGACGAACGGACGGTTGTCGATGACTTCGTGAATGATGACGCCATCGCCGGGGACGTTCTGGTCGTAGCCGACCCGCTGGCGCGATTCCACCGTGTAGTACTTGTGCGGGTCGGAAGTCAGGATCTTGAGCAGCTGGTGCGTGCCACCCGCGTTCGCAGGCTGTGCCATGCGCTCTATGTTGTAGGTCGCCATCGCGCCGTTCGCCGGATGAGTCGCAATGCGCGCGCCCGTGATGAAATCCATCGCGAGCTTGTTGTCGCCCACCGCGTGCTGGCCGAGGCAGCCGTAGCTGGCGTCGGACACGGCGCAGGTGCCGCCGGGGTTGCTCACCACATCCCAGGAGTTGTTGTACTGATAACCGCCGGGGCCGTTGGAGTGCGGCGAGCCGAAGGAGTGTGAAAGCTCGTGTGCCAGCACGCCGTGGTCCAGCCAGCCGAAATCGTTGCCGTTGATGAAGGGCATCCACGTCACGGAGACCACGCGGTTGCCACCTTCACCGGCCGGGAAGTTCAGGAAAGCGCCGCCGCCCCATGCGCAGCAGCTGTCGACCAGGTCGTTGAACATCATGTTCACGCCGACATAGCCGCTGAAGTTGACCGAGGCCTGCGCGGCATCGATGCAACCCTGGGCCATGGCCGTCAGGTACGTGCCGTCGTTGGGTTGGCCGGGCGGGTAGTAGAACGAACGGGGTTGGGGCATGGTCACCCATGCGGCCGCCGCGTTGCTGCCCGTGATGTTGGAGCCGCCGTACGACATTTCCTGGAAATAATCGTTGAAGCCGGGGGCCGTGGCGCCGAGCTGCGTCTGGAAGAAGGCGGGCGTGCGCGGCTCTCCGTTGCCCGAATCCGGCCATTTGCACAGCAGCGAGATGTATTTGCGGTTGCCGGACGTCGGGAAGACGTCGTTGGATGAAAACGCGTCGAGCAGGCTGATCGTGCGCACCTGGAGTTTCTGGCCGGGCGCCAGGGATTGCGAGGCGACACCCGCCGCGGCGGTTGCGCGCACGCGCTTGAACATCAGGGCCTGCACGCCACCCACCGGAAGCGTGGCGGCGGAGAGGTCTACCGGGACGTTGTGGCCGTCATCGGCCACGACATAGAAGTTGCGGGTGCCGCCGATCCCGAGGTCCGGCCTGGGCGTGCTGGCGATGTGGGTGAGCATCCCATCGACGCTGTTGCCCGAATGCGCCCTTGCATCCATCGACAAGGCGGTGGCAAGGACCAGGAAGAGGAACGACAGGAAGGCCCGGACTTTCATTTTTTTTACTCCCAGAGTGCGCGCCGCCCGCCATCGATGGCGGGTCGGAAAGGGTTCCATTGTCCGGACTCGAGGTGGGGTTGAATAGAGGAATATTCGACATTGCAAGTGGTTGATGTCGAAGGATAATTTGCCTGCCTTGTGGGAATCCCCTTACACTGTGCGCAACATGACAAATCCAACCGCCAGAAACTACGCCAACCGCCGCCGCGTCCTCGTGACCGGAGGGGCGGGATTCGTCGGATCCCACCTGTGCGAGCGCCTGCTGGACCAGGGCTGCGACGTGCTGGTGGTCGACAATTTCTTCACCGGTACCAAGGACAACATCGCCCACCTCATGGCCCACCCGCACTTCGAGGTGACGCGCCACGACGTGACCTTCCCGCTGTACGTCGAGGTCGACGAGATCTACAACCTGGCCTGCCCGGCCGCACCGATCCACTACCAGTTCGATCCGGTGCAGACCACCAAGACCAGCGTGCACGGCGCCATCAACATGCTGGGCCTGGCCAAACGCGTGAAGGCCAAGATCCTGCAGGCCTCCACTTCCGAGGTCTATGGCGACCCCCAGGTGCACCCGCAAGTGGAGAGCTACTGGGGCCACGTGAACCCCATCGGCATCCGTTCCTGTTATGACGAGGGCAAGCGCTGCGCCGAGACGTTGTTCTTCGATTACCACCGCCAGCACAAGCTGCGCATCAAGGTGCCGCGGATCTTCAATACCTACGGGCCGCGCATGCACCCCAACGACGGGCGCGTGGTGTCCAACTTCATCATCCAGGCCCTGAAAGGCGAGCCCATCACCATCTACGGCGATGGATCGCAGACGCGGTCCTTCTGCTATGTGGACGACCTGGTGGAGGCGCTGATCCGCCTGATGGCGACGGGTGATGACGTCACCGGGCCCATGAACCTGGGGAACCCGCGCGAGTTCACGATCCTGCAACTGGCGGAGATGGTGGTGAAGATGACCGGTTCCCGCTCTGAGATTGTCCGCAAACCGCTTCCCGGCGACGACCCCAAGCAGCGGCGCCCCGATATCTCGCTGGCGAAGGAAAAGCTGGGGTGGGAGCCGACGATCGCTCTGGAGGAGGGGTTGGGGCGGACGATCGAGTATTTCAGGAAGTTCTAGTTTTCATCCCGTTCCCTGAAGTAATAAACGCGCCAGCACAAAGCAAAATCTAACTGAGCATTTAGTTTCTGCGACTTGCAAGCCTCATCGCTAGAAATCGAAATGAGCGTTTAGTTTTATTGACAGCACTACCGAGCTCGCGCTACTGCCCCGCCGGCGAATCCACCGAGGGCAAAGTGCCTATCTTCCTGATCGAGCGGTTCGACCGCGTGCGCAACAACGGCCATGTTCGCCGGATCCACGCGATCGACGCCTGCCAGCTGCTGAGCATCGATCGCACCTACAAATTGAACGCGATGACGATCGAGGCGCTGCAGAACATCATCCAGGCGACGCGCTCGCGGGGCGTTACCCGGCTTCGCCTCTACCAGTGGGCGGTATTCAATGTCCTGGTCGGCAACAGCGACGCGCATCTCAAGAACCTCTCCTTCCTGGTGGATGCGCGCGGCATCGAACTTTCGCCGCACTACGACCTGTTGAGCACGGCCGCCTTCGATGTGGGCGACAAGGTCCACGGCGCCCCACGGCCGAGCGCATCCTCGACAGGATGCTGCGGGACGCGCCGGCCGCAATGGACGCATTGATCGTGCAATTCGAGCGGTCCCCCTACCCGGGGTCGGCTACGGCCGTGCGCGCCAGCGAGCTGCGGGTATTACGACAGATTCGTCATGTGGTGATGGAGAACGTACTTCAGGGAACGACTACTTCAGGGAACGCCGATATCCGCCGATGCCACGCCGATGGCCGCCGATAAAAGCAAAAGAGAATGGTTCGCGGCCAATTCGAGCCATGGCACGAAGCCCATATGTTTTTTAAGTTCGCGGGGTGCATCGGCGGCCATCGGCGTGGCATCGGCGGACATCGGCGTTCCCTGAATGAATTCGTTAAATCGGTCGCAGGCCGCCTACAAAAAAAGAGTATCAAACTACTCGATATTGACCTAGCAGAGGTTATTGAGTAGTTTGGGTGTCATGGACATCCGAGAATCCTTCCGCCAGCGCCGCCTGGCCCTCGCCATGACGCAGGAAGTGGCCGCCAAGGCCGCGCTCCTCACCCGCAAGACCGTGAGCGATTTCGAAAACGGTCGCGGCTCCATCAGCCTGGGCAACCTCTCGCGTTTACTGGCCGCCGTCGGCCTCGAACTGGCGACCCGTGAGGCCAGCCGGCGCCCGACCCTCGACGAGTTCGAGGATCGATACCGCTCCCAGGAATCTCCGGCCCCGGCCCCGCAGCGGGCGCGACGGCGCAAATGACACGTGCACCGGGCCGCATCAAGTCCCTCGTCCTGGAGACGACCCAGGGGCGGGCGGCGGAGCTCACGCGCGAATCGCAGTTCGTCACGCGTTACGGCGACCACGCCCTGGGACATCCGGATCTGGCGCTTTCCCTCAGCATGCCGCCGCGGCCCGAAGGGTATCGCTCCAACGTGATCCCCCCGGTGCTCGCCATGAACCTGCCCGAAGGCTTCCTGCTCAACGTGGTCGCCGAGCGCTTTCGCAAGGTGATGGATGTGAACGACGACATGAACCTGCTCGCCCTCACGTCGACGCCCAGCAGCGGCCGGGTGTGGGCCCACCTGCCGGATCCCGAAGGCGAGGCCGCGCCGGCACCCGCGCCGATGCGCCTGCGCGACATCCTGGCCGCACCCGGCACCGAGGCGCTCTTCGAGCAGCTGGTGGAGCGTTATGCCCTGAATACGGCGATCTCCGGCGTGCAACCAAAGGTGGTGGTGCCCGAGGCCCGCCCAGCCCGGAAGGCCGCGGAAAAATCCGCCCTGCATGCGCCGGACCTCATCGTGAAGTCCGGGGGCGAATTTCCCGGCATCGCGGAAAACGAATATCTCTGCATGGGCATGGCGCGCGCCGCGGGGCTGGAAGTGCCCGAGTGCTGGCTGTCAGATGACGGGAACCTGTTTGTGATCCGCCGCTTCGACATGCGCCCCGACGGCGGGTACCTGGGCTTCGAGGATGCGGCGAGCCTCACCGGGCGTCATCCGCGCGACAAATACAACGCGGCCTATGCGGACGTGGCGCGAGCGATCACGGATTTCTGCGCGCCGATCCACCGTGCGCAGTCCCTCGAGCGATTCTTCCGCCAGCTGGTCTTCTGCTGCGTCATCCGCAACGGCGACGCCCACCTGAAGAACTGGGGCGTGAGTTATTCCGACCCGGCCGGCGCCTACGACGACGCGCGGTTGGCGCCCGTGTACGACATGATCTGCACACCCATCTGGATTCCCGGCGACACGCTGGCCCTGGGCCTGGACGGCACGAAGGCGTGGCCGTTGCGCCCGGCTCTCGAACGGTTCGCGCAGCTCCACTGCGGGATCACCACGCCGCGGCGAATCATCGAGGAGGTGGTCGAGCGCACGCTCGCCTACCAGCCCGACTCGAAGACGAAGATGTGGAAGGCGATCCGCAAGGTAGTGGAAGCTGGGGCTGCGAGCTTGCGGTGAGTTACTGCAGGGAACGCCGATATCCGCCGATGCCACGCCGATTGCCGCCGATGCACCTCGCGAACTAAAAGCAATATATGGGTTTTCGTGCCCAAGCTTGGCAACTCGCGAACCAAGAAAACAATGCGTGAGTTTCGTGCCCAGGCCTGGCACCTCGCGAACCAAGAAAACATATGGGTTTCGTGCCACGGCTTGAGATTGCCGCGAACCATTCTCTGTTTGCTTTTATCGGCGGCCATCGGCGTGGCATCGGAGGTAATCGGCGTTCCCTGAAGTAGTTAGTTCACCCGCGCGCAGCCCAAAGCCAAGCAGTCTCCACAATGCGGTCTAGCTCCCGATAGCGGGGCTCCCAGCCCAGCTCGCGAGTGGCGAGCGAGTTATCCGCAACAAGGCGCGGAGGATCGCCCGGCCGTCGTGGGCCTTTCTTGTAGGAAATCCCGGTCCCCGTAATACGCCGGCAGCTTTCGATCACTTCCAGCACGGAAAAGCCAAGTCCGGTCCCCAGGTTGTAGGCCGCGGCGCCCTTGGAGATTCCCGAAGCCAGCCTCTGCGCCGCAATCTGATGGGCATCGGCCAAGTCCTCGACATGCACATAGTCCCGGATGCAGGTGCCATCGGGGGTGTCGTAGTTGTCGCCATTGACCATCAGCTTCGTGTCGTTGGGATCGCCGCCACCCCGCACGCGAAGCGCTTCTTGCAGCACCAGCGGGATCAGGTGTGTTTCCGGGTCGTGCCGCTCGCCGATCTGGCCTTCCGCGTCGCAGCCGGCCGCGTTGAAGTATCGCAGCGCGACGCTATTCATGCCGTAGGCGGTCGCATAGTCCTTCAGCACCCTTTCGATCATGAGTTTGCTGGCGCCGTAGGGGTTGATGGGTTCCTGGGGGTGGGATTCGGTCATCGGAATGAACCGGGGGTCGCCGTAGGTGGAGCACGTGGAGGAAAAAACGAAGCTGCGCACCTGGGCATCGAGCATCGCATCGAGCAGGTTTACCGCGCCCACGAAGTTGTTGCGGTAGTAGGCGCGGGGGTTTGTCACGGACTCGCCCACGTAGCAGAAGGCCGCGAAATGCATCACCACATCGAAGCGATGGGCGTCGAAGGCTGCTTTGAGGCTTGGCGGATCCAGCAGGTCGCCCTGCACGAAGCGCGCGCCGATGACGGCGTCGCGATGGCCGCGGGAGAGGTTGTCGAGGACGGTGACGTCGTGCCCCGCCCTCACCAAGCGCTTCACCGCGTGGGATCCGACGTAGCCTGCGCCTCCAACTACCAATAACGAAAGGTTCATCG
>JBBREI010000049.1:0-20420 GCA_038203035.1 Burkholderiales bacterium
GAGGACCTGGACCAGGGCCGGTCGGCGGCGGCGAAAATCCTGCTGAGGCCCTGAGCGGCGCCAGGCCCTCAGCGGGCGCGGCGCCGGATGTCGGCGCCCTGCCACGGGGCCCGGATGATGGGTGGCCGCGGCAGAGCGATGGTGACTCGGGTTGCCGACGGTATCGGGAACGATTCGTGACTCGGCCTCGGGGCCGCATCGTGCTTCAGTTTCAACGCTACAGGCTGGCCCTGCGCAGCCGCAACGCGTTGCCGATGACCGAGACCGAGCTCAAGCTCATCGCCGCGCTGGCGATCATCGGGCTCAACAACAGGCCGAACCAGGGATAGAGGACTCCGGCCGCGATAGGCACGCCGATGAAGTTGTAGAAGAAGGCGAAGAACAGATTCTGGCGGATGTTGCGCATCGTCTGCTGACTCAGCGCCCGTGCCTTGGCGATGCCGCGCAAATCGCCTTTGACGAGCACGATGCGCGCACTTTGCATCGCCACGTCCGTGCCGGTGCCCATGGCAATGCCCACGTTGGCCTGCGCGAGGGCCGGCGCGTCATTGACCCCGTCGCCGGCCATCGCCACGATCCGGCCCTTCTGCTGCAGCGCCTTGACCGCCTTGTATTTGTCTTCGGGCAGCACGTCCGCCTGGACCTCATCCAGTCCCAACTGCCTGGCCACCGCTGCGGCCGTGACGGCGTTGTCCCCGGTGAGCATGACGATGCGTACACCGGCGTCGTGCAACTGCTTGATCGCCTCGGCGGTGGAGGCTTTGATCGGATCGGCGACACCGATGAGCCCGGCGCTGTGGCCGTCCACACCGAGGAGCATGACCGTCTGGCCTTGTTCGCGCAGGGCCTGCGCCTGGGCTTCGAGCGTGCCGAAGTCGATTCCGGCGTCTCGCATCAACGCCGCATTGCCGAGCGCCACGTGCCGTCCCGCGATCTCGCCGCGGACGCCCTTGCCCGTTACCGAATCGAAGCCCGCGACGTTCTCCAAAGTGACCTTCTTCTCGCCCGCATGCTCGAGGATGGCCGCCGCCAGCGGATGCTCGCTCATCTTTTCGAGGCTCGCCGCAATCTTCAGCACCTCGTCCTCGCCGAAGCCCTCGGCAGCGACCACGCGCTGCACCTTCGGACGGCCTTCGGTCAGCGTGCCCGTCTTGTCGACAACGAGGGTATCGACCTTCTCCATCAATTCGAGACCTTCCGCATCCTTGATGAGGACGCCATCGCGCGCGCCGCGCCCGACACCCACCATGATCGAAATGGGGGTCGCCAGCCCGAGCGCACAGGGACAGGCGATGATCAGCACGGATACCGCGGCGACCAACCCGTTGGCGAAGGCCGGAGAGGGGCCCGCGAGCGCCCACACCACGAAGGCGAGGACCGCAATGGCGATCACCGCCGGCACGAACCACGCGGAGACCTGATCGGCAAGCTTCTGGATCGGAGCCCGGGAGCGGCCGGCTTCGTTGACCATCTGGACGATGCGCGCGAGCAGCGTATCGGAGCCGACCTTGTCGGCGCGCATGATGAACGAGCCGGTCTGGTTGACGGTTCCCGCGGAGACGCGACTGCCGGTCTCTTTGGCGGCGGGTATCGGCTCGCCGGTGATCATGGACTCGTCGATGTTGGAGCGGCCCTCGACCACCTCGCCATCCACCGGAACCTTGGCGCCGGGCTTTACCCGGAGCTGATCGCCGACCTGGACCTGGTCCAACCCGACCTCCTCGTCGCCGCCACCGGGACGAACCCGCGTGGCCGTGGCCGGCGCGAGCTCGAGCAAAGACTTGATCGCACTGTTGGTGCGCGAGCGAGCACGCAGCTCCAGCACCTGCCCCATCAGCACCAGCGTGACGATCACGGCGGCCGGCTCGAAATAGAGCGGTGCCATGCCGTCCATCTTGAAGGCATCGGGGAGGATGCCGGGGAGCAACAGGGCGACTACGCTGAACAGGAACGCAGCGCCGGTGCCCAGCCCGATCAAGCTGAACATGTTGAGGTGCCATGACTTGAACGAGGCCCAGGCGCGTTCGAAGAACGGCCAACCGCCCCACAGCACCACCGGTGTGGCGAGAATCGCCTGCGACCAGTTGAAGATTTCGCCGCCAACGCGATGCTGCAGATCGACTCCCGGCACGAGCTCGCTCATGGTTACGGCCAGCAGTGGCGCGGTGAGCCCTACGCTCACCCAGAAGCGACGCGTCATGTCGCGCAACTCGGTCTCGTCGGTGTCGGCCGCTGCGTCGAGCGGCTCTAGTGCCATGCCGCAGATCGGACAATTGCCCGGGCCGGCTTGCCGAATCTGCGGATGCATCGGACAGGTATAGATCACGTCGGTGGACCCTGCCGGGACCGCGGCAGGCGCCGCCGCGGCCAGGTACTGCGTTGGGCTGACGCGAAACTTGTCGATGCAGCGCTGGCTGCAGAAGACGTAGCGCCGGCCTTGGTGTTCGACCGTTTTGGCAGGGTTCGCTGCGACCTTCATGCCGCACACCGGATCCGTTTCGGTCTTGGGCGACGGCGGCACCGACGGCTCAGCGGTCAACTTGCCTGTTTCTGGAACATGCGCGTCGTTCATTGCCATTCCTCGTTGGGGCCCCTGGCGACCGCGTACCCGTCATCGACCGCTGCCTGCGCGAACATCGGTAAAGCAGCGTGCACGGATAGGTCGATTGTTTCCGTATGCTGGCGCACATAGCGGCCGTTTCAGTAACGCAGCCCAGTCGCCAATCCCATCGACGTACGCCCGTTGGGCCCGCTCGACGGCGCTTGACATTGCGCGCATCATATTAAACATTCCTAATATGTAACCGCCCGGAGACGCAGATGAGTGTCACGACGCACGACAAGGAGCTCGACGCCCGCGGGATGAATTGCCCGCTGCCGATCCTCAGGGCACGCAAGGCGCTCAACGAGATGACCACCGGGCAGGTGCTTCGGATCGTGGCCACCGACCCGGGCTCGGTCAAGGACTTCGAGTCGTTTTCGAAGCAGACCGGCAACCAGCTGATGTCGCACTCGGCGGGCGAGAAGGAATTCACCTTCTACATTCGCAAGAAGTAGCCCCGCCATGCCCACGCGGCGTGCGGCCCCGTTGGCGATCCCGCGCCTCGAAACCGTGGTCGACCTTGTGCCGATCGCTGGACTGGTCGCCGAGGGCCACGGGATGATGGGCCAGTTCACGATCGCTTGAGCGCGCTTGACAAGGGCCTGGTCATATTAGACATTCCTAATATATTTGCCCCACCCCTTTCCCGAAAGGCCGCATGATGACCGTCGAAACCCATGACAAGGAGCTGGACGCGCGCGGCATGAATTGCCCGCTGCCGATCCTGCGTGCGAAAAAGGCGCTCGGCGAGCTCGCCAGCGGCCAGGTGCTGCGCATCGTCGCCACGGACCCGGGCTCCACCAAGGACTTCGAGGCATTCTCCAAGCAGACCGGCAACCCGCTCCTGTCGAGCGCGGCCTCGGACAAGGAATTCGTCTTCTACATCCGCAAGAAATAGCGCCGTCGGCATGGGCGCGCGTCGCGGGGCGAGTCGAAGCGCGTGCCGCCGTGGAGCGCTTCTTCGTCCACGCGGGCGCGGGCCCGCGAGTAGCCGGAAATCGGCCTATCGCCGTGGCAGGGCGGCGCCCTCGATCGCCACCTGCCGCTTGATCCGTGTCAAAAGATGCGCAATCTCCGCCACGACATTTCAATAGTTGTTGTAATGTTAAGGCATGAAAAGACCCGCCGCCATCGTGATCTTCGCGTCCCTGTCGTCGGGCATCCGCCTGGACGTCTATCGAATGCTGGTGAAGGCCGGCCCCGGGGGCATGGTCGCCGGGGAGGTCGCCGCCAAACTGGGCCTGCCCCCCGCCAACCTCTCGTTTCATCTCAAGGCGATGACGCAGGCGCGGCTTCTCGACGTAGAGCAGGAGGGCCGCTTCCAGCGCTACCGCGCGGACCTCGCGCTGATGGCGGACCTCGTGGGCTATCTCACCGAGGAGTGCTGCGGCGGTCATCCCGAGGTGTGCGCCGCGCTGCCTTCATCGCGGCGCAACCGCAAGGCCGCGCTCGACCGCATCGGCACCGAAGTGCCGCAATCAAACGAAGGAATTTCGCGATGAAAGTCATCCAGGTATTCGATCCCGCCCTCTGCTGCAGCTCGGGCGTGTGCGGCGTGGACGTGGACCCGGTGCTCACGGGCTTCGCCGCCGACGTGCAATGGGCCACGCAGAAGGGCGCGCGCATCGAGCGAACCAACCTCGCGCAGGAACCCATGGCGTTCGCCGCCAACGCCGTCGTGAAGAGATTGCTGGAGCGCTCGGGTCCCGAGGCGTTGCCCGTGGTCCTCGTCGACGGCGAGGTCGCGCTTGCGGGCCGCTATCCGAACCGGGCCGAGCTTGCCCGTTGGGCGGGCCTCGATGCCCAGGCCACGGATCCCGCCAACTGCTGCAGCGGCGGGCGCTGCTGCGGTTGACGAGCGAAAGGACACCTTGAAGTTCCGCGAGCAGCCCCCGCGCCACATCTTTTTCACCGGCAAGGGCGGCGTGGGCAAGACCTCGGTCGCGTGCGCAACCGCAATCGCACTCGCCGAAGCAGGCAAGCGCGTGCTGCTCGTGAGCACCGACCCGGCCTCCAACGTGGGTCAGGTTTTCGGGGTCGCCATCGGCAATCGCGTCACCGCCATCGCCGCCGTGCCGAACCTGCAGGCGATCGAGATCGACCCGCAGGCCGCAGCCCAGGCCTATCGCGACCGCATTGTCGGACCCGTGCGCGGCACCCTCCCCGAGGCGGTGGTCAAGGGCATCGAGGAGCAACTCTCGGGCGCGTGCACGACGGAGATCGCGGCATTCGACGAGTTCACGGCGCTGCTGACCGACGCCGCGTTCACGCGCGACTTCGACCACATCGTCTTCGACACCGCACCCACGGGCCACACCATCCGCCTGCTGCAATTGCCGGGGGCGTGGTCGGGATTCCTGGAAGCGGGCGCGGGCGACGCGTCCTGCCTCGGCCCGCTCGCGGGCCTCGAAAAGCAGCGCGCGCAATACCGGGCGGCGGTGGCGGCCCTGGCCGATCCCGCTCGCACCCGGCTGGTCCTCGTGGCCCGCGCGCAGCATGGCGCGCTGAATGAGGCCGCGCGGACCCACGGTGAGCTCGCCGCCATCGGCCTCGCGCGTCCGTTCCTGGTGGTCAACGGGATCCTGCCGCCCCGGGAAGCCGCGGCCGATCCGCTGGCCGCGGCCATCGTTCGACGGGAGCAGGCCGCGCTTGCGGACATTCCCGCGGCGATCGCGCAACTGCCCCGCGACGAGATCGAGCTCAAGCCGTTCGACCTGATGGGCATCGAGGCGCTGCGGCACCTTCTCGGCGCCGGCACGTCCGCCACCCTCGAGCGGCGTCCCGAAGCGCCACCCCTCGAAGCGCCTGGCCTGGGCGAACTCGTCGACGACCTCGCCGGCGATGGCCACGGGTTGGTGATGGTCATGGGCAAGGGGGGCGTGGGAAAGACGACACTGGCCGCCGCCATCGCGGTCGCGCTCGCTCGCCGCGGATTGCCGGTGCACCTGACCACCTCCGATCCGGCCGCCCACCTGGGCGAAACGCTCGCCGAAAGCGTGGCGAACCTCGCCGTGAGCCGCATCGACCCGCGCGCCGAGACCGAGCGCTACCGCGAGCAGGTGCTGAGGACCAAGGGCGCGAAGCTCGACGCCCAGGGACGCGCGCTGCTCGAGGAGGACCTGCGCTCGCCGTGCACCGAGGAGATCGCGGTCTTCCAGGCGTTCTCGCGCGTGATCCGCGAAGCCGGGCGCAAGTTCGTCGTCATGGATACGGCGCCCACAGGCCACACCTTGCTGCTTTTGGACGCGACCGGCGCCTATCACCGCGAAGTTGCGCGCCAGCTCGAGGGAAGGCACTTCACCACGCCGATGATGCAGCTGCGGGACCCGCGCCAGACCAAGGTGATCATCGTGACGTTGCCCGAGACCACGCCGGTGCTCGAGGCGGCCGGACTCCAGGACGACCTGCGGCGCGCGGGCATCGAGCCCTGGGCGTGGATCGTGAACCAGAGCATCGCCGCGACCTCGACGGCGTCGGCGCTGCTGCGCAGCCGCGCGGCCAACGAGCGCCCGCGAATCGAGTCGGTCGCGCGCACCCACGCGCGGCACTACGCCGTCGTGCCGCTGCTGCGCGAGGAGCCCGTCGGGGCAAGCGCGCTCGCGGCGCTCGCCTCCGCGCCGCGCCTGGCTGCGGCCGTATGAAAGGCAGCGATGTCCCCGCAATGTGAAGTCACCCTGAAGACCGCCGCGGGACGCCCGTGAGGAAGCTCCCCAAGAACCGGTTCCACCTCGTCTTCTCGCTGCTGATGGGGGCGATGATGATTTCGCTGATGACCTTCGTCATCACCCTGGTCAATGTCGGCTGGACACCCGACTTCATGGGTCGCTGGCTGCGCGCCTTCCTCATCGCGTACGTGATCGGCGTCCCCGTGATCTACTTACTCGCGCCTTTCGCCCGCAAGCTGGCCGCGAGAATCGTGGAAATGCCGTAGTTGCCGCCGGCGGAAACGGCCATGGCCGAATGCCTCTTCCCGCTTGCGCGGAGTCGAGGCACAGCGTGCGCTGGCGTACAGACGCGCCGGGGGCCAGCGGTTCATCTTGGCTCGGCGTCCAGCCTCGGTAGCCCGGCTGCGCATCCGAGTGTTCCCGTGACGGAGGTCGCGATGAGAAAGCTCGCCTTGCGCTGGCGTTCGCCGGCTTGCTGCTCTCGGCGGCTGCGACCGCGGCGGCGGACCACGCCGCCTTCATCAAGGGCCCCTTCAAGACCGGCCCCGAGGTGACGAAGCAATGCCTCCAGTGCCACCAGTCCTAGGCCGAGGACTTCATGAAGACGGTCCACTGGACGTGGAGCTCGCGCCAGAAGACCGGCGACAAGGACGTGACGCTCGGCAAGATCAACGCCGTGAACAACTTCTGCATCGCTCTGCCGTCCAACGAGCCGCGTTGCACCAGCTGCCACGCGGGCTACGGCTGGAAGGACGCGTCGTTCGACTTCAAGAAGGCCGAGAACGTCGACTGCCTCGTCTGCCACGACACCACCGGCACGTACAAAAAGTTCCCCACGGCCGCCGGGCATCCCAACTACGAGCCGCGCGAGTTCCCGCCCAAGTCGGGCAAGATCTGGCAGCCGCCGGACCTCGTGAAGATCGCGCAGTCCGTCGGTCCGACTTCACGCGCGACCTGCGGCGCTTGCCACTTCTTCGGCGGCGGCGGCGACCACGTGAAGCACGGCGACCTCGACAGCTCGATGGCGAAGCCGCAGCGCGCGATCGACGTGCACATGGCGGTGGACGGCGCCAACATGGGCTGCAGCGACTGCCACCGTGCGAAGAACCACGTCATCCCCGGACGGGTGCTGGCGGTGACGATGTCCAATCCCGTCGCCGGCAGCACGCTCGACTGCGCGGATTGCCACGCCGGCAAGCCGCACAAGGCCAACACGCTGCTCGACCAGCACGCGGCGAAGGTCGCCTGCCAGACCTGCCACATCCCCACCTTCGCGCGCACCCTGCCGACGATGGTGAAGTGGGACTGGTCCACGGCCGGCAAGGACATCACGCCGCCGCTGGACAAGTACGGCCTCAAGACCTACGACAAGCAGAAGGGCACGTTCACCTGGGGCAAGGACGTCGTCCCGACCTACGCGTGGTTCGACGGCAACGTGAGCCGCGTGCTCATGGGCGACAAGGTCGATGCCTCGGGCGTGGTGCACCTCGCCTCGCCCAAGGGCGCGCGCGGCGAACCGGGCGCGAAAATCACGCCCTTCAAGGTGATGAAGGGCAAGCAGCCGATGGACGCCGGCGCGGGCGTGATCGCCGTGCCGCATCTCTTCGGCAAAGGCGGCTACTGGGACACCTATGACTGGAACACGGCGGTGGCCAGCGGCATGAAGCTCGCGGGCCTGAATTACAGCGGCCAGCTCGGCTGGGCCGAGACCGACATGTCCTGGAAGGTCAACCACATGGTGGTGCCGAAGGCGAAGGCGCTGGGCTGCAACGACTGCCACGCGGCCAATCAGAAGCGCATGGACTGGAGGGCGCTGGGCTACGACAAAGATCCACGCGCCGCGGCGAAAGCAGCCCGGAAGTAGCGCTGCGCCTCGCGCGCGGGTCCCTACCGCGCGCGCCTCCTGTTCCCGATCACGCCACGCTGCCAAATCCTTTGTCGACGGCCCCCGCGGGCGCCTTGAGCCCGGCGAGGCGGCAGCCCTGCGCGACGGGACCCCCGGGGAGAAGCGCGTAGAGGAACTTCATGCCGCCCTTGTGATGAAACTTTTCATCGAGCGCGTCGTGCAGCTCGCGCAGGTTGACGGAAGTTTCCGCGTGCCTGTCCCAGTATTCCTGCAGGGCGCGCACCGCTTCCCAGTGGTCTTCGCCGATTTCCAGGCCTTCCTCCCGCGCGGCCCGGGCGGCGGCCACCGGGGTCCAGCCTTCCGGCGCGTGAGGAAACCGGGGGTCCGGACCCGTTGCGCTACCGATGATCCCCTCCATCAGGCTCGTCATGGCTTCATCCTCCGCAGCTTGGCACGGCTCGCAATCAACGCTTGCGAATATAGAACTGGAACTCGCCGAGCCCGCTTTCGCGGGTATCGGCCAGCTCCAGGTTGGTCGCCTTCACCCAGCTGCGCACGTCCGCCCTGATGCCCGGACAGTCGCTGACGAGCTGCAGCACTTCACCCTTGCCCATGCCGTCGAGGAGCTTCTTCGCCTCCACGATGGGTCCGGGGCAGGTGGCCCCGCGGACGTCGAGCACGGCGTTGGGAGAGACACGCCGGGCCTTGCCCTTGCGGATGTAGTATCCGGTCCCGCCCGGCGCCATCTTCCTGGTTTTCAGGATCTCGACGTCCGCGTACTTCGGCCAGGACAAGAGGTCGTCCTTGGTCGCGGGGCAATCGGAAACCAGCAACATCACCTCGCCGGCCAGCAGATCATCGAGAACCCTCCTGGCGCCCAGCAGCGGCCCAGGGCACGCGGCCCCCCTCATGTCCAGGGTGACCTGGGGCTTTGGATAAGTTGCTTGAGCCATCTCAGGTAGCGTAGCGTGCAATGTGAAATTCATCATATACCCGGCCAGATAGCGAATGCTCGACTTTCCGCAGCTTGAGAGCGTGGTGCAGCACAACTGCGACATCTCCGATTCGCGCCATGCCGGCGATTACGGCCTGTGCACCTTCCTGCTCAAGATGCGCGAGTACTATCGCTGGGAAAACGAGTTGCCGTTCGCCCGCGTCCTGCCCAAGGACGAGCTGGGCGAATGGCTGAAGTCCCGCGAACAGCGCTGGAGCGAGATCGAGGGCCACGATTTCCTGCCGCTTCCGCTGGCGCGCGGCGAGATCGATCCGTTCGAAGCCGAAGCTGCGAATCGCGCGCTGCTCCCGCGGGGCTTCGTGTACAGCGCGGGCTACGGGCGGTTTCACAAGCCGATGTTCTTCCTGGGCCGGCTGCTGCGCGTCGAGGAGCGCGCCGGCTTCACGATCCTCGTGTCTTCCTGCGAATACGCGCGCGAGCTGGCCGCGCCACCGGCAATGCTCCAGGGACGCACCATTTTCCTGCGCCAGGAGTCGGTGCGCCGTTACCTGTGGGAGAAGATCGAGGAATGGCAATGGCGCAAGCAGGACAACGCCATGGCGCGCGCGCTCGCAAGCTACGATTTCATGACCGACACCGAGGCGGCGCTGGAGCGCATGGCCGACAACGAGATGGAAACCATGATCCTGCACGAGGTCGGCGAGGCCATGGCCGGCGAGCTGCTCGGCGAGGCATGGCGCGACATGACGCTGTCAGTGGCGCGAACCCGCGGCGAGCCGGTCGCGCGCGCGGTGCGCGACCTCCTCGCCGATTGCCTCTCGACCCTGCCGGGGCTGCTCGAGCGATCCGACCTGGCGGCGCTGCATTTCTACTTCGCCACCTTCGATGCCCCGCGCCGCCAGTTGTTCCCGCAGGCCCTGGAGGCCTACGGGCATCTCCTGCGGCATGGCGCCGTGGACCGCCTGTGGCAGGTCGCGCGCGACGGAAAGGAGCGCTGGCTGGCGACGGCCCGGACGTTGCTCGCGCTCGACCCGGCTGCCCGCCAGCCCGCTCTCGAGGCTCTGCTCGAGGATGCTGCTGCGTGTGTCGGGGCGCCCTGCGTGCGCTAGGAAGGCGCCGCATCCACCGTCAGATCGACGAGTTTCTTCATGAGCCGCACCATGGCCGGCGCTTCGATGTCCATCATCTGCTCGACCACCCACTTGTTGTCGCTGCCCGCCATGGCATCGGACACCTTGGTGGCGAAATAGCGCAGGCAGGGGTAGTCCGGCTCCGCGCCGAGGTACTCGAACGTGGCGTACTCCCCGAAGCGGGCGTTGAGCAAGTCGATGAAGGGCTTGCGGTACTCTCCCGGTCCGAACAGGTCCAGCTGATTGTTCTCCATGGTCGCCGCCACGTGGGCGGCCACCTCGCCGATGAGCGTGGCGCGGTCGGTCTCGCTCAACCTGCCGTATACCGCGCGGTCGGCGAGCTGGACGAGAAACGCGATGAACTCGGCGAGCACCTCGGTCACCAACCGGTCCGAACCGAACCGGAATCCCTCTTTCTCCATGTGCTTGAAGATTTCGAGCGAGATCTTCCAGACGTTCGCCCCGATCACGCCCGCGCGGTCGGCGAGGGTGCGCGGGCCCGCCTTGCGCCAGCGGGTCTTGACGAGCGCCACCGAAGGGTGGGTGCTGATGATGGCCATGGTTGAGGTTCCGCGCACGCTAATCGGCGATAATGATCCCATGGAGCGAGACATGTCGGGACTGGATATGGAATTGGCGAGCGGCATCGCCGCCTTCGAGGCCAAGGAATTCGCGCGGGCCCATCAGTTGCTGTTGCCCCTGGCGGAACGCGGCGATCCCCGGGCGCAATACCGCGTTGCGACCATGGCCCAGGTGGGCCTGGGCATGGTGAAGAACTGCGCGAGTGCGGTCAAATGGATGCGGGCCGCCGCCGAGCAGGGCTTCGCCCTCGCCCAGCACGGGCTGGGGTTCATGTACTTCCAGGGCGAGTGCACCAAGGCCGACCCCGTCGAGGCCGCCAGATGGTTCAGGCTGGCCGCCGAACAGGGCCTGGCAGGATCGCAGTCGACGCTTGCGATGATGTGCGAGAAGGGCGTGGGCGTCGAGCGCGACGCCTCCGAGGCCGCAAAATGGCGCGCGCTGGCCGAGAAGGGCTCCGAGGCGCCCCGCCCTACTTCCTGAGCCAGGCCTGGAAGCCCGTGGTGTTCCTTTCCAGGCCGTGCGCGTAGCCGGCTTCATAGGCGTCGTTGATCCGCTGCTCTTCGCGCTTGGGGTTGTGCAGGAAGCCGCCCGCCCAGCCGTTGATGTATTCGGGATCGACTCCCTTCTTCTCCATGCTGTTGATGGCTTCGTAGTAGGTGGTGCTCATCTGTCGCGCTCCTTGACAAGGGCCGTGGGGATAGTAAGGGAGGAAACATGCGGTTCAAGGTCGTCATCGGCGAACAGGTCTACGCGGTCGACGTACCGCAGGAGCTCCTGCGGGAAGCCGCCGGGTTTCACGCCAGGCTGGACCACGACATGGATCGGGGCTGGCAGATGAGCCGGGATTTCGTCGAACGGCCCGACCCGCTGCAGCGCTGCCAGATCGTCGCCGACAAGCTGCTCACCAGCATCATGCAGGACAACCAGGCGACCGCCATGCTGATGGCGGGGTACATCGCGTCGCGCATGCCCGGCGCGATCGGCGTGGACATCGACGACTCGGGGGAGATGCAGCACACCGAGCTGCTCTACGCCTAGGCGATGACGTTCACCGGCAAGGGGATTCGCGAGGTCAAGCCCCTCACCTTCATCTACGAAGCGGCGCAGGCGCTCCCGGCCGACGTGTGCCTCGAGGCGATCCGGCGCTTCGAGGCCTGCGCCGACCAGCAGTATCCCGGCCGCATCGGCCAGGAAAGCGCGGACGCGCCGGCCGTGAAGCGCTCCACGGACCTGCGCATCAGCGGGCGTGAGGACTGGCGCGACATCGATCGGACGCTGTCGCAGCAGCTCCTGTCGACGTTCAACGAGCTCGCGCGGGAATTCCCGTTCTTTGGCGCCAACTCCTTCAAGGACATCGGCTACAACCTGCAGCGCACCCGTCCCGGAGAGTATTACCATTGGCACGTGGATTCCGGGCCGGGGATATTCAGCGAGCGCCAACTGGTCGCGATCTGGTACCTGAACGATGTCCCGGGGCCGGGTGGCGAGACGGAGTTTCCGCTGCAGGGGTTGGCGATACGGCCGGCGCAGGGCAAGCTGATCCTGTTCCCGCCGTTCTGGACCCACGTGCATCGCGGCGTCACGCTGGAACATGGCGTGAAGTACATCGCCACGACGTGGATCTGTTTCGCCTGAGCGCAATGACCGACTCGAATCTGTCCATGGAAGAACGCATCCTCAGGGCTGTGAAGCTCACCCTCGCCAACGTCATCAAGGACACCGCGACGCCCCACGACATGCGCCACCCGCTGTCCGACGGCACGATCGAGGATCTGCGCCAGTGCCTCGCGCTCATCAGTGCTCGCGAGCGCGAACTTGCCGAGGCCGCCGGACGGTCGCAGGACAAGCGCCCGCATTTCACCGACGAGCCGGGGCGCGAAGAGAAGGTGATCCGATTTCACAAGAACGAGCCTTCCGGCGACCAAGGCTGAAACGGGGCAGACAAGGAGCGACATGGGACAAGACGGCTGCAGCGCGCTCGAACCCTACGCCCTGCGCGTACTGGGCGACAGCATGGAGCCCGAGTTCGCCGACGGCTGCGTCATCATCGTCGACCCGGGCTACGTGCCGCGCGACGGCTCCTACGTGATCGTGGAGTTCGCCGGCGACGTCTTCTTCCGCCGGCTGGTCTTCGACGGCGAGCGCCGTTTCCTGAAGCCCCTCAACCCGAAGTACGGCGGCTTCGAGCTCACTGCGCCGTACCGCGTTCGCGGCGGCGTGGTGCAGCAGGCGGGCCGGCGGCGCGCGCAGCGCAGGCACTACGATTAGGCGCGGGTTCAGTACCCGCCCTTTCGGAGGCTCTCGGGCAGCCCCGCGATCTTGCCCGCCTGCTTCGACGGGTTGCCTGGGTAGAGATCGAAGAGGGTCTTGTTGTCCACGTTGCGCCCGGGCCACTTGTCCTGCATGGCCTTGAGGATCGCGCGGTTGTTCGGCTGCGCGCCGTTGTGGTTGAAGTAGGCGTCGCGCAGGTACTCGATCACGTCCCAGTGGTCCTGGGTGAGGGCGAGCCCCTCCGTGGCCGCGATCGCCTCGGCGACATCCTTGTCCCAGTCGTCCGGCGACGCCAGATAGCCGTTTTCCGTCGCCTCGATCGTCTTTCCCTTCGATTCGTACACCATGGTCTCCTCGTTCACGCGATCAGTCAGACCTGGAGCGCAGGTCGGCGATGTCCTTGTGCGGGATGAACAGCCCGCAGCCGAGCTTGCGCTCGGCGCCCAGCCCCTGCTGCTGAAGCCGCAGCGACTGCTCCTGCGTGAGCCCCGCGAGCATCAGGCTGCGGGTCTGGTAGGTGTGCGCCGGGGTCGCGACCGGCGTCATGCGGCCGCACAGCATCCTTTGGGGCTCGATGCCGAGCGCGTCGAGCTCGCCCGCGGCGGCGACCAGGAATGCGGCCTCGTCGCCCGCGGCGGCGAAGACCACGCAGCGCGAGAACAGGGTCGTGATCCGCGACAGCGGCCGCAGGGCGAGCCGGTCCACGCGCAGCGGCCAGCCCGCGACCTGCAGGGTGTGGCCGACCAGTGCCGCGGCGGCGTCGAGTCGATGCCTGGGCAGGCGCAGCGCGAGCTTGGCGCGCCGCGAAAGCTGCAGCAGCGCGTCCGGATCCTCGGGCCGCATCCAGCCGCTGCCGGACTCCGCGCCGTGAATCGCATGCAGACCGGCGCGGGGCTCCAGGGCGAACCAGGGCATCGCGGCCTGGACCGCCTGCGATAGCGCGTACGCATGATCGACCGGCAGGCTGCGGCAGGAGATCGCGAACACCGCGTCCACGATCTCGTCGGCAGCGGCCTCGCCGTCGGGGGCGTTGTCTTCTTCCCGCAGCATCAGTCCACGGGCAGCGTGGCCTGCAGGGCCTCGCGGTCGAACCACCAGTCGTCCTGCACCAGCACGTCGACGACGTTGCGCAGGCGCGGCAGGAAGAGCGAAGGGTTGTTCAGCTCCATTTCCTCGATCCACCGGTTGAAGTCCTCCTGGCCCGCGACGCCGCTGTGGCGGCGCGCCACCGTGGCGAACACCTGGCCGGCGTAGACGAGCAGGTTCTCGCGCTGCGGTTCCCGGGCGCGCAGATCCACGAGGTAGTACGCCGTGACCGCGGCGACCGCGGCGCCGTCGGCGTCGGGCGGGGTCTCGTCGACCACGTGCTGCAGCAGCGCGACGCTCAGTTCGGGATCGACCGGGAAGGTCACCGCCAGCCAGATGCCCTGGCCGAGCGCGGCGAGGGACTCCGGCTGGTCGGAGAGGAACAGGATGTCGCACGCCTGCGCCGCGCCTTCCCAGGCCTGCTCTTCCAGGTAAAGCTCGAACGCCTCGCGCGCCGCCGCCCAAGCCTCGGGTCGTATCTCGAGCCGCACCAGGGCGCGGCCGAGCTGCAGCAGGAGGTCCGCGCGGCGCAGCGTCGCGGCCTCGGGCGAGAGCTCGGCCAGCTGGCCGCGCAGATCGGCGACCAGGCGCCTGAGCATCTCGGTCGATTGCTTGGCGTCCTCGCTGCTGTCGGCGTTGCCTACGGCCGGGTCTTCCTTGATGAACTTCAGGGGGATGTGCTTCATTCGATGCCGGCCTTTTCCGCGTGAACGGGACCGCGCCGGCACGCGGCGCCCTGCGCGATGCGATCGGAATATCGCGCGCGATAGACGAGCCGTCCCGGGCCGAGCGCGGGGTCATCGGTGAAGGCGCTGCGGTTGTGGAGCACGTTGTTGCACACCAGGCCCTGGCCGCCGGCCAGGCGAAGGGCGAACACGTAAGGCGAGTTCGCGTCGAGGAGCCGGTCGAGAAACTGCACTGCGGAGCGCGTCGCATCGTCCGACCGCCATTCGATGCTGCGCGTGCGCCCGGTATAGCGCATGTGAAGCGCGCCGGCATCGGCGGAAAACACCGGGCCGCTCCGGGCAGGGCGCGCTTGCGCACCCTCCGCGGCCTTCGCGGGGATGGTCATGGCGTCGGGCGCCGAGAGCGCCTCCACGTACCGCCGGTCGGCGTCGCGCAGCAGGATGTAGGCGATCTCAGGGTCGAGCAGGCGGTTCTCGCCGCCCGTGGCGGCAGGCCGCACGCAATGCAGGATGAACGCGCTGATGCGCTGCTCCGGCGCGTTGTAGTAGCCGTCGGTATGCCATAGCAGGCGCTGGTTCGAATAGGGAATGTAGCCAAGGGCCGATTTTCCCGGCGCCACCTCGAGCGAGCTGATGCCGTCTTCGTCCGCGAGCGGGTTGGCCTGCAGGCGTGACAGGCCGAGTCGCGCGCCGAGGCGGCGTGCAATGTCCTTGTCGGCCACGCCGGAAAGGGGACTCGCGTAAATGGCCATGTTGGCTGCGGCGCATACACGCTGGATTTCCCCGACCTCGCTTGCGCGCAAGTGGCGAGGATCGCGCACCTCCACGATCAGGTCCTCGGCGCGGCGCGGATAGCGCGCGAGCTTGCGCTCGCGCCAGCGCAGATATGCCTGCGAGTGGTCCAGCGCGAACGGGTGCTCGACTGCGTAACGAATGGCGGCGTTCAAGGCGCGGGGACAAGTGTCGCGAGCGGGGAAGTAAAGAACGTACCCCATCGGCGCCACGCGGGGAACCGGGCAGCGGCTGCCGGCGGGTGTCCTGGGGGCGTGCCAAGGCCGAGCGCGAAGTGAAAGCAAGCTCTTGAATTATTGCGCTTTCCTTGACGATTCGTCGCCCGGCATATCTCCAAATGGGGGGGTGCGGTCCGGCCGGGCTATCACCAAAGACCCCTGAAGGCATGCGCAGGGACCTCGTTACACTGGTCAGACCTTGCACTGTCCGGAGAACTGAAAATGTCCGCAGAGCAGCCGAAGAACCCCGAGCGGCACAGCACCTACGTTCCGCAGGAAAAGAAGTCGACCAAGGCGTTCCACCCGACTCCCATGCTGGACCAGCTCGAGAGCGGTCCCTGGCCGAGCTTCGTCACGGGGCTCAAGCGCCTGGCTCACAACAACAACATGATGGTCGACCTGCTCGGCCAGCTCGAGCATTCGTACAAGACGCGCCTGGGCTACTGGAAAGGCGGCACGGTCTCGGTGTTCGGCTACGGCGGGGGCATCATCCCGCGCTTCTCCGAAGTCGCGAGCATGTTCCCGGAATCCAGGGAGTTTCATACCCTGCGGGTACAGCCGCCGGCCGGCAACCACTACACCACCGGGCTGCTGCGCCAGCTTTCGGGCTCATGGAACAAGTGGGGTTCCGGGCTGATCGCGTTCCACGGCCAGACCGGCAACATCATGTTCATCGGCGCAACCACCGAGAACACCCAGCATTTCTTCGACGAGATCAACGAGTACGGATTCGACCTGGGCGGCGCCGGCCCCTGCGTGCGCACGGCCATGTCGTGCGTCGGCGCGGCGCGCTGCGAGCAATCGTGCGCCAACGAGCACCGGATCCACCGCACGCTCGTCAACAATTTCATCGATGACATGCACCGCCCGGCGCTGCCCTACAAGTTCAAGTTCAAGGTCTCGGGCTGCCCGAACGACTGCATGAACTCCATCCAGCGCGCGGACTTCGCCGTGATCGGAACCTGGCGCGACGACATGCAGGTCGATCAGAAGGAAGTCAAGGCCTACGTCGGCAGCCATGGCCGCAAGTACACGATCGACAACGTGATCGCCCGATGCCCGACCAAGGCGCTGAGCCTCAACGACGACGACACCCTCGAGGTCGACAACCGCAACTGTGTGCGCTGCATGCATTGCATCAACGTCATGACCAAGGCGCTCAAGCCGGGAAAGGATCGCGGCATCACGCTCCTGATCGGCGGCAAGCGCACCCTCAAGATCGGCGACACCATGGGCACGGTGATCGTGCCGTTCATGAAGATGGACACCGACGAGGACTACAAGAAGCTGCGCGAGCTGGCCGCCACCGTCATCGATTTCTGGGCGGAGAACGGCCTGGAGCACGAGCGTTGCGGCGAGATGATCGAGCGCATCGGGCTGGCGAAGTTCCTGGAGGGCATCGGCGTCGACGTCGACCCCAACATGATCTCCCATCCGCGCACCAGTTCCTACGTGCGCCTGGACGACTGGGACCAGGAAGCGCAGAAGTGGATCGACCGCAAGACGCCGGCGGTGGCCTGAGTACGACCTGAGGAGGTGGCAGTGGCACACGCACAGGTGGTTGTGGAGAAGAAGCAGATGCGCACGCCGATCGAGAGCGGTTGTCCCGACGGCATGCAGTACATGCATCCGCTGATGGTCAGGAACTTCGGCAACTGGAAGTACCACGACCGGCCCCGGCCGGGCGTGCTGCACCACGTCGCCTACTCGGGCGACGAGATCTGGACGGTGCGCGTCGGCACGCAGCGCCAGCTCGGGCCCTATGAGATCAACCTGCTGTGCGACATCATCGACCAGTACGGCGAAGGCTACGTGCGCTTCACCATCCGCTCGAACCTGGAGGTCATGGTTTCGAAGTGGGAGAAGGTCGGCCCGCTGATCCAGGCCTTCAACGACGCGGGCTATCCGGTCGGCGGCACCGGCAACTCGGTGACCATGATCGCGCACACGCAGGGCTGGCTGCACTGCGACATCCCCGGCACCGACGCCTCGGGCGTGGTGAAGAGCCTGATGGACGATCTCTACGTGGAGTTCATCAAGGAGGAGATGCCCAATCGCGTGCACATCACCACCTCCTGCTGCCAGATCAACTGCGGCGGCCAGGGCGACATCGCGATCAACATCCAGCACACCAAGCCCCCGAAGATCAACCACGACCTCGTGGCGAACGTGTGCGAGCGCCCCTCGGTGGTGGCGCGCTGCCCGGTGGCCGCGATCCGCCCGGCGATCGTGAACGGCAGGCCCTCGCTCGAGGTCGACGAGAAGAAATGCATCTGCTGCGGCGCCTGCTATCCGCCCTGCCCGCCGATGCAGATCAACGATCCGGAGCACTCCAAGCTCGCCATCTGGGTGGGCGGAAAGAACTCGAACGCCCGCTCCAAGCCCATGTTCCAGAAGCTGGTGGCCGCGGGCCTGCCCAACAACCCGCCGCGCTGGCCCGAGGTCGGCGCGGTGGTGAAGAAGATTCTCTACACGTACAAGAAGGATGCGCGCGACTGGGAACGCGTCGGCGACTGGGTGGAGCGCATCGGCTGGCCGCGGTTCTTCGAGCTGACCGGGCTGCCCTTCACCAAGTTCCACATCGACAACTGGCGCGGGGCGCGCAACAGCCTCAACGCGTCGACCCACATCCGTTTCTGAGCGCGAAGAGGATGAAATTCAGCATCCTGGTCAATGAAGGGCCATATACCCACGCGGCTTCGGATACGGCCTACCAGTTCGCCAAGGCCGCGCTCGCGAAAGGACACGAGATCTACCGGATCTTCTTCTATCACGACGGCGTTCACAACGGCACGCGGCTCACCGTGCCGCCGCAGGACGACCGCAACATCGTCAAGCGCTGGAGCGATCTTGCCGCGAAGCACCAGCTCGACCTCGTGGTGTGCATCGCCGCCGCGCAGCGCCGGGGCCTCATGGACGCGGCCGAAGCCAAGCGCCACGGCAAGGACGCCGACAATATCGCTCCCGGGTTCCGCATTTCGGGCCTGGGCCAGCTCATCGAAGCCGGCATCCAGGCCGACCGCCTGGTTGTCTTCGGCGGCTGAAGGGGAATAGGAGATGGTGGAGGAAACCACAGGTGGCGTCGCCAAGAAATTCCTGTACGTGAACCGCAAGGCGCCCTACGGCACCATCTACGCGCTCGAGTCGCTCGAAGTGGTCCTGATCGGCGCGGCGTTCGAGCAGGACGTGAGCCTCGCCTTCCTTGGCGACGGCGTCTACCAGTTGGCCAGGAACCAGGACACCAAGGGCCTGGAGGTGAAGAACTTCTCACCGGCCTTCCGCGCGCTCGAGGACTACGACGTCACCAAGATCTACGTGGAGAAGGAGGCGCTGGAGGCGCGCGGCCTGAGCGAGTCCGACCTGGTGGTAAGCGTCGAGGTCGTGAGCGCGCAGCGCATGACCGAGATCATGGAGGGCCAGGACGTGATCCTGAGCTTCTGAGGACTGGATAGATGCTTCATACCGTCAACAAGTCGCCGTTCGAGAACAGCACCCTGGAATCCTGCCTGAAGTTCGCCGGGCAGGGCAGCGCGGTGCTGCTGATCGAGGACGGCGTGTACGCGGCGACCCGGGACACGGCCGTCTCGAAGCTGGTGCAGCAGGCCCTGAAGCGCGTGTCGATCTACGCGCTCAAGCCGGACGTCGAGGCGCGGGGCATGCAGGACCGGTTGATGGACGGCGTTCGCCTGGTGGACTACGAGGGGTTTGTTGACCTCGTAGCCGAACATAACGCGGTGCAATCCTGGCTTTGACCATTTAAGGAAAACGCGACATGGCAATCGAACTGCAGGGCCAAACCATCGAAACCGACGAGGAAGGCTATCTCGCGAACCGTACCGACTGGACCGAGGACATCGCCAAGGAAATGGCGCGCCTCGACAGTTGCGACCTGAGCGACGGCCACTGGGAAGTGATCAACTTCCTGCGCGAGTACTACGAGGAGTACCAGATCGCACCGGCGGTGCGGGTGCTCACGAAGGCGATCGGCAAGAAGCTCGGCGCCGACAAAGGCAACAGCAAGTACCTGTACGAACTGTTCCCCTACGGCCCGGCCAAGCAGGCCTGCAAGTACGCGGGGCTGCCCAAGCCGACCGGCTGCGTGTAAGCGCCGCTTTTTCGATCGCCGGAGGGACCGTTGTCCGCGCTGACCGTCCTCTACGCACTGCTCTTTTATTTCGCCGCGTCGATGCTCGTCATCGGCGTGGCCCGCAAGTGCTGGATTTACGCCCGCACGCCGCAGCCGTTGAAGATTCCGATCCCCCCGGCGCCGACCACGCGCCGCGGCGTGGCCCTGCGCATGCTGACGGAGGTCACGCTCTTCAGGAGCCTCTTCCGGTCCAACAAGTGGATCTGGCTCTTCGGCTGGATCTTCCACGTCGCGCTGCTGGCGGTGCTCTTGCGCCATTTGCGCTATTTCACGGAGCCGGTCTGGGCCTGGGTGGCGCTCATCCAGCCCTTCGGCCTTTACGCGGGCTTCGCCATGCTCGCCGGATTGGGTGGGCTCTGGGCGCGGCGCTTTCTGGTCGATCGCGTGCGCTACATCAGCAGTCCTTCCGACCACCTGATGCTCGCGCTGCTGGCGGCGAT
>JBBREI010000050.1:0-20115 GCA_038203035.1 Burkholderiales bacterium
AGACCAGTTCTCGTATATGCCTTCCTGCACGGGCGCCGCCTGCGCCGGTACCCCGATCACCGAGTGGAACTGCGCCTCCAGCGCGACGCCGGCTGCCTCGACGAACATCCTGCCGAAGTACCTGCCGGGCTCCTGCCGCTAATAGGAGCAAGCAACAAGGAAGACGGGCCGCCTCGCGCGGCCCGTTTTTTATGACGCGAACCCCCATCAACCGCTTCCAGGCCTCCGCGATCCATGTCGCGCTCAGCGCGACGGTCGCCACGGTGGTGTTCCTGGTCATCTATCTGCTGTGGTATCCCGGCGTATTGTTCGATGCCGGCGGGGGCAAGGAGCTATTCCTCCTCATCCTCGCGGTCGACGTGACCATCGGTCCCCTGGTCACGCTGATCATCTTCGTGCCGGGCAAGAAGGGCCTGCTGTTCGACCTCTGGGTGATCGGGCTGCTCCAGGCAGCGTTCCTCACCTACGGCGTCTGGGCGGTGGCCGAATCCAGGCCGGTCTACATCGCCTTCGTGAAGGACCGATTCGAGCTCGCCCGCGCAAGCCAGATCCCGGATTCGGTGCTGGAGGACGCTCGCATGAGCCGCAGCGAGCTGTCCTGGACCGGGCCGAAAATCGTCGGCGTGCGGTTTCCCGCGGATCCCGACCGGAAATTCAACCTGATGATCTCGGGCATGGGAGGCGTGGACATCCAGTCCTATCCGCAGTACCACGTGCCCTACGACAGCGTTCGCAAGGATGTCGTGGAGCACTCGGTGGCGCTCGCGAACCTCGCCGCATTCAACAAGGGACTCTCGACCGCCGATCTCGCGCGCGGGCTTGGCCGCGATCAGGCGCACGTGCGCTACCTCCCGCTGCGCGCCGGCAAGGTCGATCTCACCGTCCTGATCGATGCAAGAACCGCCGAGATCCTCAGGATTGAAGCGTTGAAACCGTGGGAGTACGAATGAAGACCCGCACCAGAATCGACCTGCTGTTCATCGTTTTTTTCGTGTCGGGTTTCAGCGGGCTCATCTACGAGTCGGTCTGGTCACATTACGTGAAGCTTTTCCTGGGCCACGCGGCGTACGCGCAGACCCTGGTGCTGGTGGTGTTCATCGGTGGCCTCGCCCTCGGGGCGTGGCTCGTATCCGCGCGATCGGAGCGCATGCGCAACCCGCTGCGCCTGTACGCAATCGTCGAAGGCGTGACCGGCGTCATCGGCCTGCTGTTCCACGACATCTTCAACGTCGCGATCGAATGGGGCTATGCGACGCTGCTGCCCGCCGCGTGTGACCAGGCAAGCTCCTTCTGCGCCGCGCAGTGGGGATTGGCCGCGGCGCTGCTGGCGCCGCAGTCGATCATGCTCGGCGCCACCTTCCCGCTGGTGAGCTCCGCGGTGCTCAGGCTCTCGAACCAGAGCCCCGGGCACGACATCGCATCGCTCTATTTCCTCAACAGCCTCGGGGCGGTGCTGGGCGTTTTGGCCTCGGCCTTCGTCCTGATACCCGCGTTCGGCCTGCCGGGCACGCTGCACACGGCCGGCCTGGCCAACATGGTGCTGGGCATCTCGGCGTATTTCCTTTCCCGCGTGGCTCCGCCGCCGATGGCCATTGCGCAGGTGCACCAGCCGGTGGCCACCAGCGAGCGCGATTCGCGCCGGCTGGTCACGATCCTCCTGGCGACGGCGTTCCTCACCGGGCTTTCGTCGTTCATCTACGAAATCGTCTGGATCCGCATGCTCAGCCTGGTGCTGGGCGCCTCGACCCACGCCTTCGAGCTCATGCTCGCCACGTTCATCCTGGGGCTCGCGCTCGGCGGCCTGTGGATACGCAAGATCATCGACAAGGTCGGCGACAGCGTGCGCTTCCTCGCCATCGTGCAGCTGCTGATGGGTGTCTCCGCCGCGGCCACCATACCGCTGTACAACGGCGCGTTCGACTTCATGGCCTGGATGTTGTCCTCGGTGGCGCGCACCGATGGCGGGTTTGTCCTCTTCAACCTGACGTCGACCGTGATCGCGCTGGTGGTGATGCTGCCGGCAACGTTCTGCGCCGGCATGACGCTGCCGCTGATCACCTACCGCCTGCTGCGCTCGCGCTCCGGCGAAAAGGCGCTGGGCATGGTGTACGCGGTGAACACCTTCGGCGCCATCGCGGGCGTCATCCTCGCGGTGCACCTGCTGATGGGCTGGCTGGGACTGCACGGCGCGCTCATCGTGGGCGCCGCGGTCGACGTCCTGCTGGGTGTCGCGCTGCTGCTGTGGATCCGCCCCACGCCGCGCCGCATCTCGAACTGGGGGCCGGCGGTGGCGGGCGTCGTGGCGCTGTTTGTGTTCGCAACCAGCTTCGGCATCGACGAGCAGCGGTCGGCGTCGGGGGTTTTCCGCACCGGCGTGGCGCGCATATCCGACGCCATCGGCGTGATCTACCACCGCGACGGCAAGACCGCCACCGTGGACGTGATCGACAGCGACGGCTTCCGCCTCATCCGCACCAACGGCAAGAGCGACGCCAGCATCATGATGGGGGTGGGACGCAACCCGTCGCGCGACGAGTTCACCATGACGCTGCTGGGAGCGCTGCCGATGGGCCACCGGCCCGACGCGAAGACCGCGGCCATCATCGGCTTCGGTTCCGGCATGACGACGTCGGCGCTGCTTGCATCACCCACGCTCGAGCGCGTCGACACGATCGAGATCGAGCCCGCGATGGTCGAGGGGGCGAATTTCTTCAGGCCGTTTGTGGATGCCGCCTTCGACGATCCGCGCAGCCACATCGTGATCGACGACGCCAAGTCGTATTTCGCGCGCGGCCGCGGGCGCTACGACATCATCATTTCGGAGCCGTCGAACCCCTGGGTGAGCGGGGTGTCCTCGCTTTTCACCGCGGAGTTCTACCAGCGCCTTTCGACCTACATGAACGACGGCGCCATCCTGTCGCAATGGCTGCATACCTACGAGATGGATTCGCAGACGCTGGCCTCGATCCTGGTGGCGGTCTCGAAGACGTTCCCGGAGTTCATGATCTATTCGTCGATCGATTCCGACATCATCCTGATTGCGCGCAAGGGCGGGGTGCCGGGCAGGCTCGACCCCGCCGTTTCCGGATATCCGAAACTCAAGCCGCTTTTCGACAAGCTGAAGATCAAGGATGCCGAGGTGCTGCAGCGGCGCACCATCGCGCACTGGAGCGCGGTCAAGCCGTTTGTGGAGTCGTTCAACGCCAACGCCAACTCGGACTACTACCCACTGGTGGACCAGCGCGCCTCGAAGACGCGCTTCACCCAGGCGCGCGCCGACGACTTCACGCAGCTGCAATCGTCGCCGGTGCCGATCCTGCAGATGTTCGATCCCTCGGTTGACGCGCCCTCACGGCGCAGCGAGGTGTTGCCGGTGACCTTCGTGGACAACGCCACCAACGAGGCGTGGATGGTGCACGACACGGTGCTGGGGCTGCGCCAGGCGCCGCCGATCACGTTCGCCTCGCCATGGGAGCTCAATTCCACGATGCTCCACCATTGGGCGGTCGACTGCCCGGCCGAGCTGCCGTTCGGCCGGATGATTGCCATCGTGGCCTACCTCGCGGACCGCATCAACACGCGCCTGCCGGTCGATGCCTCGGCGCAGGTCTGGAAATACCTGGTCGAATCGAAATGTGGCCGCACGCTCGGCGCCGACGAGCGCCGCTGGTTCGAGCTGTTTGCGGCGGTGGGCGCGCGCGATGCACGAAAGATGGGTGAGATCGGCTCCGCGCTGCTCGAGGCCAAGCGGGGCGAGCGCAGCGAGCCGACCGAATACGCCTACCTCGCCACCGTCACGGGCCTGGTCTGCATGGCGGAAAACGACCACGCCATCAAGAAGCTCCAGGAGGCATACGGGAACTGGCTGCGCAGCGGCACGCGCGACGTGGAGCTGCGTTTCCTCGGGGCGCACGCGCGCGCCAGGGGCGGGCGATGCCCCGGACAGCCCGCGGGTTGAGCACCTACCAGTTGCGCCAGACGTTCGACTTGATCGGCAGGTCGTTGGACAGGTAGGTGAGGAAGTATTCGATGTGGTTGAGCTCTTCGGAGCCGGCCGGGAAGGGCGCGGCCCCCATCGATTCCAGGCACTGGCGCATGCGCACCTGCAGGGTGACGGCCCGGCCGTCGCGGATCACGGGCCAATGGGTCGCCTGACCCACGGGTGGCGAAAGCGGCAGATCCCCATAACGCTTGCCCGCGTTCTGGAGGTGGCACGAAGCGCAGGCGTAGTTGCGTTGCCCCATGCGCGAAAAGTAGAGGCGCCTGCCCTGCTCGAACCTTTCCTGCGCCGCCGCGGGGACGCGCACCGCCACCTTGCGCCCGTCGGACAGCGATCGCATGTACGCAACCACCTTGCCCATGGTGGCCGCATCGGTGGGTTCGTACGTCGCCTCGCCGTGGGACCTGAGGCACTGGTTGATCGCCATCTCCAGCGTGATCACCCGCTTGAGCTTGCCATCGTATTGCGGATAGGTCGCGGCGACGCGCCGCCCGCCGTTGGGAAAGCAGCCCGCCAGCGAACGACCGTCCTTGAACCTTGCGTTCCACAGGACCTTGCCCTCGGCCACCACGGGATCGGCCGCCACCGCGTTCTGCGCGACCTGCTCGCGCAGGTCCGTATCGAAGGCCGCCGCGCCCAGCGCGTATTCCGCGACCGGGACACCGGGCAGCTGGGCCCGCAGGCGGGTGACGATTTCTTCGCGCGTGCCGATCGGCGCGGCCAGGCACGTGGATGCAGCCAGCGCGGCGAAGAGCGCCGGCGCGCTAGGGAAGCGCATGAAGGTATTCCACCAGGGAGTCGATTTGCGCGCGGTCCAGAAGTTGGTGCCGCCCGAAGGGCGGCATCACCGTTTGCGGGTTGGCGCGCGTGGGATCTTCGATGACGTCGCGGATCCCCGCGCGCCCGAGTGCGCGCATGCGCGGGCCTTCGAGGGCGGGGCCCACATCGGACCGCGTGCGCGCGGCGGGCACCCCCGGCAGCTGGTGGCAGGCGATGCAGTTGCCCTTTTCCGCACTGGTGAAGGCATCGGGCGGAGCCCTGGGCGCCTGGGCGACGGCCACGGTGTTGCACAGCGCCGCCAGGAGCAGCAGGAAGGAAGCGAGGCGCATCAAGTGATCTTGAGCGCCTTTTCCGCCGCGCGTTCGATTTCCAGCTGCGCGCGCAGGTCGCGCAGGCGCGATTCCACAATCGATGCTTCGTAGAAATCGCCGGTCTTGAGCTTTACCGCCTGCTCCAGCTGTTCCACCGCGCCGGCGAGGTTGCCGCGGCGGAAATGCGCTTCAGCCTGCGCGCGATGCTGCGCCTGCTGCTTGCCGAGCGCCGCGTAGGCGCGGGCCTGGATTTCGTAGAGGCGCGCGTCGTCCTGCACGTTGCGCAGGCGGTCTTCCAGGTCCGCGACAACTTCACCCGGATTGCGCATCTGCAGTTGCAGGTTGAGGTAGCCATAGACCAGGCCGCGATATTGCGGAAACAGGCGCAGCGCCGCGCGGTAGATCTTCAACGCTTCTTCGAGGTGGCCCTGGTCGGCCTGTAGCTGCGCCGCGAGCAGCTCGAAGGCGGCCTGGGGCGGCTGCACTTCGCGCAGCGGGGCGAGTGCCTTCCAGGCGCCTTCGAAATCGCGCGACCGGTTGAGCGCGAGGGCGAGGCCGTAGTTTTCCTCCTTCGGCCTCAGGACGGTGCGTTCCGCGATCAGGGAACGGAAATAGGCCGCGGCTTCCGGGGCGGGGCCGGTCATGGCGCGAAGCTTGGCCTTTACCAGGCGGTAGCCGCCGGTATCGGCGATCAGGCGCGACGGCAGGGTTTCCACCCGGTCCTGGATGTCCGCGATGCGCTCCGTGGTGAGCGGGTGGGTGCGCAGGTACGAGGGTGCGCCTTTCAGCTCGTTGAGGCGATTGGCGCGCAGCAGGCGTTCGAAGAAGCTGGCCATGGCGCGCGGGCCGAAGCCCGTGCGCTCCAGGATGGTGAGGCCGACGCGATCGGCTTCACGCTCGTGTTCGCGCGTGTAGTCGATCATGTTCTGCATCTGGAAGGCGGTGGCGCCCATGATCGCCGCCTCCGTCACCTGGCCGCTCTGGCCCGAGTTGCCGCGCGAGGCGAGGATGGCCACGGCGAGCGCCGCGAGCGACGTGAGGCTTGCGCCGCGCTGCCCGTGCATGGCGCGCGCCTGGTGGCGCTGGACGATGTGGGCGATTTCGTGCGCAAGGACACCGGCGAGTTCGCTTTCGTTCTGCGTGAGGGTGAAAAGCCCGGTGTGCACCCCGATGTGGCCGCCGACGAGCGCGAAGGCGTTGACCGATTCGTCCTGCACCACGAAGAAATCGATGTCGCGGCGCGGGCCATCCACGCCGCCGAGCAGGCGGTTGCCGAGGGTGCTGATGTATTCCGCGACCTCCGGATCATCGACGTAGAGCGGATCCACGCGCACCTCTCGCATGATGCGGTTGCCGATGGTGCGCTCCTGCGAATCCGACAGGCTTGCCGACGAGGCATCGCCCAGGTCCGGCAGGGATTGGGACCCGGCGGGTGCGACGGCGAGGAGCGTGGCGAGGAGGAGTGAGAGGGGCGCGCTACGGTTCACGGGAGATGGCGGCCAAGGCGAACTGCTACTATGAATTATGAACGAAAAACTGACCCATTTCGACGAACGCGGCGCCGCGCGCATGGTTGACGTGGGCGGCAAGGAAGTCACTCGCCGGGTCGCCGTGGCGGGGGGGTCCATTCACATGCTGCCGGCCACCCTGGCGCTGGTGAAAAGTGGCACGGCAAAAAAAGGCGATGTGCTGGGTGTCGCGCGCATCGCCGCCATCCAGGCCGCCAAGCGCACCTCGGACCTGATCCCCCTGTGCCATCCGGTGCCCCTGACCTCGGTGGGGGTGGAGTTCGCGCTCGATGAGGCCGCCTCGCGCGTCGAATGCCGCGCAACGGTGGAATGCGAGGCGCGCACGGGGGTGGAGATGGAGGCGCTCACCGCCGTGCAGGTTGCGTTGCTCACGATCTACGACATGTGCAAGGCCGTCGATCGCGGCATGACCATGGATTCCGTACGCCTGCTGGAAAAACGCGGCGGCAAGTCGGGCGACTACATCGCGGCCTGAAGCACCTGCAGCGCTAGGCCGGCCATGCCGCTGGCCAGGATCACCGGGATCACGCCCACGCGGGTGCCCGTCAACACCCCCAGCGCAACCAGCGCGATCACCGTGGCGGCCGAATCCCACGGCCCGCTGAACGGTGCCTGCGCCGTCGAGCCAGGCCAGAACACGTGCCAGGCAAAAAACAGCGCGAGGTTCACGATCACCCCGACGACCGCGGCGGTGACCGCGGTGAGCGGCGCATCGAGCGCCGCATGGTCGCGCGTGTGTTCGATGAACGGGGCGCCCGCCAGGATGAAGAGGAACGAGGGCAGGAAGGTAAAGAAGGTCGCGACCACGGCGCCCGCGGTCCCCGCCCCCAGGTAGCCGACAAACGCCACGATCATGATCAGCGGCCCGGGCGTGGTCTCGCCGAGCGCGAGGCCATCCATCATCTGGGCGGCGGTGAGCCAGCCATGGGTTTCCACCGCGCCCTGCAGCACGTAGGGCAACACGGCATAGGCGCCGCCGAACGTGAGCAACGCCGCCTTGGTGAAGAACCACGCCATCTTCGAGAGCGCGTCCTCCCAGCCGCCGGACAGCAACAGGGCGCCCAGCGCGGCCGTCCACACCCCCAGGAATATCGTGGTGGTCAACGCCAGCCGCGCAGGGGAGAAACGCGCGTGCCGGGGAGGCGGTGTGAGGTCGTCGATGACGGCGGGCGGGTGTACCTTTGCACCGTCCCCATGGGGCTTCGCCTTGAATGCCGCGGGCGCGATCCTGCCACCCACGATGCCGGCGAGCAACGCACCCACGATCACCAGGGGAAACGGCAGGGAGAAAGCGAAAAGGGCGAGGAACGCCGCCGCGGCGATGGCCCACAGCACCGGGTGGCGCAGGACGCGCGATCCGATGCGCCACGCGGCGGCGAGCACAATCGCCACCACCGCGGGCTTGACTCCATAAAGCACGGCGGCGACGGCGGGCACCGTCCCGTAGCTTACGTAGATCCACGACAACGCAATCAGGATCGCCAGCGAGGGCAACACGAACAATGCGCCCGCCGCGATGCCGCCGCGCACGCCGTGCAGCAGCCAGCCGATGTAGGTGGCGAGCTGCTGCGCTTCCGGGCCCGGCAGCAACATGCAGTAGTTGAGCGCGTGCAGGAAGCGGCGCTCGCTGATCCAGCGCCGTTCGTCCACCAGTTCCCGGTGCATCACCGCGATCTGGCCCGCGGGGCCGCCGAAACTGATGAAACCCAGCTTGAGCCAGAAGCGCAGCGCGGCGGCGAACGACGGCGCGGCGGGTGTCATGGGGCGGGCGTCCAGGCATGCCGCTCGCTTCGCCCCGAAACCTCCTCGCGGCACCACGCGTAGAGCCCGTCGTACACCGGCATGGCGCGCTCGAGCATCTCGTGGTCGTCGGCATATCGCCGCGAAAGGCCGAGCGAGACGGCCAGCAGGCCCGGGCTCTGCGGCGAAAGCTCGGGGCGATTGGTGTCCGCCCCGCGGACAATCGTCGCCAGGCGATCGAGGGCCGGGTCGTGCAAAGCGAAATCCTCGATCAGCGCGTCGAAGCTGCAGCGCTCGCCACGGTGGGTGAACTGGACACCGGGCACGTCGTAGGCGATGGCGGCGCCGCCGGCGGCTTCCTCCATCACACGTTGGGCGTGTACGTAGGCGAACGTGGCGAGCGGGTCGATGAATCGGCGCACCAGCCACGGACATGCGATACGGTCTATCTTCGGGCGCTCGCGAGTGACCCAGCACGAGCCGCCGGGAACGTCCCAGTCGTCGCGGCGCCGGATGGTCGGCAGGCGCGCGGCCCGCCAGGCCTCGATGCCGCCGGCCAGGAATGACACGGAGTGGCCGGCGCTTGCGATCCGGCGCGCGGCGTCCTGGCTCACCTCATGTCCATGCACGCAATACACCACGACCGGATTTCCCTTCGCGTGTGCGGATGCAAATGTCACGGCATCCCCGGGTGGGCGCAGCGCTCCCGCAATGACCGTTGGATCCGCCTCGAAGGCCGGTGCGCGGCGCACGTCGAGCAACAGGGGCGAGCCGGCGCAGCCAAGCTGGGAGTAAAGGGTGGAGCAATCGATCGAGACGGTGTCCATGGTGCCTCCGTATGGGTTCGGAAGCAGGGCTTGGACGGACACCGTCTAGGCGGCTGGCGCCGCCCCCGGGAGCCTGCGTTCCCGGGCAACTGCATCCTATCGCAGCGGGCAGCGGCCATCAACCCTTGAGCCGGAACGCCCCGACCCCCATGTTAAAATTCACCCTCTCGGGAGATTCCATAACAATGCAAGCATTCGATCGCGAACTCGACGTCCGCGGGCTCAACTGCCCCCTTCCCATCCTGCGCGCCAAGAAAACGCTCGGCGACCTCACCGCCGGCCAGGTGCTGAAGGTGATGGCGACGGATCCGGGATCTGCAAGCAGACCGGCAACGAGTTGCTGTCGCATGCCGAAGGCAGTGAATTCACCTTCTTCATGAAGAAGCGGTGACCAAAACTGGTGTCAGAGACGACTTGTTTCGGGGTGCCAGCTTTAGTCCAGAAACAGGTCCTGGAATAGCGGCACGCCCGGCGTGACCGCGTAGTGTGCGAAGTCGGTCACCCCGGCCTTGCGCAGCAAATCCTCGTCGATGTGGAAATTCCCCGTGTTCGATCTCGCTTCGCTCGTGAGGATCAGGTGCGCGGCATCGGCCATGATCGCGGCATGCCGGCTCGCCGCCAGGACCGCGGCGGGAAAATGCGCCTCGATTGCGGCGGTGGCGATGGTGGTCCGTGGCCACAGGGAATTGACCGCGATCCCGTCGGCGCGAAATTCCTCGGCCATGCCCAGCGTGCACATGCTCATGCCGTATTTGGACATGGTGTAGGCCAGGTGCCCGGCGAACCACTTCGGGTCCATGCCCATCGGGGGCGAAAGCGTGAGGATGTGTGGATTGGTGGACATCTTCAGGTGGGGGATGGCGGCCTGCGAACACAGGAAGGTGCCGCGCGCGTTTACGCCCTGCATCAGGTCGAAGCGTTTGGCCGGGGTCTGGAGCGTGGGTGTGGCGCTGATGGCGCTGGCGTTGTTGACCAGGATATCCAGCCCGCCGAACTCCCGCGCGGTGTGATTGATCGCTTCGACCACGGCGTTTTCATCGCGCACGTCGAGCTGGATCGGCAGCGCCCTGCCGCCGGCTTCCACGATCTCACGGGCCACGGTGTGGATGGTTCCCCGGAGCCTGGGATGGGGATCCGAGGTCTTGGCGGCGATCGCCACGTTGGCCCCATCCTTCGCCGCGCGCAGCGCGATCTCGCGCCCGATGCCGCGCGATCCGCCGGTGATGAAAAGTGTCCTGCCCGCCAGCGTTTTCATGGGGATCGGGTCCCGGTGGATGCGGAGGCCGGGATGATACCGCGGCGCACATACGCATCGCGCAGGTGCACGCGGAAGGTCGGCATCTGCATCAGGAAAACGAGGCCGGTGGCGAGCGAGACGGCGCCGCCGATCATGAAGGTCGCGCGCACGCCCACGTGTTCCGCGAGCCAGCCCGCGAAGTAGTGCCCGAAGGGCGCCACGCCGATGAAAAACATCGTGTAGTAACTCATCACCCGGCTGCGCTTCTCCTCGTCGGCCACGGTCTGGATGATGGTGTTGACCGTGGCCCCGGTGAGGAACATGCCGAAACCCGCCATCATCATCAGCAGCACCGAGGCATGGATGCTGGTGGACCAGCCGAAGCCGGCCATGCCGACGCCCGCGATCATGGCGGCGTACGGGATCCACAGCCCCAGCCCCCGCACGCTCTGGCGGCGCGCCAGGCCGATGGCGGAAATGAAGGCGCCCAGGCCCACCGCGCCGATGAAAAGGCCCACCAGCTCCGCGCCCTGGCCGAACTGCCGCACCGCCATCGCGGGCATGAGCGTCGCATACGGGCTGATCGAGGAGCTCACCAGCGCAAGCGTGAACAACATGCGGCGCACCGGCAGCATGCCCATGGCGTAGCGCCAGCCTTCGGTGAGGTCGGCGAGCGGATGGGTGGCGGCCCGCACGGGGCGCGGCTGCATGGCGACGTGTTTGAGCGCAACCAGCACCGCGATGTAGGAAATCGCGTTGAGGGCGAAACACACGGTCTCGTCGAAAAGCGCGATCAGCAGCCCGCCGATGGACGGCCCGATGAGGCGCGTGCCGTTCATCAGCATGGAGTTCAACGCGATCGCGTTGGGCAGGTCTTCGCGCCGGTCGATGAGCTCCACGAAGATCGACTGGCGCGTCGGCGTCTCGAACGCGCTGCAGACGCCGGCGAAAAGCGCGAGCCCGGCAAGCTGCGGCGGCGTGATCAGCTGCGCGCCGGTGAGGATCGCAAGCGCCGCGGATTGCAGCGCCAGCAGGCTGAGCACCGTCATGAGCAGCGTCCGGCGATTCACCCGGTCGCCAAGCACGCCGGCGAAAGGCGCCAGCACCAGGTGCGGGATGCTCTGCAGGAAACCCACCAACCCGGTGAAATGGGTCGAGCCCGTGAGCCGGTAGGCGAGCCACATGAGCGCCACCGACTGCACCCAGGTGCCGATCATCGAGACCGCCTGGCCGGTGTAGTAGCGGCGGAAGTTGCGCGAGCCCAGCGCCCGCAGGGAATGGGGTAGCGCCAACGCCTAGAGGCCTGCCGCGAGCCGGGTGCCCTGGTCGATGGCGCGCTTGGCGTCGAGCTCCGCCGCCACGTCGGCCCCGCCGATCACGTGGTGACGCAGGCCCAGGGCCTTGAGCGGCTCCACCAGCTCGCGCACCGGCTCCTGGCCCGCGCACAGCACAATCGAATCCACCTCCAGGTGCCGCGGGTTGGCGCGCTTCTCGCCGAAAGTGATGACGAGGCCGCGCTCGTCGATCGATTCGTAGTTCGCTCCGGGGATCATCTGCACGCGCTTCATCTTCAACGCGGCGCGGTGCACCCATCCGCTGGTTTTGCCCAGGCCCTTGCCGATGCCGGTGGCCTTGCGTTGCAGCAGGAAAACCTCGCGCGCCGCGGGGGAGGGCGAGGCCTCGACCACGCCGCCGCGGGCGATGGCGGGATCGGCAACGCCCCATTCCTTCATCCAGGCAGCGCGGTCCAGCGACGGCGAGCGGCCCGCGTGCACCAGGTATTCGGCGACGTCGAAGCCGATGCCACCCGCGCCGACGATTGCGACGCGCTTGCCGACCGCCTTGCCGTGCAGCAGCACGTCCACGTACGAAAGCGCCTGGCCCCGCGCGGCCGCCTCGTCCTGGCCCTTGATGCGCGGGTCGCGTGGGGCGACACCGGTGGCGACCACCACCTCGTCGAAGCCGGCGAGGTCGGATGCAGCCACTCGCCGGCCGAGCTCCAGCTTCACGCCGAGCGCCTCGATGCGCCGCCCGAAGTAACGCAGCGTCTCGTGGAACTCCTCCTTGCCGGGAATGCGCTTGGCCATGTTGAACTGGCCGCCGATTTCGCCCGCCGCGTCGAAGAGGTGGACTTCGTGCCCGCGTTCGGCGAGCGTGGTCGCGCAAGCGAGGCCCGCGGGGCCAGCGCCGACGACGGCAAAACGTTTTCTGGCCGCGGCGATGCGGATCACGAGATCGGTCTCGTGGCAGGCGCGCGGGTTCACGAGGCAACTGGCGAGCTTGCGTTCGAACACATGGTCGAGGCACGCCTGGTTGCAGCCGATGCAGGTGTTGATGTCGGCGGCGCGCCCCGCGCGCGCCTTGTTCACGAACTCGGGGTCGGCAAGCAGCGGGCGCGCCATGGAGACCATGTCGGCGGCGCCGCCGGCGAGGATGCCTTCGGCGACTTCGGGCGTGTTGATGCGGTTGGTGGCGATGAGGGGGATGCCGACCTCGCTCTTGAGCTTGGCGGTGACCCACGCAAACGCCCCGCGCGGAACCGATGTCACGATGGTGGGCACGCGCGCCTCGTGCCAGCCGATGCCGGTGTTGATCATCGTGGCGCCCGCGCCTTCGATCGCCCTGGCGAGTTTCACCACCTCGTCCCAGCTCTGGCCCGCGGGCAGCAGGTCGAGCATCGAGAGGCGATAGATGATGATGAAGTCGTGGCCAACCGCTTCGCGCATGCGCCGCACGATCTCCACCGGCAGCCGCATGCGATTTTCGTACGCTCCGCCCCATTCGTCGTTGCGGCGGTTGGTGTGGGTCACGAGGAACTCGTTGAGGAAATAACCCTCGGAGCCCATGACCTCGACGCCGTCGTAGCCCGCCTCGCGCGCGAGCACACCCGCACGCACGAAGCAGCGGATCTGGCGTTCGATGCCGCGCGCGGTCAGCGCACGCGGCGTGAACGGCGTGATCGGCGACTTGATGCGCGAAGGGGCGACGGAAAACGGCGTGTAGCCGTAGCGCCCGGCGTGCAGGATCTGCATCGCGATCTTGCCGCCGTCGGCGTGCACCGCGTCGGTCACGGTGCGGTGCGATGCCGCCTGGCGTCGCGATGCGAGGCGCGAAGCGAAGGGCGAGAGCCAGCCCTCGACGTTGGGGGCGAATCCTCCGGTGACCATCAGGCCCACACCGCCGCGCGCGCGCTCGGCGAAATACGCGGCGAGCCGGGGGAAATCCTTCACGCGGTCCTCGAGCCCGGTATGCATCGAGCCCATCAGCACCCGGTTGGCGAGCGTCGTGAACCCCAGGTCCAGAGGGGCCAGCAGGTGCGGATAGGGACCGGCGCTCAGGAGAGCTTCCCGAGCTGGGTGTTCACGTCCGCCAGCTGCGATTGCCTCTCGGCCAGGCGTTTGCGCTCGCCTTCGACGACGGCGGCCGGTGCCTTGTCGACGAAGGTGCTGTTGCCAAGCTTGCCTTTCGCGTTGGCGATCTCCGCCTCCAGGCGCGTGGCTTCCCTCCTCAGGCGCGCCTTCTCGTCAGCCTTGTTGATCTCCACGTGCAGCATCACCTTGCCGGCCGTCGTGATCGTGACCGGTGAATCGCGCGCGGGCAGCTCGGCGGCGATCAGCAGATCCGAGATGCGTGCGATGCCCTTGATGGCCTCGGCGTGGTCCTTCATGTAGCCGGGGCAGTCGGCGAGGTAAAGCGCCACCTTTGCGGCGGGTGGCACGCCCAGCGTGGAACGCAGGTTGCGCGCGGCATTGACGATTTCCTTCACGCCCGCGATTTCGCGCTCCGCCGCTGCGTCGATCTTCGACGCCTCGGGCTGCGGGTACTTCGCCATCATCACGCTCTCGCCGGCCTTGCCCGCGAGCGGCGCCACGGTTTGCCAGAGTTCCTCGGTGATGAACGGGATGATGGGATGGGCCAGGCGAAGCGTGGCTTCGAGCACGCGCATCAGCGTGCGGCGCGTGGCGCGTTGCTGCGCCTCGTTGCCATGCGCCAGCTGCGTCTTGGCCAGCTCCAGGTACCAGTCGCAGTATTCGTCCCAGACGAACTCGTAGAGCGCGCGCGCCGACATGTCGAAGCGGTATTCGGCGAAGCCCTGGTTCACCTCCGCCTCCGCGCGTTGCAGGCGGCTCACGATCCAGCGGTCGGCGGCGGAAAACTCCAGCGCCAGCGCCTCATCCAGGCCCGTGTCCTTGCCTTGCGTGTTCATCAGCACGAAACGCGTGGCGTTCCAGAGCTTGTTGCAGAAGCTGCGGTAGCCTTCGCAGCGCTTGAGGTCGAAGTTGAGCGTGCGCCCCAGCGTCGACAGCGAGGCGAAGGTGAAGCGCAACGCGTCCGCGCCGTACGAGGCAATGCCGTCCGGGAACTCGCGCTTGATGCGCCTGGCGGCGGATTCCCGGTGCGAGGCGAGCATCAGGCCCTGCGTGGATTTTTCCAGCAGCGGGGCGAACGCGATGCCGTCGATCACATCCAGGGGATCGATGGTGTTGCCCTTGGACTTCGACATCTTCTGGCCCTCGGCGTCGCGCACGATGGCGTTGATGTACACGTCCTTGAACGCGGTCTCGCCCGCGAACTGCAGGGTCGTCATGACCATGCGCGCGACCCAGAAGAAGATGATGTCGAAGCCGGTGACCATCACCGTCGACGGCAGGTAGAAGCGGCGTTCGCGCTCGAAGGTGGCCTCGTCGGGCCAGCCGAGTGTGGAGAAGGGCACGAAGGCGGAAGAAAACCAGGTGTCCAGCACATCCGGATCGCGCGAATCCTCGCGGATTTCCTTGCCGGCCTTCTTCGCCTGCGCCAAGGCCTCGGCAAAGTTGCGCCCGACGAAGGGCGTGCCGTCGGCCGCGTACCACGCGGGAATCTGGTGCCCCCACCAGAGCTGGCGCGAGATGCACCAGTCCTGGATGTTCGCCAGCCACTGGTTGTAGACCTTGGTCCACTCGTCGGGCACGAAATGGGTCTTGCCCTGCGCCACGGCTTCGAGACCCGCTTTCGCCATGCCGTCCATGCGCACGAACCATTGGTCCGAAAGCATCGGTTCGACCACGGCGTCGGAGCGCTGCGATCGCGGCTGCATGAGCTTGTGCGCCTTGATGCTTTCCATGAGGCCGGCGGCTTCGAGGTCCGCGACGACCTTCTTGCGCGCGGCGAAGCGGTCCAGCCCGCGGTAGGGGGCCGGGGCTTCGTCGTTCACCTTTGCATCGAGCGTGAAGATCGAGATCAGCGGCAGGCCGTGGCGCACGCCCACCTGGTAGTCGTTGAAATCGTGCGCGGGCGTGATCTTCACGACGCCGGTGCCGAATTCGCGATCGACATACGCGTCGCCCACGATCGGGATCAGGCGCTCGGCAAGCGGCAGGCGCACCTTGCTGCCGATGAGGTGCGCGTAGCGTTCGTCGTCCGGGTGCACGGCGACGGCGCTGTCGCCCAGCATCGTCTCGGGCCGGGTGGTGGCCACCACCAGGAAGCCGCTGCCGTCTTCGAGCGGGTACTTGAGGTGCCAGAGCGATCCGTTTTCCTCGCGCGATTCCACTTCAAGGTCCGAGACCGCGGTGCCGAGCACCGGATCCCAGTTCACCAGGCGCTTGCCGCGATAGATGAGGCCGGCTTCGAACAGGCGGACGAACACTTCCGTGACCGCCAGCGAGCGCGGCGCATCCATGGTGAAGTACTCGCGCGACCAGTCGCAGGACGAACCGAGCCGGCGCATCTGGCGCGTGATGGTGGAGCCCGATTCTTCCTTCCAGGCCCAGACGCGCTTCACGAATTCATCGCGGCCCAGCGCGCGGCGGCTTTCTCCCTTCGCTTCCAGCTGGCGCTCGACCACCATCTGCGTGGCGATGCCCGCGTGGTCGGTGCCCGGCTGCCACAGGACGTTGTAGCCCTTCATGCGGTGGTAACGCGTGAGCACGTCCATCAGCGTCTGCTGGTAGGCGTGGCCCATGTGCAGCGTGCCGGTGACATTGGGCGGCGGGAGCTGGATCGAGAAGGAGGGCTTCGACTCGTCGAAGCCGGCCTTGAAGTAGCCGCGCGATTCCCAGACGGGATACCAGCGCGACTCGATGCCGTGGGGATCGAAGGCTTTTGCGAGTTCCATTGAAGCGTTATTTGAGCCGGTTTTCGAGGGCGCGCGTGACGGCGTCGCCGATGGCGTTGGCCAGGTCCTGGTGCAGGTCTCCCAGGGCGCTCGCAACCGCGGTGTGGACCTGGGGCACCAGGTGTTCGGTGAGGCGGCGTTCCAGCTCTTCGGCCAGGCGCCCCTCGACCTCCGCCATCACGCGGTTGAAGATGTCGCGCGCCAGCTCCGACGTGGGCTGGGTGAATTCCACCGGGCGCGGCGGCTCCCCGATGACGTCGGTGAGGATGGGGAAGCTGCCGGTTTCGCTGCCCGTGCCCGAAGCCGCGGCATGGCGGCGCATCAGGCCGTCGGCCTGGCCGAAAATGTCCTTGTCGCCCGGCATCTCACTCACCCTGGCGGCGCTCCGCCTCTATGGCATTGACCTTGATGTCGTAGCCACGCTCCTTGTAGAAGCGATATCGGCCACGGGCCTTGTTCTTGTCTTCCTCGTCGACCGCAACGATTTCCAGCAGGCGCTCGAACGAGGCGAAGCTGGGCGGCCATTCGTCGCCCAGGTTCAGCAGCACGTCGTGGTGCGGCAGATCGCCTTCGCCGGTCGAGAGGATCACCGGGGTTTGCGCGGCCAGCTTGTCGCCGGCGAAGCAATGCGGCACGAAGCGCGTGGCCTGGAACGTCCACAGCTGCTGGTCGAAGCGGCGCAGCGCCGGCGCATCCGGCGAATAGACCACCAGGCGCTTGTGCTGTTCGTAGGCCTTGGTGGCCAGGCGGCAGGCGAAGGCCTGCTTGTCCGCCGCGTAGTGGTAGAAGTCGATGCGTGTCACGCCGCCCGCGACACCAGGAAGTGGGTGAGCAGCCCGACCGGGCGGCCGGTGGCGCCTTTTTCCGCACCCGACTTCCACGCCGTGCCCGCGATGTCCAGGTGCGCCCACGGATACGCCTTGGTGAAGCGCGAGAGGAAACACGCGGCGGTGATGGCGCCGCCTGCGCGCCCGGCGATGTTGGGGATGTCCGCGAAGTTGGACTTGAGCCCTTCCTGGTAATCGTCCCAGAGCGGCATGTGCCAGGCGCGGTCCCACGAGCGCTCGCCGGCGGCGATGAGCTCGGCGGCGAGCTCATCGTTGTTCGAGAAGAGGCCCGTGGCGACGTGGCCGAGTGCGATCACCATCGCGCCCGTCAGCGTGGCCATGTTGACGACCGCCACCGGCTTGTATTTCTCGACGTAGGTGAGCGCGTCGCACAACACCAGGCGGCCTTCCGCGTCGGTGTTGAGGATTTCCACCGTCTGGCCCGACATGGTGGTCACGACGTCGCCCGGCTTGATGGCGTTGCCGCCGGGCATGTTTTCCGTGGCGACAACCACCCCGACCACGTTGAGCGGCAGCTTCATCAGGGCGATCGACTTCATCGCGCCGAACACGCTGGCCGCGCCGCACATGTCGAACTTCATCTCGTCCATCTCGCCCGCGGACTTGATCGAGATGCCGCCGGTGTCGAACGTGATGCCCTTGCCAACGAGCACCACCGGGGGCGCGTCCTTCCTGCCGCCGCGATATTCCATCACGATGAACTTGGGCGGCTGGCGGCTGCCCTGCGCCACGGCGAGGAAACATCCCATGCCGAGTTTCTCGCAGTCCTTTTTTTCCAGCACCTCGACCTTGAGGCCGTGGCGCTTGCCGAGTTCGATGGCTTGTTCGGCCAGGTAGGTCGGCGTGCAGTGGTTGCCCGGCAGGTTGCCGAGGTCCTTGGCAAGCGCCACACCTTCGCCGATGGCGGCGGCGCGATCGGCCGCCGTTTCCGCCGCGGAGACGTCCTTCTTGTCGGCCACCTGGAAGGTGACCTTCTTCAGGTGGCGCCTGGCATCAGCCGCCTTGCTCTTGAGCTGGTCGAAGCGATAGTCGCCGTCCATGAAACACAGGACCGCCTGCTCCACGCTCCAGCCGAGGCTGCGTTTCTTCACGGCGACTTCGGTGAGGCAGAAGGTTGCATCGGCCGCACCCGTGCCCTTGAGGGCCTTCACGGCGGCGCAAGCCGCGGTGCGGAACGCCGGCTCGTTGAAGTCGCGTTCCTTGCCCAGGCCCACCAGCAGGATGCGATCGGCTGCGACCTTCTTCACGCCGCGCAGCATCAGCGTCTTGCCGAGGCTGCCCTCCAAATCGCCGCTTTTCATGACCTGAGTGAGGTACTTGCCCGACGCGCCATCGAGGGCCTGCGCCGCGGCCGAAAGCTTGCGGCCTTCAAAAATGCCCACCACCAGGCAAGCCGTGCGCAGCTTTGCGACGCTTGTGCTCTTGACGCTAAATTCCATTTGTTTTCCTCGGGTTGGAGGAGCAGCAGAGAGTAGAATTATCGCACACCGTAGTCACCCGAATCCCCAGTGATCTTCCAGCGCTCCCTCATCCGCGAATTCAGCCTCATCGCGATCGCCGTCGTGGGTGTGCTGCTGGCCATCATCCTCACGCGCCTGCTGATCCTGCTGCTGGGCCGTGCGGCCGGCGGCGAGATCCAGGCCGAAGCGGTGCTGGGCCTCATCGCCTTCGGCATCCTCACCTACCTGCCGGTGCTGCTGGGCATCGCGGTGTTTGTGGCGGTGCTGCTGGCGCTCACGCGCAGCTATCGCGATAGCGAGATGACGGTGTGGTTCACCTCGGGACTGTCGATCGCGTCGTGGATCGCGCCGGTGCTCAAGTTCGCGCTGCCTGTGGCGTTCGTGTGTGCGCTGCTGTCGTTGGCGGTGGCGCCGTGGTCGCAGGCGCAAAGCGTGGAATACCAGCGGCTGCTGGCCAGCCGCGACGATGTCTCGAGTGTCACCCCGGGCGTGTTCCGCGAATCGCGCAGCGCCGACCGCGTATTTTTCGTCGACAAGCTCACCGAGCGCGACAACGTCGTGAACAACGTCTTCGTGCAATCGACGCAGGCCGACCGCATGGGCGTGATGGTGGCGCAGCGCGGCTTCATCGAGACGGCGGAAAACGGCGATCGCTTCGTGGTGCTGCTGAACGGGCGCCGCTACGAGGGCACGCCCGGGAAACTCGACTTCCGCATGGTGGATTTCGACCGCTATGCGCTGCGTATCGAGCCGCGCGAGGCCGCGCGCCAAGCGCCATCCAACAAGGCCATGGGCACCCTCGAGCTGCTTGCCGAACACAAGCCCGATCAGGTGGCCGAGCTGCACTGGCGCCTGGCCATGCCGCTGGCGGTGCTGATCATGGGGCTCTTCGCGATCCCGCTTTCGTTCGTCAACCCGCGGTCGGGCCGCTCCTGGAACCTGATCTTCGCGGTGCTGATCTACGCGCTGTACAACAACCTGCTGTCGGTGTTCCAGGCGTATACCGCGCAGAGCAAGATCCCGGGCTGGTTGGGCCTGTGGCCGGTGCACGGCGCGATGGTGCTGCTGCTGTCATACATGTTCTACCGCCAGCTGCACAGCTTCCGGCGCCAGGGCGTGTCCGCGGGGCCCTGACACCCTCGCGTCGCAGTGGTGCGGCAAGGTATAATTTCGGGCTTCGCTTTACCGGCATTACCGGAACCTGAAGGACTCCAGGGTTTCCGCCAGTTGGGCCACCGGAGAGGTGGATGAGCGGTTTAAGTCGCACGCCTGGAAAGCGTGTTTAG
>JBBREI010000051.1:0-20052 GCA_038203035.1 Burkholderiales bacterium
GTGGCGATCCTTGACGTGGCCATAGCCGCGAATGAATTCCGGAATCGCCGCGATCTCGGCCGCCAGCTCGACGCGCGCGGCATCGAGCCCGACGAGCAGCTCTTCGACGACGCGCCGGTAATCCTCGATCAACGCGCGCTCGGTGCGCCGCTCGGCGCTGAGCCCGAAGACGTCGAAGGGCGTACCGCGCAAACCCTTGAGCCTTGCCAGCACCCGCATCGCGCCCAGCATCCACGGGCCGAAGGCGTGTTTGCGCGGCTCGCCCGTGACGGGATCGGCCTTGGCCCACAGGGGCGGTGCGAGGTGCAGCTTGACGCGGTAATCGCCTTCGAACTGCGCCGCGATGCGCTCCTGAAAGCCGGTATCCGTATGGAGGCGCGCGACCTCGTATTCATCCTTGTAAGCCATCAGCTTGAACAGGTAACGCGCGACCATGGAGGTGAGGCGGGTGGAGCCCGGGGCCTTCGCGTTCTCCGCATCGCGCACCTTCTGCACGAAGTCGATGTAACGCTGGGCGTAGGCCGCGTCCTGGTAATTCGTGAGGAATTCGCGGCGGCGCGTGATGGATTCTTCCAGCGTCTGCGACAGGCGCTGGCCATCGGGCTTCGCTTCGGGCGGTGTCGCAACGCGCTGGACCGAAGGCAGGTCGACGGCGGCGCGTCGCCCCCACTCGAACGCCTTTTTGTTCGAATCCACCGCCGTGGCATTCAGCTCGATCGCCTGCAGGATCGAGGCTTCCGCCAGCGGGATGTAGCCCTTCTGCCACGCGTAGCCCACCATGAAGAGGTTGGTTGCGATCGAATCGCCCATCAAGGCGGTGGCGAGATCCGTCGCGTCGACGAAATCCGCCGCGCCGCCACACGACTGGCGGATCGATTCGGCCATCTCGATCGCGGGAACATGCAGGTCGGGGTCGCTGGTGAACCCGCCCGTGGTGGCGACGTTTGCGTTGATCACGGCGCGCGTGGCGCCCGCCTGCATCTTGGCGATCGCCTCGTCGGAGGCGGCCACAATCATGTCGCAGCCGATGACCAGGCTCGCATCACCCGCGGCGATGCGCACGGCATGGATCTCATCCGGACGGCTTGCGATCCGGATGTGGGAATAAACCGATCCGCCCTTCTGCGCCAGGCCCGCCATGTCCAGCACCGCGGCGCCCTTGCCTTCCAGGTGCGCGGCCATGCCGAGGATGGCGCCGATGGTGACGACCCCGGTGCCGCCCACACCCGTGACCAGGATGCCGTAGGGACGATCCAGCGGGGGCACGGCCGGCGCGGGTAACGCGGCCATCACTTCCTGCACCACGGATTCTTTCTTGCGCAGGGTGCCGCCCTCGACGGTGACGAAGCTCGGGCAGAAGCCCTTCACGCAGGAATAGTCCTTGTTGCACGAGCTCTGGTCGATGGCGCGCTTGCGGCCGTATTCGGTTTCCACCGGGACCACCGACAGGCAGTTGGATTTGACGCCGCAATCGCCGCAGCCTTCGCAAACGAGCTCGTTGATCACCACGCGTTTCTGGGGATCGGGGAAGGTGCCGCGCTTGCGGCGGCGGCGCTTTTCCGCGGCGCAGGTCTGGTCGTACACCAGCACCGAAGTGCCCTGGACCTCTCGCAGCTCTCGTTGCACCTGGTCAAGGTCTTCGCGCGGGTGCACGGTGGTGCCCGGCGCCAGGTCCGTGACGTTTTCGTAGCGGTCGGTATCGTCGGTGACAACCACAACGCGCTTCACGCCTTCGGCCAGCACCTGGCGCGTGACCATCGCCACCGAGATGGGGCCATCAACCGGCTGCCCGCCGGTCATGGCGACCGCGTCGTTGAAAAGGATCTTGTAGGTGATGTTGACGTTTGCCGCCACCGCCGCGCGGATGGCCAGCAGCCCCGAGTGGTAGTAGGTGCCGTCGCCGAGGTTGGCGAAGACGTGTTTGGTCTCGGTGAAGGGCGCGATGCCGATCCACGGAGCGCCCTCGCCGCCCATCTGTGTGAAGGTCATGGTTTCTTCCGGACGGATCCAGATCGCCATGTAGTGGCAGCCGATGCCGGCCAGCGCCTTCGAGCCTTCCGGCACGCGCGTGGAGGTGTTGTGCGGGCAGCCGGAACAGAAATACGGGATGCGCGCCACCTTGACGCGCGGACGCGCAAGCTCCGCCTCTTTCGATTCGATGAACTTGAGGCGCGCCTCGACGATTTTCGAGGTGTAGAACTTCGCGATGCGCCTGGCGATCACGCGCGCGATCATCGCGGGTGTGAGCTCGCCGGCGGCGGGCAGCAGCCATTCGCTGCGATGCGTTTCCCATTCGCCGTGCTCGTCGTACTTGCCGATCACGCGCGGGCGCACGTCGTCGCGCCAGTTGTAGAGCTGTTCCTTCATCTGGTATTCGATCAGCTGGCGCTTCTCCTCGACCACGAGGATCTCCCCCAGCCCCTGCGCGAATTCACGCAGGCCATTCGGCTCCAGCGGCCAGGGCATGCCGACCTTGTAGAGGCGGATGCCGATCTCGGCAGCGTGTTCTTCGTCGATGCCGAGATCCTCGAGCGCCTGCAACACGTCGAGGTAGCTCTTGCCCGAGGCGATGATCCCCAGGCGCGGATGCGGGGAGTCGATGGTGATGCGGTTCAATTTGTTCACGCGCGCATAGGCCAGCGCGGCGTAGATCTTGTCGTGCTGCAGGCGCAGTTCCTGTTCCATTGGGGCATCCGGCCAGCGGATGTTCACGCCCGAGGCGGGCAGCTGGAAGTCTTCCGGCAGCAGGATCTTCGGACTGTTGGTGTCGACATTGATCGAGGCCGACGAATCCACCGTCTCCGAAATCACCTTGAAGGCGATATACAGGCCCGAGTAGCGCGACATCGCGAACCCGTGCAGGCCCATCTCGATGATTTCCTGCACGCCGGTGGGATAGAGCACCGGGATCATCGCGGCGTCGAAAGCGTGTTCGCTCTGGTGCGGCAGCGTGGAGGACTTGCAGGCGTGGTCGTCGCCGGCCAGCAGCAGCACGCCGCCATGTTTGGAAGTGCCCGCCGCATTGGCGTGCTTGAGCACGTCTCCCGAGCGATCCACGCCCGGGCCCTTGGCGTACCACATGGCATAGACGCCGTCGTATTTGGCGCCCTCGAACAACCCCACCTGCTGGGAACCCCAGACGGCCGTGGCCGCGAGCTCTTCGTTCACCCCGGGGATGAAGTGGATGTGGTGGTCCTTGAGGTGTTTCTTCGCCTTCCAGAGCGCCTGGTCGAACGCGCCGAGCGGCGAACCGCGATAACCGGAAATGAACCCCGCGGTATTGAGCCCGGCCGCGAGGTCGCGTTCGCGCTGGATCATCGCGAGGCGCACGAGGGCCTGGGTACCGTTGAGGTAGACGCGGCCGGAGGCGAGGGTGTATTTGTCCTCCAGCGTGACGGGTAATGCGGACATTCGGCTGCTCCTCAAATTGGGTGCTTTGGGGCTGGCGATCCGGCTTCGGGATTGTGTCCTGCGCCGGGAAAGGCTCCAAATTATAAGCGGTTGGACCGTCCCGGAGCCAGCCGCGTTGCACCTAGAAAAGCGTTTGCTGCCCGTGGAGGGCGGGCGGGACGAAAAGGCTGCAATCCAGCTCCATATCCTCCTTCTGGTCCAGCCCGAACCGCCTTGCGGCCTTCTGGTAACGCTGGCGCAGGAGCTCCGCGAAGATTCCGGTGCCGGTCATGCGGGTGCCGAAATTGGGGTCGTTGTCCCTGCCTTCCCGCATCTCGTGGATCCGGGCCATCACGTGGGCTGCCTTGAGGGGGAAGTGCTCCTCCAGCCAGGCCCTGAAGATGTCTTTAACTTCCCAGGGCAGGCGCACGAGGTTGTAGAAGACGCTGGAGGCGCCCGCTTCGGCGGCCGCTTCCATGATCGCTTCCATCTCGTGGTCCGTCAGGAAGGGAATGACGGGCGCGATATTCACGTTCACGGGAACGCCGGCTCTGGAGAGCCTTCTGACCGCCAGGAGGCGTCGGGAAGGGGCGCTGGTGCGCGGCTCCATGTAGCGCGTGAGGTTCTGGTCCAGCGTCGTGATCGAGAGCGTCACGTGTACCAGGCCTTTGTCTGCCATTGGCGCCAGCAGGTCGAGGTCCCGCTCGATGAGGGCCGACTTGGTGATCAACGAAACGGGCTGGTTCACCTCCTGGCAGAGCTCGAGCACGGAACGCGTGACCTTGTATTCACGCTCGATCGGTTGATAGGCGTCGGTGTTCACGCCGATCACGAGGGGACGGCACTTGTAGCTGGGCTTGGCGAGCTCCTCGCGCAGCCGCGGGGCCGCGTCTTTCTTCACGAAGAGTTTCGTCTCGAAATCGATGCCCGGCGAAAGCCCGAGGTAGGCGTGGCTTGGGCGCGAGAAGCACCAAATGCATCCGTGGGCGCATCCTCGATAAGGGTTCAGCGACTGGTCGAATCCGAGGTCGGGCGAGTTGTTGTGCGCGATGATGCTCTTGACGCGCTCGAAGGTGATGACGGTCTTCGGCTTTTTCTCTTCGCCTTCCGGCGGCTCCTGGAACCACTCGTCATCGAAGCTTTCGCGCGCGTAGATCTCGAAGCGACCTTCGGGATTGATCGTGGCGCCCCGCCCCTTCGCGGCCTCTCCATGGTTCCCGGCTGTGGTCTTCAACGGCATGCGGAAATGCTACGCCGCAAAGAGGGCGAAGAAGGCTCGCGATGGAAAGAAATTCGCCAATGTGGATAAGGCTTCTCCGTAGCGCCCGGAAACCCGCCCTTATCCACATTAAAATACCGCCATGGCTACCGAAATCGACCGCAACACCCTGCGCTTCAAGTCCGTCAACTTTCGCGGCCTCAAGCCCGGCCCGAAACTGATCGTCACCGGCGCGGTGCACGGCAACGAGATCTGCGGCACGCAGGCGATCACGCGCGTGCTGGCGGAGGTGAACAGCGGCAAGCTGCCGATTGTCGCGGGCGAGGTTACCTTCGTGCCCGTGACCAATCCGCTGGCCTACGCCAAGGGGGAGCGCGCCGGGGACCGCAACCTCAACCGCAACCTCTCGCCGACCCCGAAGCCACAGGACTTCGAAGACCTCGTCGCCAACTGGCTCTGCCCGCTGCTTGCGCGCCACGACGTGCTGCTGGACCTGCATTCAACCCGTGCGGATGCCCAGCCTTTCGCGATGCTCGGGCCGAAGAACAACGCGGGGAAGATCGAACCCTTCAAACACTCGCGCCAGGAACGTGCCATGGCGCGCATCCTCGGCGTGGCGCGATTCGTCGAGGGCTGGCTCGGCACCTATGCCAAGGGGGTGGAACGGCGCGTGAAGGCGGGCATGGGCAGCGGGCACAACACGCATCCGAAATACGGCGTCGGCACCACCGAATACATGCGCTTGCATGGCGGCTACGCGATCACGCTTGAATGCGGGCAGCACCAGTCGCCCTCGTCGCCGGAGGTGGCCTACAAGGCGATCCGCAACGTCATGGCGCACCTGGGCATCACCGGGGAGGATCCGCCCCAGGCCTCGGGCAAGTGGGAGGCGCTGAAGATCAACAACGTGATCGATCGCGCCCATGGCGGCGACCAGTTCGCGCGTGCCTGGGCAAGCTTCGACACGCTGAAGAAAGGTGACCTCATCGGTACGCGCCACGACGGCACCGAGGTGCTCGCCGAGGGTGATGGCTGGATCGTGTTTCCCGACGTGGGCGCGAAGCCCGGGAACGAATGGTTCTACTTCGCTCGCGCCAACCCGGAGATCTGGGACTAATTCAATGAAAGAAAAGGTAGGCCACGCCGATGGCCGCCGCGACGGCGGCGAAATCCGCCAGTAGCCCATACGCAATCGCGTACCGCACGCGCGTGATCCCGACGGATCCGAAGTAGAGCGCCACGATGTAGAACGTCGTGTCCGATGAGCCCTGCAGGATGCTCACCAGCCGGCCGACGAACGAATCGGCGCCATAGGTCTTCATCACCTCGATCATCATCGCGCGCGCACCGCCCCCGCTGATGGATTTCATCAGGGCCGTCGGCAATGCGGGCGTGAAGTCCGTGTTGAAGCCCATCGCGGAAAATATCCACGCGAAGAGGCCCACCACCATGTCGAGGATCCCCGAGTTGCGCAGCACGCTGATGGCCACCAGCATTCCCACCAGGTACGGGATGATCACGAGCGAGGTCTGGATGCCGCCTTTCGCCCCCTCGATGAAGGCCTCGTAGACGTCGATCTTCTTCGCGAGCCCCCACGTGATGAAGCCCACGATCACCGAAAGCAGCAGCACGTTGCTCGCCACCCGCGACACCCCCTGCACCTGCTCGCGCGTGAGCTGCGTGCTGAAGAACCAGACGATGGCCAGCACGAAGGCGGTGAGCCCGCCGATCCACGCGAGGATCACGGGGTCCAGCAGCCGGATGCGCTGGCGCAGGGCCACCGCGATGAATGCGACGAGCGAACCGGCGAAGGTGGCGATCAACGTCGGAATGAAGATGTCCGAAGGATCCTTGGCGCCGAGGATCGCGCGCTGCGCCATCACCGTCACCGGGATCAGCGTAAGGCCCGCCGTGTTGAGCACCAGGTACATGATCTGGGCGTCGGTGGCCTCTTCCTTCACCGGGTTCAGCTCCTGCAGGCTCGCCATGGCCTTGAGCCCAATGGGCGTGGCGGCGTTGTCGAGCCCGAGGAAGTTGGCCGAGTAGTTCATCACCATCAGGCCGTGGGCCGGGTGGCCGCGCGGCACGCCTGGGAAGATGCGCGCGAAAAACGGCGCGATGAATCGTGCCACCACGTCGATGGCACCGGCGCGCTGGGCGATGGACAGGATGCCCAGCCACAGCGTCATCACGCCGGCCAGCGGCAAGGCGATCTCCATCACGCCGACACGCGCGCTCTCGAACGTGCCGTCGACGATGCGCTTGAAGACCTCGGCGTCGCCCAGGAAGATCCACTGGGCGAACGCGGCCAGGAAGCCGGCGATGAAGAAGCCGGCCCAGAGGTACGTCAGCGTCAATTGACCTTCGTCCAGAGCGGGTTGAACTTGTTGTCCGAGCGGTGCACCAGCGTGATGCCGGCGCGCGTGACCCACGGGATCACCTGCCGGTGCAGCGGGATCACCAGCACTTCCTTCTGCAGCAGCTCCACCGCCTGGTTGATCAGCGCCTGGCGTTTGGCCGGGTCCATCTCCACTTCCGCGCGGTCGATCAGGTCGTCGAGCTCGACGTTCTTGAAATTGCCGTAGTTGGTGTCGCCCGCGCCCTTGTCGTTCAGGCTGTGGAACAGCGGCTTCAACGTGAACATGGAATCGCGGTTGTTGTCGCCCCAGCCCTGCATGCAGGCGCTGAATTCCTTCTTCGGGGTGCGCTGGAAATATTGCGCCTTGGGCATCGCGTCGACCTTCACGTCGAGGCCCACGCGCGCCCACATCGCGGCGACCGCGACGCAGATCTTTTCGTCGTTCACGTAGCGGTCGTTCGGGCAATGCAGCGTGAAGCCGAAGCCGTTGGGATATCCCGCATCGGCCAGCAGCTTCTTCGCGGCCTTGACGTCATAGGGCGGGCGCTTCTCGAGGGAGGCGGGATGTCCCTCGCCCTTCGGGCTCGGGAACGGGATCGCGGTTGGGGTGGCCAGGCCGCGCATCACCTGCGTCTTGATGGCGTTGATGTCGATGGCCTGGTAAAGCGCCATGCGCACGCGGCGGTCCTTGAACGGGTTCTTGCCCTTCACGTCGGAGAACAGCAGCTCGTCGCGGGCCTGGTCGAACGCGAGGCTGATGATGCGGGTCTCGTCACCTTCCCAGACCTTGAATGCCTTGTCCTGCTTCATGCGCGCGACGTCCTGCACCGGCGGATCGAGTACGAAGTCGATTTCGCCCGAGCTGAGCGCCGCCATGCGCGTGGCGTTGCTGGTGATCGGGCGGTATTCCAGGGTTTCGATGTTGCTCTGCCAGCGCCCGTCCTTGATGCCCCACCAGTCGGTGTTCCTCGCGAGCACCGTCTTCACGCCCGGCTCGTAGGAGACGAGCTTGAACGGGCCCGAACCCATGGCGTTGCGCGAGGCGAAAGTGACTTCCTTGGTCGAGAAGTCCTGCGGCGTGGTCGACGCATTTTTTTCCGCCCACGCCTTGCTCATGATGGGAATCTCGCCCACCGCGATGCCGCCGACCGGGTTCGGCGCTGGCGTGGTGAACTCCACCGTATAGTCGTCGATCTTGCGTGCGGTACCCGCCTGGCTGGTGTAGGTGCGGAACTGTTTGGACTTCGCGGCGCGCTCGAACGAGAACACCACGTCGTCGGCGGTAAGCGGCGTGCCGTCCTGGAATTTCACGTCCTTGCGCAGCGTAAAGACCCGCTGCGTGGGCGAGACCACTTTCCATGAGGTCGCAAGCCAGGGCGTGGGCGACATGTCCTTGCCCGGCATGATCAGGCGTTCGTAGATCATCGCGTTCACCGATTTGGTGAACGACTCGTCCTGGCCATGGGGGTCCTGGGTGGCCACGTCGCCCTGGGACGACCAGCGGAAATTCTTCGCCGGCGCGGCGAGCGGAAGCACAAGGGCCAGGCACAACAGCACGAACCGCAGCTTCATCGAAGTCTCTCCCTGTTCAGGACGGGTCCGCGCCCGCATGCCGTATTGTATATAGCCGATGCCCCAGACCCATTCCTGGCGCTGGATCCCGGCGCTCTACTTCGCGCAGGGATTCCCGTACGCCATCGTGATGACGGTTTCCGTCGTCATGTACAAGACGCTCGGCGTCTCCAATACCGACATCGCGCTCTACACCAGCTGGCTCTACCTGCCGTGGGTGGTGAAACCGTTCTGGGCGCCGCTGGTGGATCTCGTGGGTACCAAGCGGGCCTGGATCCTCGCCACGCAGGTGGTGGTCGGCTGCCTGCTGGCGCTGGCGGCGCTGGCGCTCCCGCTGCCGCGTTTTTTCCAGGTCTCGCTGGCGGTGCTCTGGCTCGCCGCCTTTGCATCGGCCACCCATGACATCGCCGCCGACGGCTTCTACATGCTGGGCCTCGACGCGGGCGGGCAGGCGGCCTTCGTGGGGGTGCGCAGCGCGGCCTGGCGTATCGCCAACATCGCGGGCCAGGGCGGGCTGGTCTACCTGGGCGGCGCGCTCGCCGATACCACCGGCAGCATCGTGGTGGCGTGGTCCCTGGTCATGGTGGTTGCGGGCGCGACGATGGCGGCGATTGCCGCGTGGCTGCATTTCACGCTGCCGCGGCCGGCGGGTGATGCCCCGGTGGCGCACGCCTCCTTTGCCAGGGGATTCGCCGGATCCTTCGCGTCGTTCTTCCGGCGCCCGGGCATCGTGGCGATCCTGGCCTTCCTGCTGCTCTTCCGTTTCGCCGAGGCGCAGGCGCTCAAGATGGTCACGCCTTTCCTGCTGGATCCGCGCAGCGCCGGTGGATTGGGGCTCACCACCGCGCAAACCGGATTCGCCTACGGCACGGTGGGCGTGATCGCGCTGACAGCAGGCGGCCTGCTCGGGGGCGTGGCGATCGCGCGCCACGGCCTGCGGCGCTGGATGTGGCCGATGGTTGTTGCGATGCACGTGCCGAACCTGCTGTTTGTGTACCTGGCGGTTGCACAACCCGAAAACATCGCGCTCGTCAGCGCGGTGCTGGCGCTCGAGCAGTTCGGCTACGGCTTCGGCTTCTGCGCTTTCCTGCTCTATATGGTCATGGTCTCCGAGGGGCCGAGCCGGACGGCGCACTACGCCATCTGCACGGGATTCATGGCCCTCGGTATGATGATCCCCGGAATGGCGAGCGGCTGGTTGCAGGAGCGGCTCGGTTATGCCGACTTCTTCACCTGGGTCTGCGTGGCCACCATCCCGTCGTTTCTCGTCGTGGCCCTGGTCCACGTTGATCCCCGATTCGGCCGCAAGGCCGCCGACCCATGAAACGCCTGCTGCCATCCATTGCCTGTGCCCTCCTGGCCGGTTGTGCCGGCGGCCCCAGGCTCGACACCACGTACACCGCGCAGAGCCAGGATAGCCGCGCGCAGTACCTGGTGATCCACTTCACCTCGGAGAACTTCGAATCCGCGCTGAAGACCCTCACCACCGGCCCGGTCAGCAGCCACTACCTGGTGCGCGACGACCCGCCGACGATCTACCGCCTGGTCGACGAAAATCGCCGCGCGTACCACGCGGGCGCCAGCTCCTGGAAGGGACAGACGCAGCTCAACGCCGCGTCGATCGGCATCGAGATCGTGAACCGCGGGCTGAAGGGTCCTCCGGGCGCAGAGGCCTGGCAGCCGTTTCCGAAGGCGCAGATGGACGCCGTGATGGAGCTGGTGCGCGACATCGTGGCGCGCCACGAGATACGCCCCGATCGCGTCGTGGGCCACAGCGACATCGCGCCGCTGCGCCGCTCCGATCCCGGCCCCATGTTCCCGTGGGAGCGCCTCGCGGACGAAGGCCTTGTGCCCTGGCCCGACGCCGCCGCCGTGGCCGTGCGCCAGCCGGCCTTCGAGCGTGAGCTGCCCGATATCGAATGGTTCCAGCGGCGCCTGGCGCAACATGGATTCGCGGTGCCCCTGAACGGCCAGCTCGACGAGGAGACGGTGCGCGTGCTCGTGGTTTTCCAGATGAAGTACCGGCCCGCGCTTTTCGACGGTGTCCCGGACGCGCAGACCGCCGCCATTCTGGATGCACTCGTTTATCCATGAGGCCCGCGGGCCGGTGCGCGCGCTGTGCTGCGTCGGCGCGATGCTGCTTTGCGGCTGCGTGGCCGGGCCGGTGAAAACGATTCCCGACGCCACGCGCGTGCTCGACCGGGAGCTGGAAGCCATCGCGGGCGACCCCACCCGCGAGCTGGCGAGCCTTTCGGTCCTCGCGGTTCGAAACGGGCAGGTCGCGTACGAGAGGCACTTCGGCCGCCGATACATCGACGTTTCCGGGCGCGGTGGCGACAAGCCCGCTGGAGCAGACACGCTCTACCGCGTCGCATCGATCTCGAAACTTGTCACCGCACTGGGTGTGATGCGGCTGGTGGAGCAAGGCGTGCTGGACCTCGACGCCGACATCGGCGGCTATCTCGGTTATGCGGTGCGCAACCCCGCCTTTGCGCAGGTCGCGATCACGCTGCGCATGCTGCTCACCCACACCTCGTCGCTGCGCGACGATGCGGGCTACTACCTCTTCGAGGAAGACACCCACCTGCGCGAGCTGCTCACGCCGGCGGGCCGGTTGCACGGCGCCGGCGCGATGTGGGCGCGCGATCACGCGCCGGGGGCCTGGTTCAGCTACTGCAACCTCGCCTGGGGAGTGGTGGGCACGGTGATGGAGCGGGCCACGGGGGAACGCTTCGATACATTGATGGCACGGCTGGTGATCGAGCCGCTCGGAATGCAGGGCGGCTTCAACCCGGCAACGCTGTCGCCGCGTACGCTCGAGAACCTCGCGACGCTTTATCGCAAGCGCCCGGCGGGTGAAAGCAACAACTGGAACCCCGCAGGACCCTGGATCGCACAGACCGACGACTACTCGGCGGGCGCGCCGGTTTCGCGCGCCAGCACCGCTTACGTCCCCGGCAGCAACGGCACGCTCTTTGGTCCCCAGGGAGGCCTGCGCGCATCGGCGGGCGACCTCGGGCGCGTGATGCGGATGCTCATCGGTGGCGGCGAGCTGGACGGGCGGCGCATCCTTTCTGCCGCAAGCGTCGCCACGATGATCGCCACCCAATGGCGCTTCGACGGGAACAACGGCGAGTCGGGTTACGGCAGCCATCGCGGGCGATTCAATGCCTGGGGCCTCGGCAACCAGCGGTTCATCGGGTCTTCCGGACCTGATTTCGGCGACCGCCTGGTGAGGGACGGATCATTCCACGCGATCGGGCACCTCGGCGACGCCTACGGCCTGATGGGAACCTTCGCCTTTGACCCGAGAACCGGCGATGGCGTGGTGATGCTGGTAGGCGGCACGGGTTTCGATCCCGAGACCGATCGCGGAACGTATTCGTCCGCCGCCGGCTTCGAGGAGCGCATCGTCACGGCGCTTCACCGCCGCGCCATCCTCGGGCGCGCCGACTAGCTACGTCACCGCCGGCTCGAGCAGCGTGATCGTCCCTGCCGCGGTATCGAGCCGGGCGCGCACGCCGATGGGCAACGTGAGCTGCTGCGGAATGTGGCCGATGGACATCCCGTACATCGACGGCTGCCGGCGCGCCAGGAAGTGGCTTTCCAGCACTTCGGCCAGGGTGGAGGACGGCTCGCCGGGTTTCGCCTCGCTGCGCTGGAAGACGCCCAGCGCCGAGCCCGAGACCCCACCCAGGATGCCCGCCTGGGCGAGCTGCGTGAGCATGCGATCGATCCGGTAGGGCTCCTCCCCCACCTCTTCGAGGAAAAGTAGCCCGCCGCGCGGCTCGATCCCGTAGGGCGTGCCGATGAGGGCGCTCACGATGCTGAGGTTTCCCCCCATGAGCCTTCCCTCGGCGCGGCCCTCACGGAAGACACGCGGCGCGTATTGCCGGTCCACGGGACTGCGCTGCAGGTTTTCCGCGGCGATCGGCAACACGGCATCCACGCCGGGTTGCATCAGCACCGCCCGCGCCCGGCCCACGGAAAAATCCGAGACCAGCGTGGTGCCGACGGGGCCATGGAACGTGACGACGCGGGCGCGGCGCCAGATCGCCAGCAGCAGCGCCGTGACGTCCGAGAAACCGATGACAACCTTCGGCTGGCGGCGGATCTTCGCGTAGTCGACGTGTGGCAGCAGGCTCGAGGCGCCGGCACCGCCGCGTACGCACCAGATGCCGCGCACCTCCCGATCGTCGAACATCGCGTGCAGGTCCTCGACGCGTTGCGCGATGGTCCCGCCGTAGTGTCCCTGCACCGCGCGGATGTGGCGGCCGGGCTTCACGCGCAATCCCTGCGCCTCGAGGTTGTGCACCCCGCGCGCGATGTTCTCGTCGCTGGCGGCACTGCTGAGGTTCACCAGGCCCACCAGGTCGCCTTCTCGCAGGCGTGGCGGCCGGATGAGGCCCTGCGGTTCCGCGGCACTCGCAACGACCGCGGCGGGGGCCAGGGCCCCCGCCGCGATCAACCTGCCGAACGTCCTGCGGTCCAGTATCAGAACCGGTAAGTCAGGCGCGCGACGTACGAACGCATGCGCGGATCGGCGACGCGCGGGTCCCAGCCTGCGCCGGCGGCGAAGTCCAGGTTATGCGCGGTGAACGGCGGTTCCTCGTTGAGGAGATTCTTCACGCCGAAGCTGATCGTCATGTTCTTGATGCCGGTGTACGACGCCATCAGGTGATAGATGGTGTAGTCGTCGACGTCCGGGTTGAAGCCCGGGGGAACCGTTCCGTCCGGCCTTTCGTCCTTGTAGCCCGAGGTGAACTGCTGGAACAGCGTGAACGCCCAGGGCCCCGTCTCGTAGGCGAGCGACGCGGTGTGTTTCCAGCGCACGAACAGGTCACGGGAATTCCACTGGCCGGCGGATTCCGTGTAGTTCTGCGTCGCGAAGACGCGCGAACGGTAGCTGTCGATGTACGTGCCGTCGAGGTTGGCGATCCAGCGCCCGCCGCCGAACGCGCCGTTGAAGCGCAGGTTCAAGTCGATGCCCTTGGTGGTGTCGCCATCCGCGTTCACGAAGCCCGCGCGGATGTAGCCACCCACACCGTCGAGGCGGCCGTTGGCGCCGCGCACGAGGTTTTCCGGGAACGTGGTGTAGTTCGCGATCACCTGTTGAGGCGTGAGCTCATAGATGCGGTCCTGGCGGCGGATCTGCCACAGGTCCACGCTGCCGCTCATCCACGGCGCGGGCTGGAACACCACGCCCACGGTCCACTGCTTGGACGTCTCCGGCTGCAGCGCCGGGTTGCCACCCTGCTGCGAGTCCGGGCGAATGGCGCAAACCGAGAGGTCGGCGCCGGCCACGTTACCGCCGGGGCACAGCACCGGATCCGCGATGTTGCCGGGGACCGGCGATTCTGTCGTTGCGGTGTAGAGCTGGAAGAAGCTCGGAGCCCGGAAGCCTTCGTTGTACGAGCCGCGGAACAGCACCTGCTGCACCGGGTTCCACTTGATCGACACCTTCGGGTTGGTGGTGGTGCCGAAGTCGCTGTAGTCGTCGTGGCGAACCGCGAGCGTGGCCTCGAAGTTCTTGATGATCGGCACCGCGACCTCGCCGTAGATGGCCTTCACGGTCCGCGAAGCCTTCTCGAACTGGGGATCGAACGGCGCCTGGTAGACCGGCAGAGAGGTGCGCGAGCCGTCGTCGAAACGATAACTCTCGCGGCGATAGTCGAACCCGACGGCCGCCGCGACCGGGCCGCCCGGCAACTGGAACAGCTCGCCTGAGAGCGCGCCATCGGCGGAAGTCAGGCGAGACTCGCCGCCGAAGAGACGCGTGCCGTCGGCACGCGCCGCATCCAGCAGCCCCTGGCCCTGCGCCGTCTGCGACTGGCCGGCCATCAGCCACGGGTTCACCAGGCCACTGGCGAGCGCGGTCGTGAGCAGGCCCGTGTACATGTAACCGCTCTTCAGCATCGAGTCGGCCTTGCTGCCCGATTCCGAGATCCCGAACTTGTAGTCCCAGCGCCCGCCGAGCGTGCCTTCCATGCCCGCCAGGACGCGGAATGCATCCGTCTCGGTTTCGATGGTGCGCAGGCCGCAATCCATGCAACGCCAGCGGTAGGCGATGGGCAGCGTGCGGTTGAAGCCCGGGATATACGCGGTGAGGTCCTGGTAGTACGGGCCGTTGACCGGGTACCGCGCACCGACCAAGCCGCCCGTCGTGGTGATCTGGTATTCCTCGAAGGCCTTGGTGGCCTTGGTCTTCGAGGCCACCGCCTCGACGAAGGCCGTGTGGTTGTTGGAGATCTGAAAGGTCGCGCGACCGAGGCCTTGCGTGCGCTCCACCGGCTGGATCAGGACTTCGACCCCGCCGTAGTCATAGGCGCAGGCGTAGCGCGCCCCGGGCGCATCCCACAGCGCCGACTGGTACTGCGACATGTTGTTGATCGAGTCGCACTGCCCGAGGAAGCTCAGCAGGTTGGCGCGGTTGTAGGTCTGCGTGCCGCCGGAGGGCGTCGTGAACGAGGAGCCGATGGCGGTGCCCGCGGAGCCCGTCTGCGTAGCGAAGGGCGCCCCGGAAGTGTCCGGCGAAAGGCCGCGCTCGGGCTGGAAGCCGTTGGAGAAGGTGCGCTGGCTGCCGCTCAGGCGCTCCTGCTTGTCATACGTGATCATTCCCATCACGTTGACGCGGTCCCTGGAGAGGTCGCCCCAGCCCGCGAGCAGCGAGCCGCGATGCAGGTTTCCGCCGCCGTCCTCGGTGATGTCGGTGGACGCGTTGATCTCCACGCCCTTGTAGTCGCGGCGCAGGATGAAGTTGATCACGCCGCCAATCGCATCCGTGCCGTAGATCGCGGAGGCGCCGTCCTTCAGCACCTCGACGCGCTCGACCGCAGCGAGCGGGATGGAGTTGAGGTCGACCGCGTTGCCCTTCGCGCCGTGCGTCGTCAGTCGCCGGCCGTTGAGCAGGACCAGGGTGCTCGAAGCGCCGAGCCCGCGCAGGTTGGCGCTGGTATTGCCGTTGTTGTTGCGGTCGGTGGTGCCGAGCTGGATGCCGACGTTGGACGACAGGTTGTCCGCGCCGGTGCCGTTCGCGGAGAGCAGCATCACGAGCTCCTCGGCGCTGCTGATGCCGCGCCGCTCGATGTCCTTGCGGGTGATGACCTGCAAGGGGAGCGCGCCTTCTTCCTGCACGCGCTTGATGTTGCTGCCCGTGATCTCGATCCGTTCACCTTTCTGCACATCCTGCTGCGCATATGCGGCGCCTGCGACGAACACGAGCGAAATGGCCTGGGCGAGTTTTGCGACTTTCACCTTGTGGTCTCCCTTTGTTGGATTCGTACGGGCGTCGTCTCGGCACCTGGGGATGCACGGGCGGCGTTAGCTTTTGTAAGCGTCCGATTCTGCAGAATGTAGGGCAATATTACAAATATCCCGTATCCGGTGTTGCGCCGGTATTGAACTTGCGATTCCTCGCCTGCCTGCTGTTGTCGATCGCCACCCTGCCCGCCGCCGCGCAGCTGCCGCAGCCGGTACTCGATCGACTGCGCGGCACGGGGATCCCGGAGGACGCGCTCGGCATCCTGGTGCTGCGCGCCTCCGACGGGCGCACGCTCCTGTCGCATGGCGCGGATCGGGCGATGCAGCCCGCGTCCACGCTCAAGCTGCTCACGTCGCTCGCCGCGCTGGAAACGCTGGGGCCCGCGTATCGCGGCCGCACCGAACTCCTCACCCGAGGTGAGCCGATGGAAGGCGTGTTACGAGAGGACCTCGTGCTGCGCGGCGGCGCGGACGTGGATTTCGACTGGCAGGCCTTCGACCACATGCTGCACCTCGCCCGCATGCAGGGCATCCGCGAAATCCGCTCCGACCTGGTGCTCGATCGAAGCCTCTTCAATCCGTCGCGCACCGATATCGGGATCGGGCCCTTCGATGAGGCGCCGGAATTCCGCTACAACGTGATTCCCGACGCGATGCTGGTGAATACGAACCTCGTGCACCTGGATATGGTGTCCGACGGCGGCGAAGTGCGCGTGGCGATGACCCCGCCACTCGAGGGCGTGAGCGTCCAGTCCGAGTTCACGCTCGGCGATCGCGCCTGCAAGGATTGGGAAGACGGCTGGAAGATCCCGGAGGTCAGGAAGGCATTCGGTGGGGGCCTGCGCATCCGGCTGCAGGGAGAATTTCCGCGCAACTGCACGGCGGAAACGGCGATCAACGTGATCGACCGCATGCAGTTCGTCGAGCGGCTGTTTCGCGCATCGTGGAAGCGCCTCGGCGGCACGTTCCGCGGCAAGGTGCGCGAAGGTGCCACGCCGGCGAATGCGCGCCTGCTGGCCGAACACCGCTCGCGCCCGCTCGGCGAGTGGCTTCGCGACGTGAACAAGGCTTCCGACAATCCGAATACGCGGCTGCTCTTTCTGACGCTTGGCGCCAGCACCGCCGCGGGCTCCGCGCTGCCCACGGCGCAGCTCGCGGATCGTGAAGTCCGCGCCTGGATGCAGCGCCGCGGCATCGATCCCGAGGGATTGCTGCTCGAAAACGGCTCGGGCCTGTCGCGCACGGAACGCATCAAGCCCGCGCAGCTGGCCGGAGTGCTGAAGGTGGCGCGCGCGAGCGCGTGGTCCGCCGAATTCAACGCGAGCCTGCCGATTGTCGCGATCGATGGCGGCATGCGCACGCGCCTGCAAGGCAGCGCAGCGGCCGGTCGCGCGCGGATAAAAACCGGCACGTTGCGCGACGTGAGCGCCATCGCGGGTTATGTCGTCGCCGATGACGACGAGCCCTACATCGTCGTGGGCATGATCAACCACGATCTGGCCAACAAGCGCGCCGCGCGCCCGGTACTGGACGCGCTGCTCGAGTGGGTTGCGTCCTCTAAAGCACGCGCTGGTATTGCGCCCTGACCCGTTCGCGGTGGCCGCAGTCGAAGTGCCACCACTCGCTGTTGATGCCGTGCCATCCCGTGGCAAGCATCGCATCGCGCAGCAGCTTGCGGTTGTGCAGGTGCTCGCCGCGCAATTCGCCGCGCGCCAGCATCTGTTCCTCGCGCGCCGGGTGCGAACGCTCGGTGAGGTCGTCGAAGGGCGTGCCCATGTCCAGCTCCCGCCCGGCCGCATCAACAATCGTCACGTCGACCGCCATGCCGAACGAATGGATCGAGCCGCGCACCGGATTGGCGAGGTAGCTGGTGAGCCCCGTGCCTTCGAGCTTCTTCCACATGCGTTCCTGCACGCGCTGCGGGCGCAAGGCGTCGAGGATCAATAGCGAGAGCGCGGGGTCGCGCGCCGAGAGTGCGCAAGCCGCGCTTTCCAGCGCATGCGCCGCTTCACGATGCAGCCACGCGCAGTCGAAAGGCGAATACATGTCCACGCCGACGAAGTTGTTGGTGCTCGCGTATCGCAGCTCGTGGCGGATGCCGCGCAGGCCGTGGAGCGCGCGGAAATCCGCATGCCCGGGAATCGACTCGATCGAAAGTGCAGGCGCCATCCCCGCGATTCTAAGGGCAAACGGCCCTCGGCAACTCCACGGGGCGACCGCCAAGGTGAGATCCGGCGACTCGCGCCGCGGGTTGAGCCTCTGCGTGGAGGCGATCAACCGGGGTCGAAGTCCTCGAACCGCACCCCAAGGCGCTGCGCGCGCAGCCGCGGATCGCGCGATTTCACCCGCACCGGCTGGCCGGCAAGGACCTCCAGGCAGCGCTCAAGGGTCTCGTCCTCGAGCCGCAGCATCGCCTCGCGGGTGTAGAACGTGAGGTGCGGAAAGACGATCACGTTGTCCATGGCATAAAGCGCGCTCAGGGGGTGTCCTTCCTTCATGAGCGGCTCGCGCGAGAACACGTCGAGCCCCGCCCCCCCGATGCGCCGCTCCTGCAACGCAGCGAGCAGCGCGGATTCGTCCACCAGGGCGCCGCGCGAAACGTTCACGAGGAATGCCGTAGGCTTCATCGTCGCGAGTTCGCCCGCGCCGATGATTCCGCGCGTCTCGTCGTTCAGGACGGTGTGCATCGATACGAAATCGCTCTCGGCAAGCAACGCGCGCAGGTCAGAGCGGCGCTCGACCCCGGCCCGCGCGAAGCGCGAGGCATCCGCATGCGGATCGAAGCCGAGCACACGCATGCGAAACCCCGCGCCCGCCATGCGTGCCACGCTGCGGCCGATGCGGCCGAGCCCGACCAGGCCCAGCGTCTTGCCGGAAAGGTCGAGCCCCATCCACCGCGCCTCGGGCCACGCCCAGCCCTCGGTGTCCATCGCGCGCTGGATCGGTTTCAACCGCTTCGCGAGCGCGATCATCAGCGCCATGGCGCCCTCGGCCACGGTTTCCTCGGCGTACTCGGGGACGTTCACCACCGGGATCCCGCGCGCCTTCGCCGCCTCGATGTCGATGGCGTCGATCCCCACGCCGTACTTCACGATCCCCTTCAGTCGCGGCGCCGATTCGATCACCCGCGCCGTGATCGGGGTGTAGCACATGACGAGGAGGTCGGCCTCACGCACCGCGGCGATGAGTTCGGTTTCGGAAACGCCATCAGGCAGCAGCGTGAGCGCGTGCCCCGCCGCGCGCAGGGCGGCGTCGACGTGCGGCACTTCCAGCTCGCGGTCGGTGCGGACGATCAGCATGCCGCCGCCCGCGCTATCTCTTCCTCGACGATCGTGAGCGCGCGCTCGAGGTCGGATTCCTCGATCACCAGCGGCGGCGCCAGCACGATCACCGAACCCTGCCCCACCTTGAACGAGAGCCCGCGCGCGAGGCATTGGTAGAGCACCTGCTCGGCGACCTGCGCATCGGCGAGTTCGACGGCGAGCAGCAGGCCCACGCCGCGCACCTCCACGATGGCGCTCTGGCGCGACTGCATCGCCCGCAGGCGTTCCAGCGCCCGCGCGCCAAGCACCCGGGAGCGTTCGAGCAGCCCTTCCGACTCGATCACCTCGAGCGTCGCGAGCGCCGCGGCGCAGCCCACCGAGCTCTTCTCGTGGGTGTAGTGACCGAGCGCGCGGTCCGCGGCCACGTCGAGGTGCGCGCGCGCCAGCAGCGCCGCCATGGGAAAGACGCCACCGCCCAGGCCCTTGCCGATCACAACCATGTCGGGGACGATCCCGTAGCGCTCGAAGGCAAACATTGTCCCGGTGCGCCCGAGGCAGATCGGGATCTCGTCGAGGATGAGAAGCGCGCCGTGGCGGTCGCAGGCGCGGCGCAGCGTCTCGTAATACGCGCGCGGCGGCACCTGGACATCGGTCGAGCGCACCGTCTCCACCACCACCGCGGCGACATCCTCCTCCTTGTCGAGCACGTACTCGACATACTCTGCGCAGCGCGCGTTGCACTGCCCGGCGCATCCGAAGCGGCAGTTGCGCGGATCGCATGGCGGCGCGTGTTCGGTGCCGGGCAGCAGCGGCCCGATGCCGCGACGGAAGAGCGCCTCGCCGCCCAACGAGATCGCGTCGAGCGAGGCGCCGTGAAAGGAATCCCACATCGAGACCGTCTTGTGCCGCCCGGTGGCGATGCGCGCGATCTTGAGCGCGATGCCGATGACCTCGGTGCCGCCAGGGGCGAAGAGCACCTTGTCCAGGTC
>JBBREI010000052.1:0-20006 GCA_038203035.1 Burkholderiales bacterium
GACGCTGTTTCAGCCTGATCGTGGACGATTCCAGGGGCGCGCGAGTGATCTTGAATGTGGGCATGCTGACCGATTTCTCGGGAAGCCATGCCAACCAACAGGATCGCGATGCGCCAGATTCGACAAACCCTTCGTCTTCACGTTGAAGCCGGCCTGAGCTACGCCCAGGTCGCCCGCGCCGTCGGCATCGGCAAGGGCACGGTGGGCAAGGTCGTGCTGCTTGCCCGCGCCGCCGGCGTGGACTGGGCGCTCGCCCAGCTTTCGACGCTCGATGGGCGTTCTGAAATGTGGCGCTTGCCCGCCAGGCGGCCGTGGCTGTCGTAGTGGCCATAGCCCTTGCGACGCTCCTTCTGTGTGTTGGCGCCGGCCGAAAATTGACCATCAAACGATGCGCGCGCCCACTTCGCCCGTCGTGGATAATCGCGACATCGACGCAGTATCTGATGCGCTTGTTTCGCATATTCCTGATTGCGCGCGCCGGGACGTCGAGGCAGGCCGGCTCGATGATTGATGGCTGGTGCATCGGAGAAAACATGAAGCCAACAGGTAACCCGGATAGCGAGGCCGCTTCGGCAAACATCACCCAGCGGATCAAGGAGCTGGGCGATTGGAGGGGAGAGACCCTCGCCCATGTACGCGCCCTCATCCACGATGCCGATCCCGACATCCAGGAGGAATGGAAATGGATGGGGACTCCGGTCTGGTCCCATGACGGCATCGTCTGCACCGGGGAGTCGTACAAGCAGGTCGTGAAGCTCACTTTCGCCCGCGGCGCCGCCATCAAGGACCCGAAGAAACTCTTCAATTCCAGCCTGGAAGGCAACACGCGGCGTGCGATCGACCTGCGCGAAGGCGCAAGGATCAACGAAGCGGCCTTCAGGCAGCTCATCCGCGCCGCGGTGGCGGCCAACCGCGCGGCGCTCGCCCAGCGGGCAGCGAAGAAGAAGCGGGCCCCGCCCCCACGGCCATGACAAGCAAGCGCCTTTCAGCCCTGTCGGCCGCAATGGTGTTTGCCGCCGCTCCCCTGATGGCCTGGGCGACGGGGGAGGCAAGCCGGCGCCAATGGCCTGTGCATCGCCCCCGAAGCAAGTGCTGGAAGAAGGATTCGTGCCCATTGGGGGCATCACGCGGCTGGGCGAGGTGTGATGAAGCTGCTTGAGGCGCTGCCGGAACTGGCCGGCGACATCATGGGTGCGTTGATTCGGGAAGGGCGCGGTCGCGTCGCGGACCAGCTTCAGGACGCGCCACTGGTATCGTGGAGCTTCGACGAGTTCACGCAGACCACCTACCTTCATCTGGCCGCGCACGGGGATCCCGACGCCGTCGAAGAGACCCTGTCCTACCACGACGACATCGGTGTCAACGTGGACCTGGGCAAAGGGGGCCAGGTCCTGGGGCTGGAAGTCTCCGGGTACGAACAAGTGCTGTCCCGCCTGGGGAAAGACATTGCTGTCTAGCGAGGTGGACCCCCCGCATCGCGCCCTGCTGGCCGCCTTCGGATGCACGCTCGCGTTGGTCCTGGCGCTGTTGCCCGCGGCGCGCGCGCAGACGATCAATCCGTTAGATCCGTCGAAGATGGCGGTCACGCAATACAAGATCGACGGCTGGCAAACCGAGCAGGGCCTTCCCCAGAACACCGTGCAGTCGATGTACCAGACCCGCGATGGCTACCTCTGGGTGGGCACCGGCGGCGGACTCGCGCGCTTCGACGGCATCCGGTTCACGACCTTCGAATCGTCGTTCGTGGCGCTGGTGACGCTGGTAACCCTTGCCGGGGCGGTGAGCCTCTTCCAGTTGCGCACGTTGCAGCTGCGCCGGCGGCACGCGGAGATGGAGCGCCTGATCGCCACCAAGACCGAGGAGCTGAAGGTTGCCAACGAGCACCTCTCGCGCCTTTCGTTCGCGGATGCGCTCACGGGCCTTGCCAACCGCCGCCGCCTGGACGAGGTACTGGAAACGGAGTGGCGCCGCGCATCGCGGCTGCAGACGCCGCTGGCGGTTGTCATCGCCGACATCGATGCGTTCAAGGCGTACAACGACGCGCGGGGCCATCCCGAGGGCGACAACGCCCTGGTGCAGGTTGCCGACGTGATCCGCGACGCCACCAGCCGGGCGGGCGATTTCGCGGCGCGTTACGGCGGCGAGGAGTTCATGATGCTCATTCCCGGGGCCGACCCGTCGGCGGCAAGGGCCTTCGCCGAGTCGCTGCGGCAGGCGTGCGAGGACCGGGCCATCCCACATCCTGCATCGCCGGTTGCCACCGTCGTGACCATCAGCCTCGGTGTGGCCTCGCGCGTGCCGGTGGCGGGAAGCTCCGCGTCGGGCCTCGTCGCCGAAGCCGATGCGGCGCTCTACCGCGCCAAGCAGGAAGGCCGCAACCGGGCGCGCTGAGCGGGCAATTTGATCTTTGCGCGGGACGGCTGCATATTCGTCGCACGGACCCTGGAGCCACCCGCATGAAGCCCGCAACCAAGATGCCGTCGATCACGCCCGGGGTGCTCCGAAATCCTCGTGCCCATCGAGGACAAGCCCTATGGCCGGCGCGGCTACACCTGCCGGGATCCGGAGGCCACGTCGGGGCCTTCGGGACGTACAACGCCTGGGCCAACTGACGCGCCGCGGATGAGCGTCCCCGGCCCGGAGGAAGTGCGCTTCATCGCGGAGGTCTGCTCCATCGCCGACAAGCCGTTTGTCGAGGCGGTGGAAAACAACTTCGCCGGCCATTTCAACGAGCTCGGCATCACCGTCAGGCTGCGGCCCGACGCCACGGATGACGAGGTGATCGACCTGCAGAACGACCTGCTGGCCTACCTCACCCACGAAGAGAAGTCCCCCTCCTTCACCTGGCTCGTGTCGTTTTCGCGCGCGGGCCACAACCTGCGCTCCCTTTTTCCCGGAGACCTGCCGCGCAACCGCGGCGACAGCCTGGAGTGGGCGGAATGAACTCGTGCGCACCCTGCGTTGCGAAGCCCTGACGCTGGAGCCGCAGACCGCGGCGCAGTCACCGAAGACGTGATCCGCGCCGTTGCCTTGCCGATGGGTTTCGTCGACGTGAAGGTCTGCGCGGTCACGGATGTCTGGTCGGGCCTCAAGCTGGTGGTGCGAAAGGAGCTGCGCTGATGGCGATCCTCGAAGTGGCGGACCTGCGGGTGAAGGCGGGCGAGGGCTGCGCCTTCGAAGCCGCCTTCCGGCAGGCGCAGGCGATCATCTCCTCGATGCCGGGCTTCCGCTCGCACGAGCTGCACAAGTGCATCGAACACGAGGGCCGCTACCTGCTGCTGGTGCGCTGGGATACGCTGGCCGCGCACGAGGAGGGGTTCCGAAAGTCGCCGCAGTACCAGGAATGGCGCCGGCTGCTGCACCACTTCTACGATCCCTTCCCCACCGTGCTGCATTACGAGCGGCTCGAGGGCGCGCTGGCGGGCTGACGATGAAAGCCGTGAAGGTCCTGGCCGAGCTGGAGAAACACGGACCGCAAGCCAACGTCAAGGCGAAATGAGCGCCAGCGCGTTGGGTATTCGCGATCGAAAGGCGGGGGATGCGCCGCGGGGGCGGCGGGATGGCATCATTGGGGAGTGCTCGCGCCCCAAGGAAAACAATGAATACCCGAGCCGCCACCGGCGTGCGGCGCCTGGTGCCGTCCGATGCGCCGCAATACCGCTCGATGATGCTCGAGGCCTACGAGCGCCATCCCGATGCCTTTACCTCCAGCGTGGCCGAACGAGCCTCGCTGCCGTTGCCATGGTGGGAGGCGCGCCTGAAGGAAGGCTCCATGCCCGCGGACATGGTGCTGGGCGCCTTCCAGGGCGCGCGCATGGCCGGTGTGGTGGGCCTTTCGTTCGAGACTCGCGCCAAGGCGCGGCACAAGGCCACGCTTTTCGGCATGTACGTGCCGTCGCCGTTTCGCAAGGGCGGCGTCGGCAAGCAGCTGGTGCTGGGCGTGCTGGAGCTCGCGCGCATGCGCGAAGGTGTGCGCCTGGTGCAGCTGACCGTCACCCACGGCAACGACGTGGCGCAAGGGCTGTACGAGCGGTGCGGCTTCACCCAATACGGCATCGAGCCTTTCGCCATCCGCGTCGACAACAACTACCACTCGAAGGTGCTCATGTGGTGCGACCTGAAGATGGAAAGCTGAATTGAAGGCCCTGTTGCTGGTGGCGCTGGGCGGCGCGGTGGGCTCCGTGGCCCGCTACAAGGTTTCGGGCTGGGTGCTGCAGCACACCCTCGACTGGCGCTTCCCGGCGGGCACGTTCGCGGTGAACGTGATCGGCTGCCTCGTCGCCGGCATCCTCGCGGGGCTCGCGGAAAAACACAACCTGCTCTCCGCCGACGTGCGTCTGCTGCTTTTAACCGGCCTGCTAGGCGGGTTCACCACGTTTTCGGCCTTCGGGCTGGAGACCATGTTCCTGCTCAGGCGCGGCGATCTGCTGGTCGCCGGCGCCAACGTCGCACTGAGCGTTGCGGCCGGCCTGCTGGCGCTGTGGCTGGGCCTGGGGCTGTCCTCGATCAAGTAGCACATGGCTTCGATCACATTCCGCGCGCTGTCCATCGACGACATGCAGTCCATCTTCCTGTGGCTGCTGCGCCCGCACGTCTGCAAGTGGTACGCGCGCGCGCCGGCGTCGTTCACGGAAGTGGTTGCGAAATACGGGCCGCGCACGCTTGCGGATAGCCCGGTGCGCGCCTATGTGATCGTGGTGGATGGGCGCGACGCCGGCTACATCCAGGCGTATTCGCTCGACCTGTTTGCCGATTACGCGGCGCGCCTGGGATCCGGGCCGGGCGTCACGGGAATCGACCTCTTCCTCGGCGAGGAGCTGATGCTGGGGTGGGGGCTGGGCACGCGCGCGATCCGCCGCTTCGTCGAAGAGGTGGTTTTCGCGGGCGACGGCGTGACCGCCTGCGTGGCCGGGCCGGTGGAAGGCAACGCCGCATCGATTCGCGCGTTCGGGAAGGCGGGTTTTCGCCGCTGGAAAGTGGTGGACAACGAGCGCGGGGAACGCGAATGCGTGATGCGGCGCGAACGCGTGCCCACGGGCCTGCGGTTGGCGCCGATCGACCTCGCGCGCGACGCGGCCACCTGCGCGGCCTTCCATCGCGACATGTACGTCGCAAGTTTCGGCACCAGCGAGGGCCTGGAAGAGGAGATGGGCCCGGGTGGTGCGCTGTACCTCGAGCAGCTGGGCGAACGCGTGGCGCAGCTGCCCGAAGGCAACATTCACCTGTGGGATGGCGATTGCATCGTCGGCCAGACCGAAATGCGCCTGTACGAGGACCCGGGCGTGGGTTATGTGAGCCTCTTCTACCTGGCGCCGGACTATCGCGGGCAGGGGCTCGGGCGCATGCTGCACAACCACGCGGTGAAGGTCTTCACCGAGCGCGGCATGGACCGGATGCGCCTGAGCGTGAGCACGCGCAACGAGCAGGCGATCGATTTCTACCGCAAGCTCGGCTGGGTCGGCGCCGGCCCGCGTCCACACCGCCTGCCGATGCAATTCATGGAGCTCGCACTTCGATGATCGGCAGGTTTCGTGCCGGTGGGGATCTACCGCGAGGCCGGCGACAAGAACGGCGCCTGGCGCGACACCAGCTGGCTGCAGTGCCGCCTGGGCGATGCGCCGGCCGACCCGCGGCCGCCCACGCTGCTTTCACAGCTGGGGCTTGGGGTACTCGACCAGCCTTGAGGCGCGGCGCTCGAAGGCGGAACGCTTGGTGAGCATCTTCTCCTGCTTCTTCGTGATCAGCGGGTAGTGGCGCAGCACCACCAGGCGGTCGTGCGCCTCCCAGCAGCTCCGGGAGTTGGTGACCCAGAACGAGGGATCGAGGCGGCGCAGGTCGAAGGGCACGGAATAGCTGCGCAGGGTCTTGTGCCCGCGCCGGTTCGAATATTCGTGGAAGTAGGAAAGCGCCAGCTCGCGCAGGTTGCGGTAGATCGGGTCTCGATAACGCAGTGGCGAGCCGTTGGTCTTCGAGATGGCGCCCCACGCCCCGTCGCGTTTGAAAAGCGTGATCACGTGGGGATAGTCGCTGATGTCGCAATCCAGGTGCATCACCCACGGCGGCTCCCCGTGCACCCACAATGCGCAGGCCGCCACCATGGCGCCCTCGATGCAATGGGCGCGGCGCTGGCGCATCACTTCGCGCACCGAAAGCACGGTCTCCCCGCCGATCTCGTGGTTGATGGTGATGGCGTTGAGGTAATCCTGGATCTTGTGCGGCGAGTCCAGGCGCGCGAGCTTGCCGAACTCCGCGGCGCTCAGGCCAAGGTCGCTTGCGGTTGCGAAACGCTTCATGGTTTTCCTCATGGGCGGCTGCTGCCGGAAGGGATGCAGACGCGCCGCGGGCTGCCAGCGGCGGACGGTACCAGCGCAACTTCCACCGGCCGGCCGTAAAGGGCCGAAAGATTTTCGGAATTCACCACCTGGTCGGTGGCGCCCGCCGCCATCACGCGGGCGTCGCGGATCATGACGACACGGTCGGCAATGCGCAAGGCATGGTCCGGATGGTGCGTGGAGAAAAGCACCGCGGCGCCCGAGGCCCGCAGGCGGGCGATCTCCTCCAGGATCAGCGCCTGGTTGCCGAAATCCAGGTTGGCCGCCGGCTCGTCCATCAGGATGTGTGTGGCCTCGGTGGCGAGCGCGCGGGCGATGAGCGCCAGCTGCCGTTCGCCGCCGCTCACGCGATGGATCGGGCGCGGGCCGAGGGCGCCGATGCCCAGGCGGTCGAGGGCGGCCTGCGCCCGGTCGTGGTCACGCGCCGCCGGCTGCGCGAAGACGCCGCGATGGGTGATGCGCCCCATCTCCACCATCTCCAGCAGGCTGAAATCGAAATAACTCTCGGCCGCCTGCGGCACGTATGCCAGGCGCGAAGCGCGTTCACGCGCGGGCCACGCGTCGAGCGCGCGGTCGTCGAGCGTGACCTCGCCCGCAAGCGGCGCCAGCAACCCCAGCAGCGTGCGCAGCAGCGTGGTCTTGCCGCTGCCGTTGGGCCCGAGCAGGCAGACCACCTCGCCGGGCGACAGCGTGAGGTCCACGCCCGCACCCACGGGGTGATCGCGGAACCCGAAGGTCAGGCCACGCGCGGCCAGCGTCATGCCGACCTCCGGAAGGAAATCGCCAGCAGCACGATGAAGATGGGAGTGCCGATGAAAGCCGTCGCCACGCCCGGCGGCACCTCGGTGCCGAACGCGATCCGGCAGACGGTATCGACGGCGAGCATGAAGCCCGCGCCCAGCACCAGCGAAAGCGGCAACACGCGAGCGAACGGCGCGCCCACCAGCAGCCGCGCGGCGTGCGGAACAATCAGCCCGACCCAGCCGATGGTCCCGGCGAGGGAGACGGCGGCGGCGGTGGCGAGTGTCGCGCACACAATCACCACGAATCGCAGCAGGCCCACGGGCAGCCCGAGCGAACGGGCTTCGTCTTCCGAAAGCGACAACACATCGACGCGCCAGCGCAGCAGCGCCAGCGGCACCAGTCCGATGGCGATGGGGATGAGCGTGGCGGGCAGGTCCCTCGGCAACGCGCCGGTGAAGCTGCCGAGCAGCCAGAAGGTGATCGCCGGCAGCTGGTTGTACGGATCGGCGATGTATTTCACCAGCGCGATGCCGGCGCCGAACAACGAACCCACCACCACGCCCGTCAGCACGAGCGTCAGCAGCGGGTCGCGCCCGCCGATCCAGGAGCCGATCATCACCACCAGGCCCACCGCGAGAAGCCCGCCCACGAAGGCCAGCGCCTGGATGGCGCCGACGGGCAGCGACAGCAGCACCGCGATGCCCGCGCCCAGCGCGCAGCCGGCGGTGACGCCCAGGATGTCGGGCGAGACCAGCGGATTCTTGAAGAGGCTCTGGTAGGCCGCGCCCGCCGCCGCAAGCGCCGCGCCCACGGCCAGGGCACCCGCCACGCGCGGCGCGCGCACCTGCAGCACCACCGCGTCGACGTTCGCGGCCAGGCCACTCGACCCACCCGTGAGCGCCGCCCACAACGCGCGCGCCACGTCGCCGGGAGCAACCGGGAAGCGGCCCACGCTGAAGCTCCAGAGCACCAGCAGCGTGAGTCCCCCGCAGGCCGCCGCGAGCCAGAGCGGGAAGCGCGCGCGCGCGACGATCATCCGGGGGCCACGCCGCGCTCACCCACCGTCACGCCCGTCAGCGAGGCGTCGCGGCGGCCCCGGCGGCCGCGACGGACCCGAAAGACGCGAGGATGGCGCCGGGATCGGGCGCCGCGTAACCGGGCAGGTCCGCAACCATCTCGATGAAGGCGGGATGTCGCAACTGGTCGAGCAGTATGGCGATCGCGGGCGAATCCAGGTTCTGCGCGCGGCACGCCAGGTAGTAGCGCTCCGTGCACACCGGCACGAACCCAAGGCCGTATTGCGCCGCCGCGGCCTGCACCCCGAACCCCACGTCGGCCTGATGTCCCGCGATCAGCGCGGCCACGGCGGCGTGGGTGATCTCCTCGTTGTCGTAGCCCGACATGCGCGCGCGGTCCAGGCCCGCGGCGGAAATCATGAACTCGAGAAGCGCGCGTGTGCCAGAGCCGCGCTGGCGGTTGACCATGCGCACGTCCGGCCGGCAAAAATCGTTCAACGAGGCGAGGCCTTTCGGATTTCCGGGCCGCACGATCAGCCCCTGGGTGCGCGTCACGAACGAGATCAGGCGATGCTCATCCATCGGAAGGCATTCGCCATAACGCTGCTGCATCAGCGCGCCCATTCGGCCAACGGGCACATGGAACCCCGCGATGTCGCATTCGCCGCGGCGCAAGGCGGCCAGCGCGTCGAAGCTGCCCCTGTATTGCAGGTCCACCGATACACCCGCGGCGGACGAGATGCGCGCCAGCCCCTCGATGGCGAAGTCATGGCTTGCCTGGATCACGAGGGTGGACAGCGATTCCGACAGCGTTTCATTGAGCGAGCGCGCGAATTCGGAAGCCAGGTTGGCGAGTTCCGGGGCCAGGCGGGCCTGCGCGCGGCGCCCGGCCAGCAGCAGGCGCTTGCCCAGCGGCGTGAGGGTGGTGCCGCGGCCCCGCGCCTTGGTCACCAGCGACGAGCCGAAGAACTTTTCCCACTCCTCGATAAGGTTCCAGGCGTGGCGGTAGGAAAAACCCGCGCGCTCGGCCGCCTGGGTGAGTTTGGCCGATACGTCGAGCTCGGCCAGCAGCTCGATCAGCCGGAACTCGAACTCGCGTTCTTCTCCGGAACGGATGCGCCAGAGGGGGCGGATGTCGATGTGGATCATGGGGCCATTATCGCAGCCCTCGCGGGTTGCGCCCTGGTCAGGCTGCACGACGGCCCGAACTCGAAGCGCGCGTCGTCCGCGCCGCGGCGCCCGCCCGGGTCACGCGCCCGCCTTGTAGTTGGGGAAGAAAAGTTGCCGGCCCCCGATCTGGTAGGCGGCGATCGCGGCCTGGCCCGCGGGCGAGATCACCCAGTCGACGAACTTCTGGCCGAGGTCCTTCTTCACGTGCGCATGTTTCGCGGGGTCCACGAGCATCACGCCGTACTGGTTGAAGAGCTTCGTGTCGCCCTCGACCAGGATCACCAGGTCGGCGCGGTTCCTGAACGAGAGCCAGGTGCCGCGATCGGTGAGCGCATAGGCGTTCATGCCGGCGGCGGTATTGAGCGTCGGGCCCATGCCGGATCCGGTCTCGCGGTACCAGTCGCCCCTGGGCTGGTCGATGCCCGCGGCCTTCCAGTAACGCAGCTCGGCGGCGTGGGTGCCGCTTTTGTCGGCGCGCGAGGCGAAGGGGGATCTGCTCTCGGCGATTTTCTTCAGGCCGGCGGTCACATCGTTGCCCTCGATCTTCGCCGAATCGGACTTCGGGCCGACGATGACGAAATCGTTGTACATCACCTCGAAGCGTTTCACGCCGAAGCCTTCGGCGACGAATCTCTCCTCGGCCACCTTGTCGTGCACAAACACCACGTCGGCATCGCCGCGGCGCGCCATGTCGAGCGCCTGGCCGGTGCCCACGGCGACCACGCGCACGTCGAAGCCCAGCGCCTTCCTTGCTTCGGGCAGCAGGTGCTTGAAGAGGCCCGACTGCTCCGTGGAGGTGGTCGAGGCGACGGTGATGAAGTCCTGCGCGGCCGCGGGCCGCGAGGCGAGGGCGACCGAGGCCAGCAGGGCCGCCGCGATCCATGCGGTGGCGAACCGGCTCACGAAGCGGGCGATGTGGTGGTCCATGGCAATTCCCCTTGCAGGAAACGCGCCGCTTCCGGGGACCGTGGCACGGTGAAGAAACGATCGGCGGGCGATTGCTCGGTGAGCCGGCCCTGGTGGAGGAAAACGATCTCGTCGGCCACGCGCCGCGCGAGCCCGAGGTGATGGGTGGTGATGACGATGGCGGTGCCGCTAGCGTGGATTTCGCCGATCACGCGTTCGATCTCGCCGGCGGCGGCAGGGTCGAGGCTCGCGGTGGGCTCGTCGAGGAAGATCACGCGCGGGCGAAGCGACCAGGCGCGCGCGAGGGCGAGGCGCTGCTGCTCGCCGCCCGAGAGCACGCGCGCCGCGCGCCCCGCGAGCGCGGCGAGGCCCACGCGATCGATCGCCTCGCGAGCGCGCCGGGAGCGCTCCTTGCCCTGGACGCCGTTCACCGCGAGCGCGTATTCGATGTTGGCCAGCGCCGAGCGCCGAAGCATCACCGGGCGCTGGAACACCATCGCCTGGTCCGTGGGGCGCGCGCGCGATCCAGCCCACAGCACCTCACCCTCGGTGGGCACGATGAGCCCGTGCAGCGTGCGCAGCAGCACGCTCTTGCCGGCGCCGTTCGCTCCCAGCACGGCGATGCGCGAATGCCCATCGAGGGTGAAGTCGATGCGCTCCAGCGCCACATGGCCGCCCAGGCGCACCGTGAGGCCGCGGGCCACGAGCGGAAAACGCGGGGCGCTAGCCATGGCGCTTCATGCTCCATTCGCGCAGGGCATAGGCGGCGGCGTTCAACGCGATCACCAGGACGATCAGGATCGCGCCCAGCGCAAGCGCCAGGGGCAGGTCGCCCTTGCTGGTCTCCAGCGCGATCGCGGTGGTCATCACCCGGGTGACGCCGTCGATGTTGCCCCCGACGATCATCACGGCCCCGACCTCCGAAGCCGCGCGGCCGAACCCGGCGAGCGCCACGGTGAGCAGCGAGTAACGCAGGTCCCACAGGAGTGTGGGCACCGCGTGCGTGGCTGAGACGCCGAGGGAAGTGAGCTGCTCGCGATATTCACCCCAGGCGTCCTCGACGAACTGCCGGGACAGCGCGGCCACGATCGGCAACACCAGCAACGTCTGCGCGATCACGATCGCCGTGGGCGTGAACAGGATGCCGAGACCGCCGAGTGGCCCCGCGCGCGAGAGCAGCAGGTAGACCAGCAAGCCGACCACGACCGCGGGCAGGCCCAGCAACGCGTTGAGCATCACGATGACTGCTCGCCGGCCCGGGAACTCGCGCACGGCCACCAATGCGCCGAGCGGCATGCCAAGGGCACACGCGAGGATCGCGGAAGCAATGCTCACATTGAGGGACAGCGCGACGATGCCCCAGAGTTCACGATCGCCGCCCGCGAGGAGGCGAAGGGCGAGAGACAGGCTCGCCTGGATGTCCTGCATGCCCCATTGTCTCAGAGGGCGCACGCCCAACCCATATGAGGCGCAGCGCATATCTGTGGCGGGCGCTGGATCGAATCCCCCTTTCTCGTTATATTCGGGCGTATACATCGAAACAGAGGCGCTTTTGCATGTTGACCCGTCTTGCGGCCGCGTTTGCGATCGTATTTCTTCCCCTGTCAACCGCCGCGGGCGCCGACATTCCGAATGTGGCCGCTGCTTCCGACCTGCAATTCGCCCTCCAGGACGTTGCGGATGACTTCGCCAAACGCAGCGGAAAGGCCGTCAAACTGAGTTTCGGCTCTTCAGGCAACTACCGCCGCCAGATCGCCGAGGGAGCCCCATTCGAGCTCTTCCTGTCCGCCGACGAAGGGTTCGTGTCTGCGCTGGCCAAAGAGGGCAGGACTCTCGACGATGGAGCGCTGTATGCCATTGGTCGCATTGTGTTTTTCGTGCCAAAGGCCTCTCCGATAAAGGCTGATGCCGCCCTTAGGGATCTCGCGACCTCGCTGGACGACGGAAGGCTCAGGAAATTCGCCATTGCCAACCCGGAGCACGCCCCTTACGGCCGTGCAGCGCAGCAGGCGCTTGCCAAAGCAGGCCTCTGGGGAAAGATCCAGTCGCGCCTGGTTCTCGGAGAGAATGTCTCGCAAGCCGCGCAATTCGCGACCTCCGGCAGTACGCAGGGCGCAATCATCGCGTACGCTCAGGTCCTCGCGCCCGCGATGGCGCCGCTCGGCGAATTTGTCCTGCTTCCTGTCGACTCACACGAGCCCCTTCGGCAACGGATGGTGTTGCTCAAGAACGCCGGCAATACGGCGAAGGAGTTCTATCGATTCCTTCAATCCGCGCCGGCGCGCGCAACATTCGTGCGTTACGGTTTTCGTCTTCCAGAAGAAACGCCCCGTACTTCATGATGGATTGGGCGGCCCTGGGTCTGTCGCTCAAGTTGTCGGCATGGACCGCGGCATTGCTGCTGCCGACGGGGATCTGGATGGGCCGCCTGCTGGCGTGGCGCAAGTTTCCCGGAAAGAGCCTGGTGGAAACGCTGCTCGCCTTGCCTCTTGTCCTGCCACCGACGGTTCTTGGTTACTACCTCCTGGTATCGATGGGGGGGCAGTCGACCATCGGAAAGCTGTTCGAATCGCTTTTCGGCCATACGCTGATGTTCAGCTTCGGCGGCTTGCTCGTGGCTTCGCTGGTCTTCAACCTGCCCTTTGCCATCCAGCCCATGCAGCGCGGCTTCGAATCCATCGCGCCGGACATCCGCGACGCAGCTGCCTGTTGTGGCATGTCGCCGTGGCTGATTTTCTGGCGCATCGAACTGCCGCTTGCGTGGCCGGGCATCCTTACCGCAGCGGTATTGACGTTCGCGCACACCCTGGGAGAATTCGGGGTGGTCATGATGGTGGGAGGCAGCATTCCCGGGGAGACCAAGACCATCGCCATCGCAATCTACGACCGCGTTCAGGCGTTTGACACCGCGGGCGCCGGCGTCATGTCGGCGGTGCTTCTCGTCATCTCGCTGACGGCAATCGCAGTCGCCTACGCCAGCACCTCGCGGTTCGGTCGATGGCGGTGACCGGCCTCGATTCCGGACTGTCGGTTCGGGTAAGCCAACCGGGGCCGATTCCATTAAACGCGCAATTCAGTTGCGCACCTGGCGAAGTGTTGTCATTGGTAGGGCCTTCGGGAAGCGGCAAGTCCACCTTGCTGCGCGCCATCGCCGGCCTGTATCAGCCCCAGCATGGAAATATTGCCCTTGGCGGCAAGTCGTGGTTTGACTCTTCCACGGGGGTGAACCTGACCCCGCAACAGCGGCCGGCCGGCCTGGTATTCCAGAGCTATGCCTTGTTCCCGCACCTCGATGCGGCGAGCAACGTCAGGGCCGCGATGGAACATCTCCCGCCTGCGGATCGAAACGCGCGAGCACGAGATCTGTTGGCGATGGTGAACCTGCGCGGACTTGAAGACCGGCGTCCGTCGGAACTCTCGGGCGGCCAGCAGCAAAGAGTGGCCGTCGCCCGGGCGCTCGCGCGTGACCCGCAGGTCTTGCTGCTGGATGAGCCGTTTTCCGCGGTCGATCGCGCCACTCGGCAAAAGCTCTACATCGAGCTGGCTGAACTGCGACGAATGCTGCGGATGCCGGTGATCCTGGTGACCCACGATCTTGATGAAGCGGCGATGCTCGCCGACCGGATGTGCATCCTGCACCACGGGGAGACGCTTCAGGTCGGGACACCCGCCGACGTCATGTCTCGTCCCCTTTCACGGGAAATAGCGCGCCTGGTCGATATCAAGAACGTGTTCGAGGCTCGTGTCGCAAGGCATGACCACGACCGAAAGCTGACCTACATCACCTGGATGGGCCATGTGCTGGAGTCGGGCTACTCACCGGGTTTTGCGGCAGATGCACCCATCTCCTGGGCGATTCCGGTGGAAAGCGTGATCCTGCACCGGCGCGATCGACCCTCCCGTGGCGAGCATGAAAACCCCGTCGGCGGAACCATAGTGGAGTTTGTGGTGCTCGGACCGAACACCACCATCGGCATGCGAGTGGACGGTGGCAACGACGCTATCCTGCGCATGGCTGTCCCGACCCATGTGGCACATCGCAACAAGCTGGGTCCCGGAGAAGGCATTTCTGCGTCGCTGTTGAGCGAAGCCATTCATCTCATGCTCTGGAGCGCGTCGCCCCCCCGGCACGTGGCGCAGACTTCCCACGTTATCTAGGTCGGTCGGCGAGAAGCTCGGAGAATGCTGCGAGGTCGCTTTCGATTGCGGCGTCGATGCGAGATTGCATGGCACGGAAGTGGCCCAGCACCCGTGTGCCGAATTTGGTGAGCCGCGCTCCCCCGCCGCCCGAGCCGCCGGTCGCCGATGCTACGACGGGTTCGCGGAAGCAGCGGTTCATGGTGTCGACCAGCAGCCAGGCGCGGCGGTAGGACATGCCCAGGCTTTTGGCGGAAGCCGAGATCGAGCCGGTCTCGGCGATGGCGGCGAGGAGGTCCGCCTTGCCTGGCCCGATGGCGATCTCGGGGCCGAACATCACGCGCAGCTTGGTGGGGCCGCGCGCGTGGCGCATGTCATTTCTTCACGGTGGTGATCAGCGCCTGCAGCTCGCCCGACTGGTACATCTCCTTCATGATGTCGCAGCCGCCGACGAATTCCCCGTTCACGTAGAGCTGGGGAATGGTGGGCCAGTTGGCGTACTGCTTGATGCCATCGCGGATATCCGCGTCCTGCAGCACGTCCACGGTGAAGACATCGCCCGCGCCCACCGCCTGCAGGATCTTGGTGGCGGTGGCGGAAAAGCCGCACTGCGGCATCTGCGGCGAACCCTTCATGTAGAGCACGACGGGGTGGCCTTCGACCTGCTGCTTGATGGTGTCCTGGATGGTCATGGAATCCTCCTCTGGATACGGATTTATATCATTGCTGCAATCTGCCGCCGGCCACGCGGGGGATGCCCGCGAGGTCCGGTACCGGTTGGTCGGTAGTGAAGCCCGCCGCACGCAACAGCGCGGCCACGGCGCCCGCCTGGTTGTATCCATGCTCCATGAGGACGCAACCGCCCGGTTTCAAGTGCCGCGCGGCGCCCGCCACGATGGCGCGGATGGAGTCGAGGCCGTCGGCGCTTTCGTCGGTGAGGGCGCCACGCGGCTCGAAGCGCAGGTCGCCTTCTTCCAGGTGCGTGTCCCGCGCCGCGACGTAGGGAGGATTGCTCACGATCAGGTCGAAGCGGCGGCCGGCCAGTGGCGCGTACCAGGCCCCCTGGAGGAATTCCACGCGGGCGCCCAGGCTCGCGGCGTTGGCGCGTGCAATTTCGAGTGCGGCGTCCGACAGGTCGGTGGCGGTGACGTTGGCCGTGGGCGCCTCGAGTGCAAGGGTCACGGCGATCACACCGCTGCCGGTCCCCAGGTCGAGGACATCGACCGGATTGCCGGCCCCCGAATGGCCCTGCCGGGAGGGGCAAAGGCAAATTTCCTTCGCGGCATCCACCAGCGTCTCGGTTTCCGGTCGCGGGATCAGGACCCCGGGCCCGACGGCGAAATCGCGCGAGTAGAACTCGCGTTTGCCCATCAGGTAGGCCACGGGCTGGCCCATGGAGCGGTGTGCCACCAGCATGTCCGCGCGTGCGTCTTCGCTTTCGGTGAGCACACGCATCGGGTTGGCGATGAGGTAGGCGCGGTTCACGCCGAGCAGGTGCGAGAAGATGGCGTGCGCGTCGACGCGGCCGATGGCGGCCTCGGCGAGTTCAAGCGCGGCGCCGAGCGTGAGCATCAGGGGTTGTCCGAAAGGCCCGCCAGCAGCTCGGCCTGGCGTTCCGCGGCGAGCGCGCCGGTGATCTCGCCCAGATCGCCGTCCATGATGGCGTCGATCCTGTGCAGCGTGAGGTTGATGCGGTGGTCGGTGACGCGGCCCTGCGGGAAGTTGTAGGTGCGGATGCGGTCGGAGCGGTCGCCCGAGCCGATCAGGCTCTTGCGCTCGCTTGCCTCCTTCGCCTGCGCCTCGCGCGTCTGCTTGTCCTTGATGCGCGCGGCGAGCACGCGCCAGGCCTGCTCCTTGTTCTTGTGCTGGCTGCGCCCGTCCTGGCACTCCACCACGATGCCGGTCGGGGCGTGTGTCAGGCGCACCGCCGAATCGGTCTTGTTCACGTGCTGGCCGCCCGCGCCGCTGGCGCGGTAGGTGTCGACGCGCACGTCGGCGGGATTGATGATGATGTCGGAAACATCGTCGGCTTCGGCCATCACCGCGACGGTGGCGGCGGAGGTGTGGATGCGGCCCTGGGTCTCGGTGGCCGGCACGCGCTGCACGCGGTGGCCGCCGGATTCGAACTTGAGCCTGGAGTAGGCGCCGTCCCCGACCACGCGCGCGATCACCTCCTTGTAGCCGCCGGCGTCACCGGGGCTTTCGGAAACCACCTCCACCTGCCAGCGATTGCGCTCCGCGAAGCGCGTGTACATCCGGAAGAGGTCCCCCGCGAAGAGGGCGCTCTCGTCGCCGCCGGTGCCGGCACGGATCTCGAGGATCAGGTTCCTGTCGTCGTTGGGATCGCGCGGCAGCAGCATGCGCTGGAGGTCTTCCTCGAGCGTGGCGATGCGCGCGCGCCCGGACTTGATCTCCTCCTCGGCGAATTCACGCATCCCGGGATCCTTCGCCATGTCCTCGGCGGCGGCGACGTCACCTTCGGCCTTGCGGTATTCACCGTAGAGCGCCACCACGGGCTGGATCTCGGCGCGCTCCTGCGAGAGCTTGCGGAAGCTCTCGCGGTTGCTGGCGACGTCGGGGTCGGCCAGGCGCGAGTCGATCTCCTTCAGTCGCGAGTCGAGGCTCGCGAGCCTGGACGCGATGGAGGCCTTCATGGCTGCCCGGGCTCGTCCGGGATTTCCGGGTACAGCGCCTCGATGGCGCGCAGCAGGCTTTCGCGCTCTCCCGGGCCGGCGCGCGACAGCGCCCGGCTGGGGTGGTGCAGGAATTTGTTGGCCAGGCCGTTGGCGAGCGATTCGATCACCGCGGCGGGATCGTCGCCGCGAACCAGGCGCTGGCGCGCCTTGGCGAGTTCGGCCTCGCGGTAGCCGTCGGCGCGTTTGCGCAAATCCACAATCGCCGGCGCCGCGGCGCGCGCGCCCTGCCAGCTGCGAAAGGCCTCGACCTGGCGCGCCACGATCTCTTCGGCCTGCGCGGCCGCGGCGCGGCGCATCTCCGCGCCTTCCTGCACGATGCCGCCGAGGTCGTCGATGGTGTAGAGGAAAATGTCCTCGAGGTGCGCGACCTCGGCTTCGACGTCGCGCGGCACGGCGAAGTCGACGATGAAGATGGGCCGGCGCTTGCGCGCCTTGAGGGCGCGTTCCATCAGGCCCTTGCCCAGGATCGGCAGCGTCGAGGCGGTGCCGGTGATGATGATGTCGAATTCGGCCAGGCTCGCGGGCAGCTCGGAAAGCGCGATCGCCCTGGCGTCGAAGCGCTGTGCGAAGGCCTCGCCGCGCGCGAGCGTGCGGTTGGCCACGGTGACCGAGAGCGGGCGCTGCGCCACGAAATACGTGGCCGCCAGCTCGACCATCTCGCCCACGCCGATCAGCAGCATGCGGGTGCGGGAGAGGTCGCCGTAGAGGTTCTGGGCCAGCTTGAGCGCGGCCGCGGCCATGGAGATCGATTGGGCGCCCAGCGCCGTTTCCGAGCGCACCTGCTTGGCCACGGAAAACGTCTGCTGGAAGAGCCGGTGCAGCAGGCTGCCCAGGGTGCCGGCGCCTTCCGCGGCGCGCACCGCCTGCTTTACCTGGCCCAGGATCTGGGGCTCGCCCAGGACCATGGAGTCCAGGCCCGAGGCCACCCGGAAGGCATGGCGGACGGCGGCGTCATCGCTGTGCAGGTAGAGCAGGGGGTCGACTTCCACCCCGGCGCGGGCCGCCGCCTGGACCAGCCAGGCGCGGGCGGCACCCGCATCTTCGGCCCAGCAGTAGACCTCCGTGCGGTTGCAGGTGGAGACGAGCACAGCCTCGGCCACGCCGGGCTGCGCGGCGAGTTCTGCCAGGGCTCCGACCTGGGTTTCCTGCGGGAAGGCGAGCTTCTCGCGGATCTCCAGCGACGCGCTGTGGTGGTTGATGCCGAGGACGTGAAGAGTCATGGGGTCGAAAATTATAGCCGAAGCGAGTAGCCTTTCTTTACAAGGAAAACTAAATAAGCGCATTATGGTATTGATTTAAAACAAATTGCCATGGCTGCATTGCCCAATTCCTTCAGCGCGCTCGGGCGCGCACTCGTCCAGCAGGGCCGGCTGCTGCAGGCTGACGCCAACTCGATCCAGCTGGAAGCGAGCAAGGAGGGCATGTCCTTCGTGCAGAAGCTGGTGCAGACCCGGAAGCTTTCGGCCAAGGACGTCTCGCAGTTCGCCGCGCAGACCTTCGGCTATCCGCTGCTCGACCTGAACGCGGTGGACATCGACCAGCTGCCGCTCAACCTCATCGATGCGAAGCTGGTGGTCAACCACCGCGTGATCGCGCTGGGCAAGCGCGGCAACCGCGTGTTCGTGGCGATGTCGGATCCGTCCAACGAGCAGGTGCTGCAGGAGGTGAAGTTCGCCACCGGCCTGAACATGGAGCCGGTGGTTGTCGAGGACGACAAGCTCGAGAAGGTGGTCAAGAAGCTCTCGGATTCCTCGGGCAAGGCGCTGGACCTGGCCACCGAGGAAGTGGACCTGTCGGGCGTGGAAGTCACCGACGGCGATTCCCACGCCAGCGACACGGCGGCGATGGAGGACATCGACGACGCGCCGGTGGTCAAATACGTGACCAAGATCCTGCTCGACGCGATCAACGGAGGCGCCTCCGACATCCACTTCGAGCCCTACGAGAAGTTCTACCGCATCCGCTACCGCACCGACGGCATCCTCTACGACGTGGCGCAGCCGCCGCTGGCGATCAAGGAAAAGATCGCCTCGCGCATCAAGGTGGTCTCCAGGCTCGATATCTCGGAAAAGCGCGTGCCGCAGGACGGGCGAATGAAGATGGTGCTGTCGAAGACGCGCGCCATCGACTTCCGGGTCTCGACCCTGCCGACGCTCTTTGGCGAGAAGATCTGCATGCGGATCCTCGATCCCTCCAGCGCCACGCTGGGGATCGACGCGCTGGGTTACGACCCGGACCAGAAGGAAGCGCTGATGAGCGCCATTGGGCGCCCCTACGGCATGGTGCTGGTCACCGGCCCCACCGGCTCGGGCAAGACGGTCTCCCTCTATACGTGCCTCAACATCCTCAACAAGCCGGGGATCAACATCTCCACGGCCGAGGACCCGGCGGAGATCAACCTGCCGGGCGTGAACCAGGTCAACATCAACGACAAGCAGGGGCTCACCTTCCCGGTGGCGCTGAAGGCCTTCCTGCGGCAGGACCCGGACATCATCATGGTGGGCGAGATTCGCGACATCGAGACCGGCGAGATCTCGATCAAGGCCGCCCAGACCGGCCACATGGTCCTTTCGACCCTCCACACCAACGACGCGCCCCAGACCCTCACCCGGCTGATGAACATGGGCATCGCCCCGTTCAACATCGCCTCCTCGGTGATCCTCGTGACCGCCCAGCGGCTGGCCCGCAAGCTCTGCGTGTGCAAGAAACCGGTGGTTATCCCGGAAGAGGCCCTGAAAAGGGCCGGTTTCCGGGACGATGACCTCGACGGCTCGTGGCAGCCGTTTGGGCCCGCCGGCTGTGAGGTGTGCAAGAATACCGGCTACAAGGGCCGGGTCGGGATCTACCAGGTGATGCCCATCTCCGAAGAGATGGAGCGGATCATCATGAAAAACGGAACCGCCATCGACCTGGCCGACCAGGCAGAGCGGGAAGGGATCAAGGACCTGCGCAAGTCGGGCCTGATCAAGGTGAAGAAGGGTCTGACGTCTCTCGAAGAGGTCGAG
>JBBREI010000053.1:0-19992 GCA_038203035.1 Burkholderiales bacterium
GCATCGCCTCGAACATCGTCCCGGCGAGCTTTCCGGCGGAGAGCGCCAGCGCGTCGCCGTGGCCCGCGCGCTGGTGACAAACCCGGCGTGTGTGCTGGCCGACGAACCCACGGGCAACCTCGATCGCGAAAACGCCGGCAAGGTGTTCGACCTGGTCCTCGCGCTGAACCGGCGCCACGGCGCCGCCTTTGTCATGGTCACCCACGATCCGGTGCTCGCCGCCCGCATGGACCGGTGCCTGCAGATGACCGACGGCCGGATCACTTCGTAGGGGTCATCGCCGGGGCAGGTAGTTCACGGCCACCACGATGGGCGCGCCCGGCACCGGGGCAACCGCCAGCGCCTGCGCCTGGCGATCCCGCACCAGTTCCACCAGATCGGTGCGCGCGCTGCGCAGGTTCTTCTTGTAGAACTCCACACGTTCCAGCTCGGCGGGATCCACCCGCGCCGGCTGCATCTTCATGCCGTCGTCCGGTGACCAGAGGTTGCGCCGCGCGAGCGCCAGCGCGTGTTCGGCCAGGTCCACCTGCTCGTTGGCGCGGTTGAGGGCTTCGTCGCCCTCGGCCAGCGGCAGCGGGGGAGCGGCGGGGGGCGCGGCCCGCGCAGGCGCCCCCAAGGGGGACAGCGCGCGCTGCTCGAGGATCTTCACGTTGGTGCCGGAAGGCGCCGTGTCCGAAAAGGTCACCGAACCGTTGCCATCCACCGACTTGTAGAGCATGCCGGCCGGATAGGCGGGCGTGGCGATGGCGAGCGCCAGAAGGGTGGGTCCCAGCAGCGATTTCATGAAGGGCCTTCCGGTGTCATCCATACACCAGATTGGCAGCGCTGCGAGTCAGGACCTCGCGACCCATGGACAGATTTGTTAGTCGGAAAGGATTATCTTTTCAGATTCAACTACTTGGGGTGCAATCGTCCGACACGGCAAGGGAATAGCGCCTACACGCCGGGTGTTGGATTCAGGTGCGCCACCGCCCGCAGCACGTCGTCCGGGTTGTTGACCAGCACCGCCGGCATTCCCACCGCGCGAGCGCCGTTGATGTTGGCCACGGTGTCGTCGAAGAAGAGGATGTGATCGAGCGGCACGCCGATTGCGCGCGCGACGTATTCGAACGAGGCCGCCTCGGGTTTGCGCAGCCCCATCTCGAACGACACGAAGATGCGGTGCAGCGGCCGCAGCGCCGCCGCGTAGCGGGGCGACCAGCAGCGGTAGTGCGCGAGGTTGGTGTTGGAAAAAAGATAGATCGGGACCCGCGCCGCGAGCGCCGGCAGCAGCGCGACGGTGGGCGCGATCTCGGCCCCGAAAACCGCGTTCCAGCCGTCCTCGAAAGCAGCGTCCGGCAGGTTGATGCCGAGCGACTGCCGCAGGGATTCGTAGTACCGCGCCGCGGTGATCTCGCCGCGTTCGTGGCACTGGTACGCCTCGCCATGGTGGAACCGTGCCTTGAGCGATTCGAACCGCTCGCCTGAAAGCGCGGCCCAGCGCCGCAGCACGCGGTCGAAATCGATCTCGATCAGGACGCCGCCGAAATCGAACAGCACGGCCTGCACGTGTCCCGGCTTCAAGCGGCGATTTCCCGGATCCATTCGCCGATGGCGGTGGCGACCTGCGCCGACGGCATCTGGGTCATCGGATGCGCGATCCCGTAGAACATCATGAGCCGCGCGCCCGGGATGGCGCGGGCCATCTCCAGCGTGTGGGACCACGGAAGGAAGGCGTCGCGATTGCCGTTCACCAGCAGCACCGGGCGGCTGATGGCGGCGAAGTCTTCGGGCTTGAGCGGCGGGTTGCGTGCGATCTCGGCAAACATCGCGGCATTGGCGAGTGTCACGGCCGGCCAGCCCGGGCCGTGGGCGCGCAGCAGCTCCGCCGCACGCGGGTTGCCGGGGCGCGCGATGCGCTCGGGCTGCGCCAGGTGGGTCCAGTGGCTCATTATCTCGTCGGTGAAGGTGAAGCGCGTGGCCACCGCGCACACCCCTGCCGTGCGCTGCGGATGGTGGCGCGCAAGCCAGGTCGCGGCATAACCCCCGAGGCTGTATCCCACAAACACGGCGCGTTCGATGCCCTGCGCGTCGAGCAGCGCGATGATGTCCGCGGCGTTGTCCTCGATCGACATCCGGGCCGGTACCGGGCGCCCGCCGTGTCCCGGCAGGTCGGGCGCGTGGATCGTTGCGTAAGCGCGCAGGCCTTCGGCCAATGGGTCGAGCGCGCGCGCGGTGCCGTTCACCCCGTGCAGCATGACGACGTGGGGCAGCGCCTGCGGGGTCACAGCGCCGCGTTGTCCAGCGAGCGCCACATGTACCACGTCGCCACCGAGCAATAGGGCGTCCAGCAATCGGCGATGGCGTGCATCTCGTCCCGGATCAACACGTCGCCCGCGTTGTACGCACGCTCCATCGCGCGGCGCAGCCCCAGGTCGTCCAGCGGCAACACGTTCGGGCGCAGCAGGTGGAAGATCAGGAACATCTCGACCGTCCAGCGGCCGATGCCTCTGACCACCACCAGTTCGTTGATGATCGCCTCGTCGTCCATCTTCGCCCACCGGCGCGGCTTGATCTCGCCGGAGGCGAAGCGGCGCGCCAGGTCCTTCACGTAGGAAACCTTCTGGCCCGAGAAGCCACACGCGCGAAGCTCGGCGTCGTCCTTTGCCGCCACACGTTGCGGCGTCATCTCGCCCACACAATCGGCGAAGCGTCCCCAGATCGACTGCGCCGCCTTGACCGAGATCTGCTGGCCGACGATCGAGCGCGCGAGGGTCTGGAACTCGTTGCCACGATGTTCGAGGTCGGGTTCGGGAAAACGCTTGACGAGCCTGCGCAGCACCGGGTCCTTGCGGGCCAGGTGGCGGGTGGCCTCGTCCCAGAACGCGGGCTTCACTTCTTCGCCGTGTTGCGGCACTCGAGAGGCAGGTACCTGTTCTCGATGTCGGTCTGGTTGGCGCCGCGGATCTCCATGCCGGCGGGCACCGGCATGTCGTTGCACAGCCATGCCACGGGCACCGCGGGTTCATCCTTCACCACGGCCGGGCGGATGGTGAGTTTCCTGCCCTCGATCACCTTGCTGGCGTTGTTGCCGAAGGTGATGGTGATGGCGCCCCGGTCGACGGCGACATCCTTTACCAGGGAGCCGACAATTTTTTCGCTGGACGGGGCGCCCGCGTCCTTGTTGTTCACCGGCATCTTGGCGGCCGCGGCCCAGAACTTGGCGACGCCGCCCTTGGCGACATCGGCGAGCGCCATGCCTTCCTTGACCTGGCGCTTGAGCATGTTTTCCTGCAGTCCCGGGATGGTCATCATCGCCAGGATGCCAATCACCGCCACCACAATCGTGAGCTCGATCCAGGTGAAGCCGGCGTTTTTCGCGGGGTTTCGCATGCCGGAATGATACAACCCGCTGAACCGGCGTCGCCCCTGTAGTCGCGCACGCCCCCCACGGCGTTGGTGGGGGATGCGCTGTTTCGTCTTCGCATTCGTGCTCGGCGTGTTGGCCCTGCAGCGGTGCGCCGATCTTCCCGACCTGTCGTTTGCGTGGGCCCTGGTTGCGGTTGCGCTGGCCCTGGTCCTGGCACGCACGCACCCACGCGCGCTTGCGGTCCTGTTGTTGGTGGCGGGCGCGCTGGCGGGTTTCCACTACGCGGCCTGGCGCGCGCAGCAAGCGCTGGCGCAATGGCTGCCCGTGGCATGGGAAGGGCGCGACATCACGTTGGAAGGGCAGGTGGCGAACCTCCCACAGCCCGGCGAGCGCGGCACGCGGTTCCTCTTCCACGTCGATCGTGTCGCAACCCCCGGCGCGCAGGTGCCGCGCACCATTGCCCTTACCTGGTACGCCGATGCGCGCGCCGATGTACCGCCGCCACGCCTGGTCCCGGGGGACTCGTGGGTGCTGACGGTGCGGCTGAAGCGCCCACGCGGCCTGTCCAATCCGCACACGTTCGACTTCGAGCCCTGGGCGCTGGAGCGTGGCATCCGGGCCACGGGTTACGTCCGCGCACGGGAATCGGCCGCGGCCGCACACGGCCACGCGCCGGGCTGGACGTATACGTTGCATCGATGGCGCCTGCAGGTGCGTGAATCGATGCAGGCGCAGCTGGGAGATGCCCGGTTGCGCGGGGTGCTGGTGGCGCTGGCCATCGGCGACCAGGATGCCATCGCCCCCGACGACTGGGAGGTGTTCTGGCGCACCGGCGTGGGACACCTGATGAGCATCTCCGGCCTGCACATCACCATGCTGGCGGGGCTGGGATTTGCGCTTGCCCACTTCGCCTGGGTCCGGGTGCCGGGGTTGGTGTTGCGCCTGCCGGCGCGCAAGGCCGCGGTGGTTGCGGGCACGCTGGTGGCGCTGGCCTATGCGCTCATGACCGGCTACGCGGTCCCGGCGCAACGTACCTTCGTGATGCTGGCGGTGATTGCCGCGTGCCTGCTGCTGGACCGGCAGGCGTCGTCCTCACGGGTGCTGGCGCTGGCGGCGCTGGTGGTGCTGCTGCTCGACCCGTGGGCGGTGTTGTCCGCGGGTTTCTGGCTGTCGTTCGGCGCGGTGGCGGCGATTTTTTATGTGATGGCGTCGCGCACCGGGCGGACGGGAATTTTTGCCTCGGCCGTGACCGAGCAGCTGGCGGTCACGGTGGTGATGGTGCCGATGCTGCTTGCGTTGTTCCAGGAAGTGTCGCTGGTATCGCCGCTCGCCAACGCCTTTTCGATCCCGCTGGTGAGCCTCGTCGTGGTGCCGCTGGCGATCCTGGGCGCTTTCATCGACGCGCCGTGGCTGCTGGAGGGCGCGCATGTGTTGATGCTGGGGCTGATGACCCCGCTGGAATGGCTGGCGGGGCTGCCGCGGGCCATGCTCGAAAGCCACGCCCCGCAGCCCTGGACCGTGGCGGCAGCGCTGGTGGGCTGCGCCCTGCTGCTTGCCCCGCGCGGGGTGCCGATGCGCAGCCTCGGCGCCGCGTGGCTGGTGCCGCTCTTCGCCATTGCGCCGCAGCCACCGGCCTGGGGCGAGGCGTGGATCGAGGTCCTCGATGTCGGCAACGGCCTGGCGCTGGTGGTGCGCACGGCAACCCGCGCGCTGGCTTACGATGCGGGGCCTTCGTGGAGCGCCGAATCCGATAGTGGCGCGCGCATCGTGGTGCCTTTCCTGCGCGGCGAAGGCGTGGCGCGCCTGGACGGCCTGGTGATCTCGCACGCGGATGACGATCACGCCGGCGGCGCCATCTCGCTGGCCGCCTCGCGCGCTCCGCCATGGCTGCTCTCGCCATTGCCCGCGGGCCACGAGTTGCAGTTGATGTTCGACGATTCGCGCCGCTGCGAGGCGGGGCGGCGCTGGGTCTGGGACGGCGTGTCGTTTGTGGTGCTGCACCCCGGATCCGCGATCTACGAGGAGGCGCCGGCCGCGGCGCGGCGCACGCGCCGGGAAAACGATCGCAGCTGCGTGTTGCGCGTCTCCACGGCTACGCGTTCCGTGTTGCTCACGGGTGATGTGGAAGGACGCGGTGAACGCGAAATGCTCGATCGCGGCGAGGACCTGAAAGCCGACGTGCTGATAGTCCCGCACCACGGCTCGCGCACCTCGTCGGGCGCCGCGTTCCTCGATGCGGTGTCGCCGGCCATCGCCATATTTTCGGTCGGGCACCGCAATCGCTTCGGCCATCCCCATGGCGCGGTGCTGGGCCTCTACCGGGCGCGCGGCGTCGAGATCCGCCGCACCGATCACGAAGGAGCCCTGCGCGTGGTGCTGCCCGCGGATGCCGCGACCCCGGCGCGCGCCGAGCGTAGAGTGACGCAATCCCGTTACTGGAGCGAACGCAGAATCCATGGATCACCGTGACGACCGCAGGCGGGTGCTGCACTGGATCGGCGCCGCGGCGCTGGCGCCACTGGTCCCGACACCCGCGCTGGCAGACGGCCATGAAGCCACGCCGGAAATGACCGAAGGTCCGTTCTACCCGCGCAACTTTCCGAAGGACGTGGACTCGGACCTTACGCAGGTCGTGGGGCGCACGGGCAGGGCTGGCGGCACGCCCGCTTGCGCTTTCGGGCCGCGTGCTCTAACGATCAGGCAAGCCGCGCGCCGGCAGCCGCGTCGAGATCTGGCAATGCGCGCGACGGCATCTACCGCGCGCGGGAGCGAAGCGCCACGAAGCCCGCGATCGACATCAGCAGCGCCATCAGAACCAGCGCCCACTGCGACATCGTGGGGATGCCCGCGCCCAGGAAACCCGCGAATGCCGCACAGGTCGGCACCGTGATGGTGACCGCGTCGGTGGTGACGGTGCCGCCAAAGGCCAGCGCGCGGCCGGTCATGTTGGCGAAGTGCCCGATGGTTATGCCCGCGGCCGAGATGATGGTGCCCACGAAGGTCGGCGTTGGCGAAAGGGCGGCGTTCGCCCCGAGCGTGGCGGCGCCGATCGGCGCCCAGAACACGTCCGAGGCGCAGGCGCCGCGCGCCAGCACGATGTTTGAATCGGCGCCGGTGGTGAGCGCGCCGCCCGGACGGAAGACGTAGACGCCGGGGCCGTCCAGCGTGACCGTGGTGGTGGCGGTGACGTTCATGGCGCCCCCGCTGGTGTAGCAGCCGGGGGGAATGGTGCCCGGCGGGTTGGCGCCGATGACCACCGAGTCGAGCGTGATGGCGCCCGCGCCGAGGAAGGTACAGACCTGCCCGTTCAGGTTCGCCAGCGCCACGCCCTGGTCGATGCCGGTGGCGGGCGGGCAGGGGACAACCGTCGCGCCCGTGATGGTGAGGGGCGGTGTCACCGGGGCGGTGGTGTAGCAGACGTCTCCGTCGATGATGCTCTGCGGCGCCGTGTTGGCGTTGGTAAAGGTGTCCGAGACAACCCCGTAGGTCGCGGTGGTGCCGAGGTTGGGTGCGGTCGCGGCGAAAGCAACCGTCGAGGCCATCAGCAGGGCGGGGAAACTGGCAAGGCGCAGGCGCATGGTAAAGAGACCGGTGGAAGCGTACGCGAAGTATGCGCCGTATCGCGTGGCGCCGTCCATTTTGTTAACGGACGCAGCCGGCTGGCCGGGCGAAACGGAAGCCATTTCGGCCCGCCGCCTTTGCCTTGTACATCGCCTCGTCCGCGTCTCTGAGGAGTTGCGCGCCGGTCATCGCGCCACCCTCGAAAACCGCGGCGCCGACACTCGCGCCGATGGTGGCCGAAATGCCGGGGCTGATCGATATCGGCTGGCCCGCGCCGGCGATCACCTTCCTGATCACCGCCTCGATGGCGGCGCGCTCGTGGGTCGCACCAAGCAGCAGCACGAACTCGTCGCCGCCCACGCGAGCGACGAAGTCGGTCTTGCGCACCGCCTTCTCCAACGCGCGCGCGGTGCACACGAGCACGAGGTCGCCGGCCTGGTGCCCGTGGTTGTCGTTGATCTGCTTGAACCAGTCGAGGTCGACCATCAGCAGCGTGAAGCGCTGCCGCGCGTCGGCGTGGCAGTCATCAATCATCTTCTCGAGGCGGCGATCGAAGCCGAGGCGGTTGGGCAACCCCGTGAGGGGGTCGGTAGCCGCGAGCGCCAGCGCGGCTTCCTCGGAGCGCTTGAGCTCGGTGATGTCGTTCACCACGCCCTGCAGTCGGCCGTCCTCGACCGGCGTGAGCACGACGTTGAGCCAGCGCGCCGCGATGCCGGGGCGGGCGGGCACTTTCACGTCCTGGTCCACGGCGCTACCTTCGGCGACCGCGCGCGCGATGAGCGCGGGCGCCCCCTTCCAGTGCTGGTCGACCAGGTCCACGAAGGCCGGCAGCGCGACGTCCCCGGCGGCGGCATCCGGGAACCTGAAGAATCTGCCGCACGCCCCATTGAACGAGACCAGCTGGCCCGAGGCGTCCAGCAGGAAGATGCCGGTGTGTGCGTGCTCGAAGATCGCGCGGAACTTGCGTTCCTCGATCCCGAGCTGGGTGTGGAGGTCGCGCTCTTCCTTCAGGATGTTGACGAGGTAGTCGACCAGCGAGTTCACGTCGTGGACCAGCTGGCCGATCTCGTCGGAGCGGTTGCCGCGCGGAACCTCGATTTTCTGCCCGATCTCGGGGCGCATCTCGTGAAGCCGCGCGGAGACCGCCGCGATGGGCCGGGTGATGAAGGTCACGACGATCAGCACCACGCCGAAGCCGGTGAATATGATCTGCAGCAGCAGGAGGCGGCCGGTAAGCCAGGCGGCATCGACGACCTTGCGGCGGATCTCGGCCGCGTTTGGCACGAGCACGACCTCGCCCACGGTTTCGGCGGGACTGAACGGCGACTTGATCGCGCGCACGAGCATGAATCCCGGGGCCCTGTCGCGCTCGGGCAAGGCGTCGATGGAATCGCCCCGATGGGCGAGCAGTTTGCCGCCGGCCGTGATCGCCACCGCCTTCACGGTGCGGTTCATCATCAGGCCGCGGGCCACCTCGTCGGCGAGCGCCTTGTCGGAAAGGAAACACGCCACGCTGGCGGTGCGCTCGACGGTGTCGAGCAGCTCCACCAGGCGCGTGTGTTCCTCGTCTTCTTCCTGCTGCTCGGCCAGCCGGTAGGAGAGCCCGAAGAATGTGAGCCCTACCACCCCGACGATCAGCAGCAGGACCGTGACGCTGCGGACCGCGATGCTGGTGCGAAGGGGGTTGATCACGGTGGTGCCGGCCCTTGCGGGCGGGTCACGGCGGCAACGCCAGGATGATCCTCACTCGGGACGTGACATTTTTCCTGTCGACGTAGCCGATCGCGCCCTTGTTGTTGGCGACGGTTTCGATGACCTGCCGGGCATCATCCATCACGCGTGGTGGCGACCCCTGGCCGGAGAACACGAGCCGCGCCCAGTACGACTGGATCTCGGGAAGCTCCTTGCCGACCAGCGCGCGGTAGAAGTCCGCTTTCTCCACCCCCTCGTCGACCGGCAATGCCGCGATGCCCGAGGGCAGCTTCTTGTAGCGGCCCATGAAGATGTTGATCGCCTCGTCTCGCGTGAGCCGGTCGATCCCGCTCGCCGGGTTCGCGATCACGACCAGTTCCGCGCCCGCCCGCGCGCTGGCGAGCATCAGCAGGCATGCGACTGCGGCTGGGAGGAGGCGCGGCATCGGCCTAGAAGGCGAAGTCGAGTGTGAGGCTGACCACGGTCGCCCGTCCGTTCCAACCCGGCTGGGCGTTGCGCCAGAGCAGCGTCGCGTGGTCCTGGACCCGGATACGGTCGACCTGCAGCTTGAGGTCGAAGTTGCGCATGAAGTCGTAGCGCACCCCGAGCGACGCCGTGTGCTGGCGGCTCTGGCTCGCGGCGATCGTCACCGCGACGGCGTCATCGAGGGGATTCGGCGTCGGCAATCCCGTCGCGCGCTGGACGAGCCGGGACTTCGTGCGCGACAACGAAAGGAATGGCGTCCATTGCCCCGCGCGATAACCGACCAGGAAGTATCCGGCGGTCTTGGTGGGCCACACCAGCGAGGTGGAGCCGTTGCGATTGAACATCAGCTGCGACTGCCAGGGCCCGTGGTCGTAGACGGCCCCGATCGATGCCAGGCGGATCGACGTGCCCGCGAACGCCAGGTCGTTGGCGAGCCTGAGTGCGCCGGGGCTGCCGGTCCCGTGCAGCGCCGCGACCAGTTGGTCGACGCCTGGGACTTCATTTTTGATCCTGACCGCGGTGTAGCCCGCGCGCAGCTGCCAGTCACCTTTCCGGAAATCGAGGTTCACCCCGCTCACCCGGGATCCCGCGAGGTCGACGGGATCTCCTACAGGCGTTGGCACATGCTGGTCGGCCCATCCCATGTAGACCTTCGCGGAGATGAGGCCGCCACCAAGCTCGCGCTTGACCACCACATCGGCGCCGTCGATGTGGGAGATCTGTAGCGGGCCGAAGTAGTCGACCGGCGGCCGCACCCACAGATACGAATAGCCGACGTTGCGCGTGTCGGAGATCATGTAGACGTCCCAGCCCAGCCGCCCGATGCGCGCCTTGAAGTCCGCGCTCGGCGAATAACTCACGAAGGCCCAGGTCAGCTCCGGCCGGTAGCTTCCGGCGTAGTTGTAGGAACTCGTGGCCTGGATGGCGGCCTCGATCTCGTGGGTCGGCCTGGCATTGACCTGGAGCCCGAGGCGCGAGTCCACGTTGCCGCTCCAGGTGTTACCCACGCCTTCCGGCTGCAGGAAGTCGCGGATGAAGTCGGCCTGGCCGGTGCTGTTGTGTGCCAGGCCGAGGGTGCCGAAGCCCCGTATCGAAACCGCGGCCTCCGGATCGGGCGGCGCGGCCCCCGCGTTTGCGCAAGACAGGAGGCAGGAAACGAGGAGGAGGGCGAGTGGATTGCGAATGGACGTGACCCCATGCAGGCCGCGCTCATGGGCCTTCGGGCGAAGGCAGCGGTGCGCTTGCAATCGAGGTGTACGCCACCCATCCGTTGCGGTCGGTGCGGCATCGCACATTGCGTGGAGCAGTGCCGGCTTCAGTCCGCCGCGCGCGGCGTCCGCCGCAGGTCGAGCGTCACCGGGAAGCGCGAATTGCGCGCCTCCTTGAAGACCTCCATCGGTCCCGGCGTATGCCCCATCGGCTGGAAACGCGCCACCCGGCGGGCCTCCGCCTCCAGCGCGTTCACCGGGAAGGTTGCGTAGTTGCGCCCGCCCGGATGCGCCACGTGGTACGTGCAGCCGCCCACGGAGCGTCCGTTCCAGAGGTCGACGAGGTCGAACACCAGCGGCACGTGCACGCCGATGGTCGGATGCAGCGCCATCGGTGGCGCCCATGCCCGGTAGCGCACACCGGCCACGAAGACCCCAGGGTGCCCGGTGGGCGTCATCGGGACGCGACGACCGTTGCAGGCGATGGCGTAGCGCGTATCGTTCAGGCGCGTGGCCTTGATCTGCAGGCGCTCGACCGACGAATCGACGTAACGCGAGGTGCCGGTCTGCGCGACCTCCTCGCCGAGCACGTGCCAGGGCTCGATCGCCTGGCGCAACTCGATCTCGATGCCCTCGTAGGCGACGGTGCCGTAACGCGGGAAGCGGAATTCCAGGAACGGCGCAAACCACTCGAAGCGGAAGGCGTATCCCGCCGCGTTGAGGTCCTCGATCACGTCGCGCAGGTCCGCGGCCACGAAATGCGGCAGCATGAATTCATCGTGCAGGCGCGTATCCCAGAACACCAGGCGCTCCTGGTACGGCCGTGACCAGAAACGCGCCACCAGCGCGCGCAGCAGCAACACCTGCAGCAGGCTCATGCGCGCGTGCGGCGGCATCTCGAAGGCACGGAATTCGAGGATGCCGAGCCGTCCCGTGGCGCTGCCCGGCGCGTAGAGCTTGTCGATCGAAAATTCCGCGCGGTGCGTGTTGCCGGTGAGGTCGACCAGGAAGTTGCGCAGGATCCGGTCCACCAGCCACGGCTTCTCGTTCGGCTCGCCGGCCTTGAACGTCGCCTCGAGCTGCTCAAAGGCGATCTCGAGTTCGTAGAGCGTGTCGCTGCGCGCTTCGTCCACCCGCGGACTCTGGCTGGTGGGGCCGATGAACGTGCCCGAGAAGAGATACGAAAGCGCCGGGTGGTTCTGCCAGTAGGTGATCAGGCTCCTCAGCAGGTCGGGGCGGCGCAGCACCGGGCTGTCCGCGGCCGTGGGCCCGCCGAGCGTGACGTGGTTGCCCCCGCCGGTGCCGGTATGGCGCCCGTCGAGCATGAACTTCTCGGTGCCCAGGCGCGCCTGGCGCGCCTCCTCGTACAACGTGAGGATGTGGTCCTTCAGCTCCTCCCAATCGCCGGCCGGGTGGATGTTGACCTCGATCACGCCAGGGTCGGGCGTGACCGCGAAACGTCCCAGGCGCGGATCCTCGGGCGGCGCGTAGCCTTCGAGGCGCACCGGCCAGCCGAGCGACTGCGCCACCGATTCAACCGCGCCGCTGAGCGATAGATAGTCCTCGAGCGTGGTGGTGGGCGGCATGAAGACGTAGATCTGCCCCTTGCGTGTTTCCACCGTCAGCGCGGTCTTGATCACCTCGCGCTTGCCTCCCGGCGCCTCCTTCCTGCCCGATGCGTGTTTCGCGGTGCTGGCGGCTTTCGCGGGCTTGCGCTTGCCGAGCGCGTCACGACGCTCGAACGGGTCCTGCGGGATGGTGGGCTCCTCGTCCTCGGGCAGCACCTCGGGCAGGGAAGAAAGCGGCAGCCGGTAGCCCATCGCCGAGTCGCCCTCCACCAGGAACACCTTTTCCCGGCGCAACGGCCAGAGCGAGCTTTCCCAGCGCGTGGGCGCGCTGGCCTTGCCGCGGGCGAGCGCCCGCAGCGGCAGCACGAACCCCGCGGGTTTGCCCAGCCCGCCGGCCAGGCGGCCGGCCAGGGTGCGGCGCGCACGCTCCGTCGAGGTGTCTTCGGACATCGGGTCGACGTTGAGCGGCAGGTTCGATTCGTCGCGGATGATGCGCCACGGATCTTCATAGGCGGGCACCGCGAAGTCGGCCGGCACGCCGAGGGCCAGTGCCAGCTCGGAAGCAAAACGCCCGGCCTCGGCCTCGGTGGCCTGCGGATTGCGCGCGCGCAGCGTCGCCTCCGCCTCGTCGTCCCAAAGCGCCACGCCATCCTTGCGCCAGAAACACGAAAGCGCCCAGCGCGGCAGCGGTTCTCCAGGATACCACTTGCCCTGCCCGAAATGCAGCATCCCGCCGGGCGCGAACTTGTGGCGCAGGCGGTAGAGCAGGTCGGTGGCGAGTTCCAGCTTGCGCTCGCCCAGCGCGGTGTAGTTCCACTGCGCGCCGTCCATGTCGTCGATCGAGACGAAGGTCGGCTCGCCGCCCACGGTCAGGCGCACGTCTCCGTCGGCCAGTTCCACATCCACCTGGCGGCCGATGGCGTCGATCGCCGCCCACTGGCCTTCGGTAAAGGGCTTGGTGACGCGCGGATCCTCGTGGATTCGCGTGACGGTCATGGCGAACTCGAGCTCGCTTCCTGCGACGTCGGTGGCGCCCGTCACCGGCGCGGCGCTGCCCGGCAGCGCGGTGCACGCCAGCGGGATGTGGCCTTCACCCGCCAGCAGGCCCGAGGTGGCGTCCAGGCCGATCCAGCCGGCACCCGGCACGTACGCCTCGCACCACGCGTGCAGGTCGGTGAAATCCTTCTCGGGTCCCGAGGGACCATCGAGCGACTTCTGGTCGGAGGCCAGCTGGATGAGGTAGCCCGAGGCGAAACGCGCCGCGATGCCGAGGAAGCGGAGGATCTGGACCAGCAGCCACGCCGAGTCGCGGCAGGAACCCTGGCCGCATTGCAGCGTGAACTCGGGCTCCTGGATGCCTTGCTCCATGCGCACGAGGTAGTTCACGTCCTCGCGCACCAGGCTGTTGACCGCGATCAGCAGGTCGATGGTGGAGATCCGCGTGCCGAGGAATCTGTCGCGCGCCCGGGTGATCCACGCCATCAGCAGCGGCGTGGGCGCCACCTGCTCTAGGTAGGGCGCGAGCTCGCGGGCGTTGTCGTTGGTGTAGGCGAAGGGGAATTTTTCCGCGGACGGGTCGACGAAGAAATCGAACGGGTTGATCACCGTCATGTCGGCGATGAGGTCGACCGTGATCTCGAGCTCGCGCGACTTTTCCGGGAAGACGACGCGCGCCACCCAGTTGCCGTAGGGATCCTGCTGCCAGTTGAGGAAGTGCCTGGCGGGCTTGACCTTGAGCGAGTAGCTGTCGATCGGCGTGCGGCAATGCGCCGCGGGCCGCAGGCGCACCTCGTGCGGCGACATGCCCACCGGCTTGTCGTAGGTGTAGCGGGTCTTGTGGTGGAGCGCGACTTTGATGGTCATGATTGGGGAAGGCGTTAACCACAGAGGACACAGAGGCAACACAGGAGGAAAGCCAAATCGTGATGGTGATTCGTGCCCCGGGAAGCACCGCCACTACCGCACAAGATTCTGCCTTCCTCTTGTGTTGCCTCTGTGCCCTCTGTGGTTGAACCCTGCTGCTATTCGAGCCAGTCGGGGTCGGGCAGCTCCGAGAACACACGCCGCAGGCCGCCGCCCCAGCGCGAGCGCAGCATGGTGAAGTAGGGATCGCCCTCGCGCACGCGCTGCTGCATTCCGACGCGCAGCGCGTCGCGCGGATACCAGAGCAGGTCGATGGGCAGGCCCACCGAGATGTTCGACTTCATCGTCGAGTCGAAGGAGATCAGCACGCACTTGGCCGCTTCCTTCTGCGGGGTGGCCATCGAGATCACGCGGTCGAGGATGGGCTTGCCGTATTTGGATTCGCCGAGCTGGAAATACGGCGTGTCGTCGGTCGCCTCGATGAAGTTGCCTTGCGAGTAGACGTGGAAGAGGCGCGGGGCCTCGCCCTTGATCTGCCCGCCCACCAGCAGGTTCGAGTGCGCCTCGATGCTCGATTGCGACAGGAAGGGGCCGTCCTTGCGCGCCATCTCGCGCAGCGCGTCGCCCACCAGCGCGGCGGCGTCGTACATCGTTTCCGCGTTCCAGATCGTCTCGATGTCGTCGCCGGCCTTGGCGTGGCGGTCGAGCAGGTTGATCACCCCCTGGGTCATCGCGAGGTTGCCGGAGGAAAGGACCACGATCACGCGATCGTCTTTCTTCTCGTACACCCGCATCTTGGTGAACGTGGCGATGTGGTCGACGCCCGCGTTGGTGCGCGAGTCGGAGGCGAAGATCATTCCGGAATCGAGCCGGACGGCGACACAATAGGTCATGGCCCGGACATTCTACTCAACCACGCGCGAGGAGAAGAAGCTCGCCTGGATGTCGTCGGAGAGGTCCTGCATGGAGTCGAGGAATTCCGTCAGGTATTCGTGCAGCCCGTGGGCGAATATGTCCGAGATGCGCCCGTATTGCAGGCCCGCCAGCACCTGGCCCGCGCGCCGCAGGGTTTCGTCGGATTGCGCGTTCTGCACCCGCCCCAGCGATTCGTTGACCATCTTCAGGCAGAAATGCAGGCTGCGCGGGATGTCGTCGCGCAGCACCAGCAGCTCGGCGAGCTTGAGCGGGGTGATCACGTCGCGGTAGACCTTGCGGTAGGACTCGAAGGCGGAAACGCTGCGCAGCACCGCCGACCACTGGTAGTAGTCCACTGCGCCGCCCACGTCCTTCACGCTCGGCAGCAGGATGTGGTACTTCACATCGAGGATGCGAGCGGTGGAATCCGCCCGCTCCATGTGGGTGCCGGCGCGGGCGAAGTCGTATGCGTCGTCGCGGTGCATGGTGCCGAAGGTCACGCCGCGGAAGAGGTGGCTGCGCTCCTTCACCCAGTCGAAAAACGACGAGACGCCGCGCGCCTGCATCTTTTCCTCGTCCATCTGCTGCATCTCGAGCCACGTCGAGTTGAGCACCTCCCACATCTCGGAGGTGATCGAGCCGCGCACCGCGCGCGCGTTTTCGCGCGCCTGGCGGGCGCAGGCGTAGATCGAGCAGGGGTTCTCGGGGTCGAGCGCCATGAAGTGGAGCACCTCGCGCGCGCAGACCTCGCTGTGGCGCCCCGAAAACGGGAACAACGTGCCGGTGATGTTGAGCGGGGCGAACCATTCCTGGTCCTGCTCCGCGGGTTCCTTGGACAGCAAAGACATGCGCCAGGCCACGTCGAGCACGCGCGCGGTGTTTTCCGAGCGCTCGACGTAGCGGCTCATCCAGTAGAGGTTGGAGGCGACGCGGGAGAGCATCAGTCGGTCACCCAGGTGTCCTTCACCCCGCCGCCCTGCGAGGAGTTCACCACCAGCGAGCCCTCGCGCAGGGCCACCCGGGTCAGCCCGCCGGGCACGAAGGAGGTGCCTTCGGCGCCGCTCAGCACGTACGGGCGCAGGTCGATGTGGCGGTCGGCTAGCGCGTCGGCGCAGTAGGTCGGCACGCACGAAAGGGAAAGCGTGGGCTGCGCGATGAAGCGTTCCGGGGAATCGAGGACGCGCTGGCGATATCGTTCGCGCTCCTCGCGGCTTGCGGTCGGGCCCACCAGCATGCCGTAGCCGCCGGAGCCCTGCGTCTCCTTGACGACGAGCTTGTCGAGGTTGTCGAGCACGTATTTGAGGTCGTCGGGCTTGCGCAGCAGGTAGGTGGGCACGTTCTTGAGGATCGGCTCCTCGCCCAGGTAGAAGCGGATCATCTCCGGCACGTAGGGATACATCGACTTGTCGTCGGCCACGCCGGTGCCGATGGCGTTGGCGAGAGTCACGCGCCCGGCGCGGTAGGCCGACAGCAGCCCCGGCACGCCGAGCATGGAATCGGGACGAAAGGCGAGCGGATCGAGGAAGTCGTCGTCGAGCCGGCGGTAGATCACGTCCACCTTCTGCGGTCCCTGCGTGGTGCGCATGAAGACCGTGTTGTTCAGCACGAAGAGGTCCTGGCCCTCCACCAGCTCGATGCCCATCTGCTGCGCGAGGAACGCGTGTTCGAAATACGCGCTGTTGTAGTGGCCGGGCGTGAGCAGGACGATGGTGGGGTTTTCCACGCCCGCGTGCGCCACGCTGCGCAACGTGCGCACCAGCAGGTCGGGGTAGTGGTCCACCGGCCGGATGCGCTGCTGCGCGAAGAGCTCCGGGAAAAGCCGCATCATCATCTTGCGGTTTTCCAGCATGTACGAGACGCCGGAGGGCGTGCGCAGGTTGTCTTCGAGGACGTAGTACTCGCCGTCCGAGTGTTTGACGATGTCGACGCCGGCGATGTGTGCGTAGACGCCGCCCGGCACGTCGACGCCGATCATCTCCTCCCGGAACTGGGGGTTGCCCTGCACCTGCTCGTAGGGGATTTTCCCCGCCCCGAGGATCTCCTGGTCATGGTAGACGTCGTGCAGGAAGCGGTTCAACGCGCTCACGCGCTGGCGCAGGCCACGGTCGATGCGTTCCCACTCGGCGCCCGGGATCACGTGCGGCACGATGTCGAACGGGATCAGCCGCTCGGTGCCCGATGCCTCGCCGTAGACCGCAAAGGTGATTCCCACGCGGTGGAACAGGAGATCGGCCGCATGCCGGTTCTGCGCGATGCGCGCCGGCGGCGTTTCCGCGAGCCATTCGGCGAATGCCGCGTAATGCGGCCTCACCAAACGTTCGTCGGTGTACATCTCGTTGTAAAGCCTGGGGGTGGTCATTGCCTTGGAGGGGGATGCAAACCCCATGCCGCAGAATAATGGAAAACCAACCCACGGGGGGGTACCGGCTCCGCACCGAAGCGGAGCATCCGGGTCAACACCGTGCGCTAGAATCGGACCGAGGTCCTGCCTTGCTCAGCCCATCCGCCGCCACCGATCTCGCGCCTTTCGAGGCCGAGCTGCGCGCCACCTTCGGCGCCCCACTCGCCGACCTGCCGGTGCGGGCGCTCCAGTTCGCCCGCGGCACGTCGAGCGCGGCCGGCCGGGTGGAGGCTTTCGAGCGCGCGTTGGCGACCGCCCGGCTGCTGCTGGTGCAGGGCGCCGACCCCGAAACCATCGCGGCCGCCCTCATCAGCCAGGCGATTTCGGAAAGGGACCTCGACCTGGAGGCGGTCCAGGCCGCCTTCGGCGCGGAGCTGGCGGCGCTGCTGCGCGGCCTCGAACGCGCCGGGCGCATCGATGCGCTGACGGCAACGGGCACCGACCTCGAGCAGACCCGCAAGATGCTCCTGGCCATCGCCGAAGACGTGCGGGTGGTGCTCATCAAGCTCGCCGAACGCGTGGTCTACCTGCGCGGCCTGACCCGGGCCGATGAAGCGGTGCAGCGTGCCGCCGGCCGCCAGACGCTCGAGATCTTCGGCCCGCTCGCCAACCGGCTGGGTGTCTCGGACATGAAGTGGGAGCTGGAGGACTTCTCCTTCCGCTATACCGAGCCCGACCTCTACCGCAAGATCGCCACCCAGCTCGACGAAAAACGCAACGACCGCGAGGCCTACATCCAGCGCGTCATCGCGCAGCTGCACGGCGAGCTTTCGGCCATGGGCATCGACGCCACGATCGAGGGCCGGCCGAAACACATCTACTCGATCTGGCGCAAGATGCGCGGCAAGGACCTGCCGTTCGAACGCCTCTACGACATCCGCGCCGTGCGCGTGATCGTGAAAAACGTGCGCGAATGCTACACGGTGCTGGGCGTGGTGCACGACCTGTGGGTGCCGGTGGAGGGCGAATTCGACGACTACATCGCCAGCCCCAAGGCCAACAACTACCGCTCACTGCACACCGCCGTCGTGGGGCCGGAGGGCAAGACGCTCGAGGTGCAGGTCCGCACCGACGACATGCACCTGCATTCGGAACACGGCGTCGCCGCCCACTGGCGCTACAAGGAAGGCGGCAAGTCCGATCGCAAGTTCGACGCCAGGATCGCGTGGCTGCGGCAGGTGCTGGCGTGGCGCAACGAGGTGCTCGAGGACAAAAGCGGGCGCAAGAGCCATCTCTTCGAGGACACGATCTACGTGCTCACCCCGCAGGGCAAGGTGGTGGACCTGCCGGCGGGCTCGACGCCGATCGATTTCGCCTATCACGTGCACACCGACCTCGGGCACCGTTGCCGCGGCGCCAAGGTCGACGGCCAGATGGTGCCGCTCGACTACAAGCTGCAGAACGCGCAGCGCGTCGAGATCATGTCGGTCAAGCAGGGCGGGCCCTCGCGCGACTGGCTTTCGCCGCAGCAGGGCTACCTTGCCAGCCCGCGGGGCCTGGCCAAGGTGCGCCAGTGGTTCCGCCAGGAGGACTTCGAGCAGGACGTGGCCGGCGGGCGCGCGGCGATCGACAAGGAGCTGCATCGCCTGGGCGCCAACCACGAATCCCACGAGAAGCTGGCGGCCAAGGTGGGTTATCCCAGGCTCGACGAGTTCCTGGCGGCGCTGGGCCGTGGCGAAGTCACCTCGCGCCAGATCGAGATCGCCGTTCGCGGCGAGTTGCCCGCGGCGCCCGCCCCGGCCACGCCGCTCGTGGCGCCCGCCCCTGACAAGGCCTCATCGGGCGTGCTGGTGCTGGGCGTGAACAACATGGCGACCCTCATCGCCAAGTGCTGCAAGCCGGTGCCCCCGGATCCGATCGTGGGGTTCGTGACGCGCGCGCGCGGGATCACCGTGCACCGCAGGGATTGCCCCAACATCGTGGGCCTGGCCGAAAGCCAGCGCGACCGCATGATGGCGGCGGACTGGGGCAAGGCGAGCGAGGCGCCGTTTGCGGCCGAGATCGAGGTGGTGGCGCTCGATCGCCAGGGCCTGCTGCGCGACATCTCGGAAGCGATATCGCGCGAGCGAATCAACGTGACCGCGGTCAACACCCTTTCCAGGGGCTCACACGCCTTCATGCGTTTCACGCTGCAGGTGACGTCGGCCGATGCCATCGCGCGCGTGGTGCGCCAGGTGAAGGACGTTCCCGGCGTCGATACGGCGCGGCGCCTGTGAACCCGCAGACCCCGTTGAAGGAGCTGGAAGCGCGCCTGCAAGAGCCGCTGCCGGTGCACGAGCGGGTGAAGCTGCTCAACGAGATGGCCGAGCAGCTGCACGAGCGCGATTCCACCCGCGGGGCCGAGGTGGCGCGCGAAGCCGTGGATCTTGCGCGCGCCACGGGTGATGCCCTGGGCGAGGCGCAGGCGCTCTACTGCCTGGGCCGCAACCTCTATTCGCAGGCCGACTACCCGGCGGTGTTCGAGACGCAGGCGGCTTCGGCGGCGCTTTTCCACTCACTTTCAGACATCAACGGCGCGGCGCGCTGCGCGAACCTGCTCGGCATCACCTATCGCCAGCTTTCGGACTATGGCCGCGCGCTGGAAAGCTACGACGCGGCGCTGCAGGGGTTTCGCGAAACGGGCGATCTGCGGTGGCAGGCACGTGTGCTCTCGAACATCGGCAACGTCGAGATCCAGCTCGGCAACCACGACGCCGCGCTCGAGCTCTTCGAGCGCGCGCTCGAGATCCGCCGCGACATCGGCGACAACGAGGGCGCCGGCTTCGACCTGAACAACGCCGCCTTCGGGCGCATCCAGCGGGCGCTGCGGCTGCGCGCGGCCGGTGATGCCGACGCCTGCCAGGGCGAGGCGGAAAGCGCCCTGCGCCTGCTCGACCGGGCACTGGCGATCGCGCGCCAGTTTGCATACACCCGCCTGGAGGCGTTTTGCCTGCAGACCATGGGCGAGGC
>JBBREI010000054.1:0-19859 GCA_038203035.1 Burkholderiales bacterium
CGACTGGATGTTCCTCGAAGAACGCGCGGCCCACGCCCCTTCGCTCGAATTGCTGCGCGAGCGCAACTGGACCTACGTGGTGTTGCAGGCGCAGAAGTACAGTTCGAGCGGGCAGTTCGAATATCCGACCACCGGCGCCGAGGCGCTGGTGCGCATGGCACGCGCCTCCCATGCCCTGCCGATCCTGTTCCCGGAGTGGTCGCGCTTCGGCATCGCGGAAACGCAACGCATCTTCGAGCTGCACGTCTCGATCGCCCGCAAGGAGCCGGCCTGCGTCGCGCCGATTCCGCAGGCGTGGGACCTGGCCCTTGCGCGGCTCTCGGGCCTGGTGCTTCACAACGCCGACGGCAACCATTCGGCGCCGCCGGGCGCGTTCCTCGCGGCGCTGGTGATTGCCAACACCATGACCGGGTACGCGCCGGACCAGCTGCCTTTCCTGCCGGGACTCGGGGTGGATGAGGCGACGCAGGCGTGGCTGCGGGCCATCGCCGCCGAGACGGTGCTGGTCTACCGCCCGCGCGCCTGGTGCCCGGCGGACGCGTAGCGTTCCAGGTGGTGGTCGGCGTCTCCGAACTGCTGCGCGATCATGGTGAGGCGCCGGAAGGTGTGGCTCACCTTGAGCTCCTCGGTCATGCCCATGCCGCCGTGCAGCTGCACGGACTCCTGGCTGATCAGCCGGCACGAATCGGCGATCTTGATCTTGGCCGCGGAGACCGCGCGCGCGCGTTCCACCGGGTCGTTTTCCGAATCGACGCGCACGCAGGCCAGGCTCGCCATCGAGCGCGATTGTTCCTGCGCGATCACCATGTCCACCATCCGGTGCTGCAGCGCCTGGAACGACCCGATGGGGACGCCGAACTGCTTGCGTGTCTTGAGGTATTCCAGCGTCGTCTCGTTGGCGAATTTCATCGCCCCCACGGCTTCGGCGCAGACCAGCGCGGTGGCGAAATCGATGCATGCCTCGATGGCCGGCAATGCCGCGCCCGGCGCGCCTAGCAGCGCGCCGGCGGGCACCAGGGCGGCCTCGAATCGAAGGTCGCAGGCCACGGTGCCGTCGAGGTTGCGGTAGTCCGTGCGCGCCATGCCGTGCTGCGCGTGATCCACCACGAAGAGGCTGATGCCGTCGCGACCGGCCGCCTCGCCCGCGGTGCGCGCGCAGACGATGAAGGTGTGCGCAACGGCCCCGCCCAGCACCACGCGCTTGGCGCCATCGAGCCGATAGTGATCACCTTCGCGCCGCGCCTGCAGCTCGACATGTGCGAGGTCGTAGCGGGACCCGCTTTCCGTGAACGCAAACGCCAGCTTTCGCGTGCCCGCGGCCACGGCCGGAAGGATTTCACGCTTCTGCGCCGCGTTGCCCGCGCGCACCACCAGCTGCGCGCCCAGGCCCACGGTGGGCAGGAAGGGCTCCAACACCAGGGCCTCCCCGATCGCCTCCATGGTGGACAGCAGGTCCACGGCGCCTCCGCCGAAGCCGTCGACGTCTTCCGGCAGGGCGATGGCGAGCAGGCCCAGGTCCGCAAACGCCTGCCAGGCGGCATCACTCATGCCCGAGGGCGACGCGAGGATGCGGCTGCGCGCCTCGAAGGTGTAGTCGCGCGCGACGAAGCGGCGCACCGATTCGCCCAGCAGCTTCTGCTCGTTGCTGAATTCGAAGTCCATGGCTAGAGGCCCAGGCTCATCTTCGCGATGATGTTGCGCTGGATCTCGTTGGAGCCCGCGTAGATCGAGGTCTTGCGGAAGTTGGCGTAGCGCGGCGCGAGCCCGGCGGTGAAGAGGTCGAAATCCACGGCCTCGCCGAGGGGCGCCAGCGGCTGCGCCAGCGGGCCCGCCGCCTGCATCATCAGCTCGGTGAGCATCTGCTGGATCTCGGTGCCGCGGATCTTGAGCATCGAGATCTCAGCGCCCGGCACCCTGCCGCCGCGCAGCTGGTCGAGGAAACGCAGGTTGGTGATCGACAGTGCCGTGAGCTCCACCTCCAGGCGCGTGAGCTTGTCGCGGAAACGCGGGTCCTCGATCAGGGGCCGCCCGTTTTTGCGCTGGCGGGCGGCGAATTCCTTCAGCCGCTCGAGCTCGCGGCGCGACGTGCCGATGCGGGCGGTGTTCATGCGTTCGTGGGAAAGCAGGAACTTGGCCACGGTCCAGCCGGCGCCCTCGTCGTGCACGCGATTGGCGGTCGGGACCTTCACTTCGTCGAAGAAGACCTCGTTTACTTCGTGCCCGCCGTCCATCAGCACCAGCGGGCGCACGGTGATGCCCGGCGTCTTCATGTCGATCAGAAGGAACGAGATGCCGTCCTGCTTCTTCTGGTCCGCTTCCCCGGTGCGCACCAGGCAGAAGATCCAGTCGGCGTAATGGGCCAGGGTGGTCCAGGTCTTCTGGCCGGTCACGACGTAGTGGTCGCCGGAGCGCACCGCGCGCGTCTTGAGGGAGGCGAGGTCCGAGCCCGATCCCGGCTCCGAATAGCCCTGGCACCAGAAGTCGTCGCCGTTGTAGATGCGTGGCAGGAAATGCGCCTTCTGCTGCGCGGTGCCGAAGCGGATCAGCACCGGGCCACACATGGCCAGGCCGAAGGGCACGAGCGGGGGCGCGCCGGCGTAGCCGCACTCTTCCTCGAAGATGTAGCGCTGCACCGGCCCCCAGTTGTTGCCGCCCCACTCGCGCGGCCAGGCCGGCGCGATCCAGCCCTTGCGCGCCAGGATGTGATGCCACGCCAGCAGCTCATCGCGCGTGAAGTGATCGTAGGCGACGATTTTTTCGCGCAGCTCGGCCGGCAGGTTTTCGCCCAGCCAGGCGCGCACCGTGTCGCGGAAAGTGATCTCGTCGGGGGAGTAGTTGAGGTCCATGGGCGCAGTCTAGCCGACGGTGTAAGCTGACGCCTCCCACGACCGGGAGGTGCTCCATGGGTAGCTGGAAATCCTGTTTCGCGCTCGTGTTTTCCGCGGCGGCGATGGTGGCCGCGGCGCAGGCGGGCGCACCGTATCCGAACCGCTCGATCAAGTGGGTGGTCCCCTACCCGCCGGCCGGCATCACGGATACCGTGACGCGCGTGATCGCGCAGAAGCTGCAGGACAGCCTGGGCCAGCCGGTGGTGATCGAGAACAAGCCGGGGGCCAACAGCATCGTCGGGGCGGACCTGGTGGCCAAGAGCACGCCGGACGGATACACCCTGCTCACGGTGATCGCCGCACACGCGGCAAACGCCACGCTTTATGCCGGCAAGCTGCCGTTCGAACCGGTGAAAAGTTTTGCCCCCGTATCCCTGGTGGCGAGCGCGCCGCTGATCCTGTGCGTGAAGAGGGTACCGCCCCCGCGATCGCGGCGCTGATGAGCGGCGAGATCGACGCCATGATGGACGTGCCGAGCTCGATGATGTCGCAGGCGCGGGCGGGCAGGATCCGCACGGTGGCCCTCTTCGCGTCGAAACGCACCGCGTCCGCGGTGGAGGTGCCGACTCTTGCGCAGGCCGGCGGGCCGGCGCTCGAGGGCTCGACCTGGGTCATGTTCATGGCGCCCGCGGGCACGCCGCGCGAAGTGCTCGCCCGGGTGTCGAGCGAGATCGCGAAGATCATGGCGGCGCCCGACATGCGCGCGCGCCTCGAGCAGCTCGGCATCGAGCCGCTCGGCACCACGCCCGTGGAAGCCGCGCGTTTCCTGGACGACGAAATCGCCAAGTGGGCCAGGGTCATCACCACCGCCGGCGTGAAGGCGGAACAATAACGACGGAGGATTCGAAAGTGAGCTGGATGAAACGTGCCGCGCTTGCGGCAGGAGCCGTGTTGTCGATCACCGCGATGGCCACCGCCGCGCAGGATTTCCCCACCCGCCCCATCACCGTGATCGTTCCGTGGCCCGCGGGCGGTTCCACCGACACCCACCTGCGCAAACTCGGCGAGATCGCCACCCGGTACCTCGGCCAGCCGATCATCGTCGAGAACAGGCCGGGCGCCGGCGGCATGCTCGGGCCGGCGGGCATGGCAAGCAACGCCAGGCCCGACGGTTACACCCTGTCGCAGCTCACCGTGAGCGCGTTCCGGCAGCCCTATATCCAGAAGGTCGACTGGGATCCACTGCGCGACTTCACCTACATCATCGGCATCAGCGGCTACACCTTCGGGGTCGTGGTGAAGGCCGACTCGCCGATCAAGTCGTTCAACGAGTTCCTGGCCTACGGCAAGGCGAACCCCGGCAAGCTTTCATACGGCTCCACGGGCAACGGCACGAGCCCGCACCTGCTGATGGAGGAGGTGGCCGCCAAGACCGGCGTGCAGCTGCTGCACGTGCCGTTCAAGGGCAATGCCGACTCCACGCAGGCGCTCATGGGCGGGCACGTGATGGCGCAGTCCGACGCCACGGGCTGGGGCAAGTTCGTTGATGCGGGCACCTTCCGCCTGCTCGTGACCTTCGGCGAGCAGCGCGCGCGCTGGGGAGCCCCCACCGCGAAGGAGCTCGGCTACGACGTCGTCTCGTATTCGCCCTACGGCATCGTGGGCCCCAGGGGGATGGATCCGAAGGTCGTGAAGATCCTGCACGACGCCTTCAAGAAGGCGATCGACGATCCCGACCACCAGAAGGTGCTGCAGCAGCTCGACCAGGTCTACTGGTACCGCTCGAGCGAGGACTACGCGAAATGGGCGCGGGATACCTACGCAACCGAACGCGGCACCATCGAAAGGGCCGGCCTGCTGATGAAGTGACCGGTCGAAACAGGCGGTAAACCCCTGAAATTCAATGGAAAGGATGGGGTTTCTCGGGTATGATCGTCTCTCAGGTGCCCATGGCGTCTCATCCGGTTAACGCCGGCACCCATTCGCGGTTCAGTTCCGATCCGCGAATCCCCCGAAACCCCATATTCATCAGCCTGAACCGGTGTCGAAGGTTTACAGCCTTCGCGGGCCGATTTGTTCAGGAGATTGATATCAGCACGTCTTTCGAAAGCCTCGGGCTCATCCCCGAGCTGCTTCGTGCCGTCACGGAGCAAGGCTACACAGAAGCCACCCCCATCCAGATGCAGGCCATTCCCATCGTGATCGCGGGCCGCGACCTGCTGGCCGCCGCGCAGACCGGCACCGGCAAAACCGCCGGCTTCACGCTTCCGGTCCTGCAGCGCCTCGCCCCGATGGCCACCAAGAGCTTCTCGCCCGCGCTGCATCCGGTGCGCTGCCTGATCCTCACGCCCACGCGTGAGCTCGCGATCCAGGTCCACGAAAGCGTGAAGGGCTACGGCAAGCACGTGCCGCTGCGCTCGTTCTGCGTCTACGGCGGCGTCAACATCAAGCCGCAGATCGACGAGCTCAAGCGCGGCGTGGAGATCCTCGTCGCAACCCCGGGGCGCCTGCTCGACCTCGTCGGCCAGAAGGCGGTGAACCTGGGCAAGGTCCAGATCCTCATCCTCGACGAGGCCGACCGCATGCTCGACATGGGCTTCATCCCCGACATCAAGCGCATCATCGCGCTCCTGCCTGCGGTGCGGCAGACGCTGCTGTTTTCGGCCACGTTTTCGGACGAGATCCGCAAGCTGTCCGCGCAGTTCCTCAAGGATCCCGCGACGGTCGAGGTGGCGCGCCGCAACACCCCGGCGGAGCTGGTGACGCAATACGCGTACTTCGTCGAGGCCGGCCGCAAGCGCGAGCTGCTCTCGCACCTGGTCAAGAAAAACGACTGGGCGCAGGTGCTGGTGTTCACCAAGACCAAACACGGCGCCAACCGCCTTGCCTCGCAGCTTCAGAAGGATGGCATCAACGCCGACGCGATCCACGGCAACAAGAGCCAGAGCGCGCGCATCCGTGCCCTCGAGGACTTCAAGGAAGGCAAGGTGAAGGTGCTGGTGGCAACCGACATCGCCGCGCGCGGCCTCGACATCGAGGACCTGCCGCACGTCGTGAACTTCGACCTGCCCCACGTTGCGGAAGACTACGTGCACCGCATCGGCCGCACCGGCCGCGCCGGCGCCACGGGTGACGCCCTGTCGCTGGTGTGCGCGGAAGACCGCCCGTTGCTGGGTGCCATCGAGCGCCTGATCAACAAGAAGATCGACGTGCGTGCCGCGGAAGGCTTCGATGCCGGCCCGCGCGCGCGTTCGGAAGAGCCGCTGGATGAGCCCCGTGGCGAAGGCCGCGGCGGGCGCGGACAGCGAGGCGGGCAGCAGCGCGGCGGCCAACAGCGCGGCGGCCAGCAACGCGGCCAGGCGCGCGAGGCACAGGCGCCGCGCGAGAACACGCAGCCGAGGCAGGAACAAGGCGGCGGCCCGCAGCCGCAGCCGCGGCAGGCAGAGGCGCAACGCGCCAAGCCGCCGGGCGAAAGCCGTGGCTCGCGCGAGCGCAGCCGCAAGGAAGAACGCGCCCCGCGCTACGCCACCTCGCCACCGCCGCGCACGTCCGGCAATTCGGGTGGCATGGACTTCGACAAGCCCTACGAGCCCTCGCCCAGCGCGGCCGCCGCGGCGCCGGAGCAGAACGGGGACGCCCCGCCGCGCAAACGCACCGGGGCGGCCGTCCCGGCGCTCTTCCGCAAGAAGGCCGCCTGAAGAAGGGCGCGGGAACCACACATGCGTGACGCATCGCCGCAGACGATCAGTCTCAAGGACTACACGCCGCCGGCCTTCCTGGTCTCGACGGTGGACCTGGAGGTCGACATTCGTGAAGGGCAGGCCACCGTCCGCGCCACCTTGAAGGTGGCGCGCAACCCGGCGCGTGGCCCGCACCAGGAGCCGCTGGTGCTCGATGGCGACAACCTCGAACTGCTGGCGGTCTCGCTCGACGGGAAGGTGCTGGCGGCCGCGCAATACGCGGTCGACGCCGCGCACCTTTCGATCGCGCAGGTCCCCGACGCCTTCACGCTCGAGACGGTGGTGCGCTTCGACCCCTGGAAAAACACCAAGCTCGAAGGCCTCTATCCCACCAAGGCCGGGCTCGTGACGCAGTGCGAAGCCCAGGGCTTCCGCCGCATCACCTATTTCGTCGATCGTCCCGACGTCATGGCCCGGTATTCGGTGGTGCTTTGCGCGGACAAGGCGCGGTTCCCGCGGCTGCTCGCCAACGGCAACCTGGTGGCGCAGGGCGAGGGCGATCCCGCGGCGTGGTTCATGGAGCGCCTCGGCGTCGTCGGGGGCGCCGCCGGGGGCACGCATTGGGCGCGCTGGGAAGATCCCTTCCCGAAACCCTCCTACCTGTTCGCGATGGTCGCCGCGCGCCTGGACCTGCTCGAAGACCACTTCACCACGCGTTCGGGCAAGAAGGCGCTGCTGCAGATCTACGTGGAGCCCGGCAAGCTCGACCAGGCGGACTTCGCGATGCGCTCGCTCAAGAGCTGCATGCAGTGGGACGAGGAAGTCTTCGGCCTGGAGCTGGACCTCGAACGGTTCATGATCGTCGCCGTGCCGGACTTCAACGCCGGCGCGATGGAGAACAAGGGCCTGAACATCTTCAACACCAGGTACATCCTGGCGCGCGCCGACACGGCGACCGACTACGACTACTTCGGCGTCGACAAGGTCGTCGCCCACGAATACTTCCACAACTGGACGGGCAACCGCGTCACCTGCCGCGACTGGTTCCAGCTATCGCTCAAGGAAGGCCTGACGGTCTACCGGGACCAGGAATACAGCCAGGACGAATATTCGCGTCCGGTCTGCCGCATCCAGGAAGTGCGCGACCTGCGCGCGCGCCAGTTCCCGGAGGACGCGGGGCCGATGTCGCATCCGGTGCGCCCCGACGCCTACGTCGAGATCAACAATTTCTACACCGCCACCGTCTACGACAAGGGCGCGGAAGTGGTGCGGATGTACGCCACGATGCTGGGCAAGGAGGGCTTCCGCAAGGGCATGGACCTCTACTTCCAGCGCCACGACGGACAGGCCGTGACCTGCGACGATTTCCGCGCCGCGATGGCCGATGCCAACGGCGCCGACCTCACGCAATTCGCGCGCTGGTACTCGCAGGCCGGAACGCCGGTGGTGCACACCAGCGGCGAATACGATGCGCGCAGGAAAACCTACACCCTGAAGGTCACGCAGTCCTGCGCGCCCACCGAGGGCCAGGGCGAGAAGTTGCCGTTCGTGATCCCGTTTGCGGTGGGCCTGGTCGACCTCGACGGGCGCGACCTGCCGCTGACCATCGACGCCCAATCGGTGTTCCGTGCCGGGAAAAGCGCCACCACCGCGGTCCTGGCGCTCACGCAAGCCGAACAGACGTTTGTTTTCACCGCCGTGAGCGAACATCCGGTGCCCTCGCTGCTGCGTGGCTTCTCGGCGCCGGTCCGCCTCGAGCACGAGTACAGCGATTCCGAGCTCACCCACCTGATGGCCTACGATTCGGACGCCTTCAACCGCTGGGAGGCCTCGCAAACGCTGACTACACGCGTGTTGCTGCAGGGCGTGGCAAGCCTGCGCGCGGGGCGCGAGATCGAGGTTCCGCAGGCGTTCAGCGAAGCCATCGGCCGGCTGCTGGCCGACGGCTCGCGCGATCCCGCGTTTGCCGCGGAATGCCTTCAGCCCCCGACGGAAAGTTACCTCGCGGAGTCGATGGAGGTCGCCGATCCGGACGCCATCCACCGGGCGCGCCAGAACTTCATGCGCCACATCGCCACCCGCTACCGCACGCGCTTCGAAGGCGCGTTCCGCCATTTTTCGGTCGCGGGACCCTATTCCCCCGATGCCGCGGCCTCCGGGCGCCGGGCGCTACGCAATGCGGCACTCACCTACGTGAGCACGATCGACGACGCGACTTCGCGCGCGCTGGCGTTCCTCGAATACCGCCGCGCGGAAAACATGACCGACGCGATGGCGGCACTTTCATGCCTGTCCAACAGCCTGGGCGCCGAGCGCGAGCGCGCGCTGTCGATGTTCTACGACAAGTGGAAGGATGAGGCGCTGGTCGTGGACAAGTGGTTCCGCGTGCAGGCCACGTCCATACTGCCCGGCACCCTGCAGCGCGTGAAGGATCTCACCGCGCATCCGGCCTTCGACCTGCGCAATCCCAACCGCGCGCGCGCGCTGCTGCATGCGTTTGCGATGGACAACCCGCTTCATTTCCACGCCCCCGACGGCGGCGGCTATCGCTGGGTGGCCGAACAGCTTGTTGCGCTCGACAAGCTCAACCCGCAGGTGGCATCGCGCCTTGCGCGGGCGTTCGACCGCTGGAAGAAATACGATGCGGGCCGCCAGGTCCACGCGCGCGCCGCGCTCGAATCGATCCGCGATGCCGAGGGGCTTTCGGGCAACGTCGCCGAGGTGGTGGGGCGCGCGCTGGGCTGATGCCTCACCCCCGTCCGGCAAAGGAAAAGGCCGCCCGATGGGCGGCCTTTTCCTTGGTGCACTGCGTCGGTTGTACTGGTACACGCCCTGCCCGGTGAGCGCGCCGCCGATGATCTCGCCCTCGTAGCGGTCGCCGCTGAAGCGTCCGTCGTATCGGTCGCCGTTGTTCCAGGGCGCTGGTGATACTCTCAGGACTTTTCCAATATGTAACCGCCCGTAGGCGCACATGAGATCGATTCTCCTATTGGCACGCCGTGGCTGCGCGAAGGCGGCAAGGCAAGCCTGCCCCTGGGCGATACAGTTCCAGTACCGGCCGAATCCGCTGGCGCGTTGAGGGTTGTGCCGCGGGCTACGCGCTGCGCGCCATCAATCCGCCATCGACCAGGATCTCGGTCCCCGTCACATAACGCGACTCCTCGCTCGCGAGATACAGCGCAGCGTTTGCAACGTCCCAGGCGTCCCCTCGGCGCCCCAGGGGCACGCGGGTCTTGGCCTGCGCGCGCAGCGTTTCCAGATCGGCGCGGCCCTTCTGCTTGGCGACGCGGTGCTCGAGCAACGGCGTGTCGATCATTCCGGGGATGATCGTGTTGCAACGGATGCCCTGGGGGCCGTAGCGCACCGCGAGTTGGCGGGTGAACTGCACCAGCCCGGCCTTGCTCGCGGAGTAGCCGACGTGATCGTGGCCGAGATGTCGCGAGCCGCCGATGGAGCCGACGTTCACGATGGCGCCGCTGCCCTGCTCGACCATCGAAGGCAGCAGGACCTTGCAGGTGATGAATACGCTCGTCAGGTTCAGGTCCATCTGCGCCCGGAATTCCTCGACCGACATCTCGACCGGGCCGCCCGGCAGCGATCCGCCGACGTTATTCAGGAGGATGTCCACGCGTCGAAATCGCTCCATGGCTTTCGCGACCATGGATGCGACGGAATCGAGGGAAGTCACGTCCGCGGTCGCCACCATGCAAGTGCCGCCCTCGGCCTCGATGAGTTTGGCGGTTTCCACGCCGGCCGCCTCGTCTCGGTCCACCACCACGACTTTGGCGCCTTCCCGGGCGAAAAGAACCGCCGCCGCGCGCCCATTGCCCCAGCCCGGGCCGACGCTCCCCGCACCCGTGACGAGCGCGACCTTGCCTTGCAGACGTGTGCCCATGGCTTCCCGCGATGTTGTGACTACGGATACGGCTTGATGCCGCCCTGCTGCACCTTCTGCTGGAACTCGCGGGCGGCATCCTCGAGCTTCATGTAATCATTCCTTCGGCCTCGACTTCTGCCGTGAGGTTCGCCGGCGGCATGTGGGTGTAACCGTGATGCCCGATTTCGTGGCCGGCCGCCAGGATCTCCCCGCAGACCTCCAGCTAGCTCTCGATCACGATGCCCGGGATGAAGAAACACGCCGGGATGGCGTGGCGGCGCACCTGCCGCTACTCCCGCAGGTTCACGCGCTTGCCCAAATCGAGCCACTGACTCACGATCTTCTCGGTCTGCCGTTGATGCTCCTCGGGTGTGTTGCCGATCATCTGGTATCCCATCTCCTGCATCTTCGCGGCGACCGACGGCTCCTTCATCACCGCCACGATCGCATCACGCACCTTGCGGCGAAGCTCCAGCGGCGTGCCCGCCGGGGCATGCAGCCCCCACACGCTCGGCACGTCGACGTCTGGCAGGCCCGCCTCGCTGAACGTGGGCACGTCGGGGATCGAGGGATGGCGCGCGACGCCGGTCGTGGCGATGGCGCGTACCGTCCCCTTCTGGATGTGGGGCAGCGCGGAGCTGAGGCCTCCGTACTGCATCGCGACATGGTTGCCGAGCAACGCGTTCAAGGCGGGGCCCGAGCCCTTGTAGGGGACGTGCGTCATGTTGACCCCGGCCTTGAGGTTCACCATCACGCCGACGAGGTGCGTGGAGGAGCCGATGCCCCCCGAGGCATACGAGAGGTCTTTCGCCTTCGCGAGCTGGATCAGCTCCTTGAGGCTCTTCGCGGGAACCGAGGGATGGGTGATCAGTACCACCGGGCCCTCGGCGAACATGGTCACGCCCGTGAAGTCCTTCACGGTGTCGTACGGCACTTTCGGCAGCACGGCGGGGTTCTGGTAGAAGGAGTTGTCCGAGACGTAGAACGTCGCCCCGTCGGGCTTCGCTTGCGCGACGAGCTCGGCGCCGAGCACCGCGGTCGCGTCTGGGCGGTTCTCGACCTGCACCGGAATGCCGAGCTTCTGGCCCAGGCCGGGCGCGACGAGACGGGCGATCGTGTCCGAGCCGCCGCCCGGGCCACGCGGCACGATGAGCTTTATGGAGCTGGTCGGGTACAACTGCGCGATGGCCTCGGGCGCCGCAACGGCAACGGCAACAGCGGCAAGGACTCCGGTGAACCGGCGCCTGCTGATCGTCATGCGAATCTCCTATCGGTTGCGTTCGTACTCTTCCAGGAATTTCACCAGCTCCGCGGCGCAGCGATCCGGCACCGCATCGGTGATGTTGTGCGGCATGTTCTCGAAGACCACGAAGCGGTGGTCGGGAACCGCGCGCAGCACGTTGTAGTTGTCCATGGAATGCACCGGATCGTTGCTCGGCACCACGAAGAGCGTGGGGCAACGGATCTCGGTGAGGCGATCGCCAAAGTTGAATTTCGTCATCATGTGCACGAAACGCGACAGGAAGCGCGGATCGTTGCGCGCCGACTCCTCGATGAACCAGTCGACGAACGCGGGCTCCACCCGGTCGACGTGGAAGCGCTGGCTGATGGTGCGGCGCAGGAAGTCGCGCACTCCCTCCCTCACCAACCCGCTTTCCCAATCGTTGTAGTCGTTGTGCCTGGTCGAAGGCGCAAGGCCCGGGATGGCCGCATAGGACGACAGCGACAGCATGCGTCCTGGATGCTCGACCGCCGCGTGCATGCCGATGATGCCGCCCGTCGAGGAGCCCACCAAGTGCGCCTTTTCCACTCCCAGATGGTCGAGCAGCTCGATGTAGTCCTGGGTGAGGCGCTCGATGGACAGGTCCAGGTCATCGCCCGGGAGGTCCGAATCGCCGTGGCCGCGCATGTCCCAGCGCACGGTGCGGTAGCGGCCGGCCACATGCGCAACCCACGCGCGGAAGCGGTTCATCGTCCCGAACGCCGCATGCAGCATGACCAGAGTGTCGGCCTTCTTCCACGGCGGGGTGAAGTCGTCGACGATGTAGCGCAGCGTGATTCCGTCCGATGTGCGGAAGGAATCCGGCACCGCCCCGCCGCCTTTCACGAGGGTGTCTGGCATTGCTTCTTCAACTCCATGATTCAGTTGTTTAAAGTGGGGGATCGGACACTCTACGCGGCAACCAAGCATGCGTAAAATGAATTCTGGCACCGCGCTGACGCGGGTCAAAACGACAATTGCGCCGTCTGTGCATGAGGATCGTGAATGAATTTGCATCGCCTGACGCCCTCGATGTCGCTCCTGGTCGCTTTCGAGGCCGCTGCCCGGCATCGCAGCTTCACGCGCGCGGGACAGGAGCTGTCCCTGACCCAGAGCGCCGTCAGCCGGCAGGTGCAGGCCCTGGAGAACCTTCTCCAGGTAGAGCTTTTCCGCCGCTCGGGGCGGCAGATCGCGCTCACCGAAGTCGGGGTGATGTACGCGAACGACATCGCCTCGGCGCTCAGCCGCATTCGCACCGCGAGCTCCCAGGTGCTGGCGTTCCGTTCCGGGGGTGGATCGCTCAATCTCGCGGTGCTGCCGACCTTCGCCGCGTGCTGGCTGATGCCGCTGCTGCCCTCCTTCTACAAGGCTCACGCCGGCGTGCTCGTCCACACCCACTCCCGCATCGGGCGTTACAACCTTGAGGCGTCGCGCATGGATGCCGCAATCAATGTCGGCGACGGCCATTGGCCCGGCCTGATCGCGCATCGCCTCGTGGATGAGGAGCCGGTGCTCGTCGCGAGCCCCCGGCTTCTCGAAGGCATGCCCATCCGCGTGCCTGGGGACGTGGCCGGGCACCTCCTGCTGCAGGTGAGCACGCGCGCAGAGGAATGGCGCGAATGGTTCGTGGCCAACAAGATCTCGTCGCGGGAGATGCGCGTGGGGCCCTATTTCGAATTCACCATGCACCTCATCCAGGCGGTGGTGTCCGGAATCGGCATCGGGCTCGTCTCGCGCTGCCTCGTGGAGGCCGAGCTGCGCAGCGGCGAGCTCGTCTTGCCGTTGCCGGAGTCGCTGCACAACAGCCGCGGCTACTACTTCATCTATCCAACGGAAAAGGCGGATTTCCCGCCGCTGGTGACTTTCCGGGAATGGCTGCTGCCGCACGCGCTGCCAGCGCGTCCGCGCGCGCGGATTCAGGCGTAGCCGGGCGGCGGCGCGAAGCCGCCCGTGACTTCGCCAACCAGCTTTGCGAAGCCTATGCAGGCGCGGTCCTGCATCTGCGCCCCAACAACCTGGAGCCCACAAGGCAGGCCATCGGCGGCGAGGCCCACCGGCGCCATTGTCGACGGCAGGTTCACGAGGGTGCTCAAGCCCGCCCAGAAGAGCTGGTCGGTCGTGGGTTGCCGCACGCCATTCACCTGGATCGTGCGTTCGGGCCGTTCGCCGGCATGGTCGTGCGGGAATGCGGTGGAAGCCGCGGTCGGACAGAGCAGGAAGTCGTAGCGCGTGAAGAACTCGGCCCAGGCAAGGCGCATTCCCTCGCGCTCGTTGTGCAGGTTCCACCACTCACGGTGGCTCACGGTCACCGCGCGATCGATGTACGCCCGGTAGGAATTGTCGGAGGCATCCCGCGCCGCCGCGCCTTGCACGTGCCGCGCATAGGCCTCGTCCGAAACGCGCGCCCCGGTCGCCGAGCGAAGCAACATGAGGTACAGGTGATTGGCGCGGAGGAAGTCCACGCAAGGCCGCACGCCATGGTCTACGCTCACGCCGGCCCGCGCCAATTCGTCCACGGCCTGCGCCAGCTTGCCCGTCAAGACCGCATCCACGTCGAAGGCCGGATGCTCCAGCATGACCGCAACGCGGAAATCCTTGGGCGAGCGCTTTCGCGGCGCGGGCAGGGAAAGGGTCCACCCTTCCGCATCGATGCCGGCGGGGCCGGCGATCACCTTCAGGGCGACGTCGAGGTCCTGCGCGCTGCGCCCGAGGGGACCGAAAACCACCAGGTCGCTTGGCGCGAAGCTGCCGGGAAGCTGGGCACCCTGCCAGGGCACCAGGCCGTACGTGGGCTTGTGGCCGAAGATGCCGCAGTAATGCGCGGGGTTGCGCACCGAGGCGCCGATGTCGGTGCCCAGCTCGAGGCCGGTGAGTCCCGCGGCGACCGCCGCCGCCGAGCCGCCGGAGGACCCGCCCGGCACGCGTGTCACATCCCACGGATTGTTGGTGGTGCCATGGATCTCGTTGAAGGTCTGCCAGTCCTGCAGCATGAGCGGCACGTTGCTCTTGCCGAAGATCACTGCGCCGGCCGCCTCCAGGCGGTCCACCATGACCGCATTGCGCGCGGGGAAATTCTCTCGGTAAACGGGATTGCCACGGGTGGACGGCGTGCCCTCCCAGTCGATGCTTTCCTTGATGGTCATCGGCACGCCGTGCAGGGGCCCGCAGGCATCGCCGCGGGCCACCATCGCGTCGGCCTTGCGCGCCGCTGCCCTCGCCCGATCCTCCTGCAGGAGGATGATGGCGTTCAGCGACGGGTTGTACTTTTCCACCCTGGCGAGGTAATGGTCGAGCAGCTCGAGGCAGCCGATCTCGCGCTCGCGGACGCGGGCCGCGAGCTCGACGGCGGAATCGAAGGCGATTTCGCCTCGCTGCGACTGGACGGTGGTCATCGGACGATTCTCGTCCGGGCGAGGCGGGGCCACAAGGCGAAAATACTCCTCTCGTTCATTCACGCCATGAATGGAAGGCGTGAATATTTTCGCGTTGTGGGGGAGTGGGAGCCGCGGCTTATCATGGGACTTCCATTTTCGACGCATGCGGCGAGGAGCACACACGATGGACCTGACCCAGGCGCAACTCGCTCAGTACAAGGCCGACGGATACCTTTTCTTTCCCAGGCTCCTCGACGCCGCCGAGGTCGCGGCGCTCCAGAAAGCGATTCCGGAGCTTGCCGCGCGCACCGGCCCCGAGGTGAAACGCCAGGAGCCGGACTCGCCCCCCAAGATCGTCTACGCGCCGCACAAGTTCTCGACGGCGTTCGACACGCTCTCCCGCCTTCCGCGCACGCTGGGAATCGTGCAGCAGATCCTGAATGACGACATCTACCTCTACCAGAGCCGCATCAACCTCAAGCTGCCGTTCGCCGGCGACGCCTGGTCCTGGCATCAGGACTTCTCCGCGTGGAACCGGGGTGACGGAATGCCGAAACCCCACGCCATCATGACGGCGGTCTTCCTGCAGGATTGCACCCCGGCCAATGGTCCGCTGCTCGTGATCCCGGGAAGCCACACCGAGGATGTCTCGCTGGTCCTCAAGCGCGAGGCGAACGTGCAGGGCTACGAGGTGCAGCGGATGTCCAACGAGCTGCTCGCGTCGCTCGCTTCCGAGCGCGCCATAGTGGACCTCTCCGGGCCGGCGGGATCGATCGCCTTCATCCATCCGACGCTCGTCCACGGCTCCGCGGCAAACATGACGCCCTGGCCGCGCGCGATCCTCTATCTCAACTACAACGCGGTCTCGAACAAGACGATGGCGAACCAGCGCCCCTGGTACATGAACAACCCGGACTGGACTCCGCTGCAACTGGCGGACGATTCGGCGCTGGCCGAGCCGGCAGAAAATCTCGCCGCCTCGCCCCACCCAAGCGGCTGGCGGTCGCCCGCCTCGGCGAAATCCGCATAGGTCGTGGCCTGCGGCTGGGAGGTGTTGGTCTCGTGCATGAAGCCGCCGACGGCAATGCGGCGCCCCGAAAGCCGCGGAGTATTCATGGCGTGAATGATCTAGCTGAGTACTATGATGTTGCGGGGCGTGGCGAAGGGCTGCCACGATGCAGCAACGGTCGTCTTATCGAATGGGAGTCAGCCATGCCGCTGGTCAGGACTTGCCTTTTTGCATTCGCAGCGCTGTTCATGACTGCCATTCCGGCCGCGGCCCAGGACTACCCGTCCCAACCGGTGACCTTCATCGTTCCGCGCACACCCGGCGGTGGCTCCGACATCATCATACGGACGCTCGCCCCCGAGCTCAGCAAGAAGCTCGGCGTCCTGGTCCTGATCGAGAACCGGCCCGACTCGGCCGCGATCATCGGCGCGCAGCTCGTCGCGCAGTCCAAGCCCGATGGGTACAGGTTCTATCTTTCGGACAACTCGTTCTACCAGAACCCGGCGATCAACGACAAGCTCCCCTACGACACGCTCAAGGATTTCACGGCGGTGACGATGCTTGCCGAAGGCCCGGTGCTCATGGTCGCGCATCCGAGTGTCCCCGTGAAAAACCTGAAGGAAGTGATCGACCTCGCGAAGAAGCGGCCCGGCGAGCTCACGTTCGGCTCGGGCGGCATCGGCTCGTCCACACACCTCATCGGCGTGCTGCTCAACCTCGAAGCCGGGACCAAGATCCGCCACATCCCCTACAAGTCGGCGGGCGATTCGGTGGCCGCGGTCATCGGCGGCCATGTCAACTTCCAGTTCGGCGGCATCAGCTCGGCCCGCGCGCACGTCGAAAGCGGCAAGATCGTTCCGATCGCGCTCACCGGGAGCAAACGCAACCCGGCGATGCCCCAGGTGCCGACCATGGAAGAAACCGGCCTCAAGGCGGTGGACGTCACCAGCGTCTGGGGCGTGCACGCGCCCGCCGGCACGCCGCTCGCGATTCGCCAGAAGGTGCGCGATGCCTTCGCCGCCGTGATGGCCGCGCCCGAGATGACGACGAAGCTCAACAGCCTCGGTTACACGCCGCTGGGCATCACGCCCGAGGAGCACCAGGCGATGACCGAGAGGATCGTGAACCGTTGGGTGGCGCTGTCGAAGAAAGTTGACCTGAGCGACTGATGGGCGCGGCGCCTGGGCAGTATCGCTTCCTGTTGCTGCAGGCCTTCAGCCTGCCGGCCGGCTCGAAATACACGCTGCGGCCGATGAGCGGCGCGAAGGAGGCGATGCTCATGAACCATGGGGATTTCGCCTCGGTCCTCGAGGGTGTGTCGTGGGACCTGCACCCCGGAGCCCCCGCGCCGCATGGCGACTGGCCGGTCGAGACGCGCGAGGAATTCTGCCTGCTGTCGGCGAGCCGCCTGCCGATCGTGCGCGAGGCCTGCGAGAGCGGAAAGTACAACGCCATCGTGATGCTGGGCGGGGGCGACCCTGGTTTCCCCGAAGCGCGCGAGATCGGCCGCAGGCATGGCATTCCCGTCACCTCGAACGCCCATGCGCAGATGCACCTCGCGGCGATGCTCGGAAACAAGTTCGGCATGATCGACATCTCCGAGACGCACAACATGCACATGCATTCGCTGGTGGTGCAATACCGCTTCACGGACCGCTGCGCCTCGATCCGCAACATCAACTTCCCGCTGCCGCGCCCACCCTATGTCGACCAGGGCTCGGTCCTCGAGGAACGCGAGAAGGCGAAGCGCGGCGAGGCCTCGGTGATGCTGGAAAGCGCTGTCGCGGAATCGATCGCCGCGATCGAGGAGGACGGCGCAGAAGTACTGGTCATCGGCTGCTCCGCCGCCTTCTGGTTGCGGCCCTTCCTGCAGGAGCGCCTCGCGGCGCTGGGGTGGGAAGTGCCTGTGCTCGAGGGCTATGGCAGCGCGATCGCCCAGGCGAAGATGCTCGTCGACTTGAAGCTGAGCGTCAGCGGCCTGGCCTTTCCGGGATCGGCGACCCGGCGTTGGCGACGCAAGAAGACCTTCTAGGAAATCAATTTGAACCGGCAAGTACTCGTGGTGGGCACTGATGCGCCTTTCGGCGCCGGGATCGTCAAGCGCCTGCGCGCCGACGGTTATGAAGTCGGGGGTATCGCCGGCACGGCCGGCCTCGAAGCCGCGCTCGGCAAGCTCGAGCCGGGATTTGTCCCGCACCGCATGGTCGTGGTGCCGCGGCGGCCGACGGTAACGCCGGTCTCGGAGCTTGCACCGGAAGACCTGATCGGCGATACCGACGAAGCGCTTGTGGGAGCAGAGACCGCCGCGCGCCACTTGCTGATGTCCGCGACGAAGGGCAGCGCGCGCCGCCTGGTGCTGTTGTCGGGATGGGCCGTGATGGGCTTGCCCGGCGCCACGACGGCCAGTGCCATCGCCGGCGGCCTGGTCGGCCTGGCCAAGAGCTGGGCGCTCGAACTGGCTCCCGAAGGGGTCACGGTGAATGCAGTCGTCGCCGGCCCCGGCGTCGATGGGTCCGAGTGGGAAGCGACCTTGCCTCCAACGGGCGCGCACCCGACCGATGATCAGATCGCGCACGCCGTCGCGTTTTTCCTCGACGAGCGCTCAGGCGGCGTGAACGGACAGGTGATGTTCGTCTGCGGCGGCCTCACACCGGGAATCATGCCCACATGACCGATACCGTCCTCGTCACCGGCGTCGCACGCGGAATCGGCCGCGCCATTTCCGAGCGTTTGGTGATCGAAGGCTACAGTGTCATCGGAGTGGATATCCTCGACGATGCGCCCGCGGGGCTTGCTGCTTTCGAGCCCTGCGACATGTCGGATCCGCAAAGCGCGCGCGCGGCTCTTGCCCGCCTCATCGCCAAGTCGCCTGCGACGCGCCTCGTCAACTGCGTAGGCTCCTCGTTCCGCGAGAACCTGAGGGAAGGCAACGGCGACAAGCAGCGCCGCCTCATCCGCCTCAATATCGCGAGCGCCCTGATCGCGACGCAGAGTGTACTGCCGGCGATGCGCGCCGTGCGCTTCGGGCGAATCGTCAACATCACCAGCCGCGCCGTGAACGGGCGCGAGACTCGCAGCGCATACGCCGCAACAAAGGCAGGGCTCGCCGCGATCACACGCTCCTGGGCACTGGAGCTGGCGCAAGACGGCATCGCCGTGAATGCGGTCGGCCCCGGCATGATCAACACTGAGCTCTTCCGGCGCAACAATCCGCCCGGCTCCCGCGACGTCTACCGGCTCAAGAATGCGATCCCGATGGCCCGGATGGCGGAACCCGACGAAGTTGCGCAGACGGTGCTGTATTTCCTGGACGCGAAGATCACCTACGTCACCGGCCAGATGGTGTTCGTTTGTGGCGGGCTTTCGCTGGGAACGTATGCGCCCAAGGCGAGCGCTGGAGCGCCGTAGCCTCTACCTCACCCGGCGCTGCGCTCGCACTGCGCGGCGAGACCGTCAATCCCATGGCCGACCTGCCAGGTGCGCGTAGCTGAGAAACAACGGCGGCGAAGCCGGAGTGGTCCATCGGCGCGTCCAATGACTTCCATTCGCCCGGGAAGAACCATGAGCCACCGCCTCGGCCGAGCAGCTTGTTGCGCTCGACAAGCTCAACCGGCAGGTGGCATCGGGCCTTGCGCGGGCGTTCGACCGCTGGAAGAAATACGATGCGGGCCGCCAGGCCCACGCGCGCGCCGCGCTCGAATCGATCCGCGATGCCTAGGGAAGCTCTGAACAAGTACCGGGGATCTGCGTTGCGGGCGGTGGGGGTGGGTGGAAGGCGGACGGCGCCCCGCCAGTCGGACACCCAACCAAAGCGTCCAACCACGCGCACC
>JBBREI010000055.1:0-19555 GCA_038203035.1 Burkholderiales bacterium
ACCCACACATTCGAATTTCACGTCGCGGACCTGTTCGTCCGAGCCCGCGCCGGTGAGTTTGGCTTCGGCCGCCCCGGCGCGCGGATTGAGCAGGGTACCGGGACCCATGCGGATCTCGATCGGGCCGTCGATGGCAGCGACCAGCTGGCGCATGGATTCACCGGAGGTGCGCACTTTCGCGGACACCTTCATCGGGCCGCCGCTGAACTTCACCGCGGTGCCGCGCTCGCGGAACCACCGCTCCAGCAGCAGCTTGTCGCCGGTGAGGTCGAACGCCACGGCCTTGCGCCCGCCGTCGAGCACGATGCGCCCCGAGGCCGTGCCGCCCAGCATCTCGGAATCCCAGCGCGTGATGTCGAAGCGATCGCCGTCGTAGACCGCCTTCATCCGCAGGTTCTTCATCTGCACGCCGTTGCGCAGCACCAGCGTGCCGAAGGTGGCGTCGACCGTGCCCTTCCTGCCGGCCAGGCCCGAGACCATCCACCACGCAAGTGGCGTGTCGCGGAACATCTGCGGGGCCACCGGCGGCGCCACGTTGGGGTTGCCCACGTCGTACGAAGCCTTGGCCCAGTCGAGCCGGTCGGTGGCCAGGCGCAGCGCGGTGAAGGGCCGTGGGCCCGGCGTGTGCTGCGCATCGCCGCGCACGCGCAACTGGCCCAGCTGCATGTCGATCTTCTCGATCGAGACCCTGCCTTCGGCATCGCGCGCGGCGAAGGTTGCGGAAAACGGGGCGCGCGGCTTGCGCGTCCAGCCGAAAAACGCGCTCACGTCCTCGAGCGCGGCGGACTTCGCCTCGACAGCGAGGTCGAAATTGCGGCGCGAGCCGTCCACCGGAACCTTGCCCTGCGCCGTGAGCTTCGTCGCGCCCCAGTCGAGCTCGACCTTCGCCGCCGACGTCGCACCCTGCTTGCCGGCCTGCGTGAGGTCCGCGACGGTGGCGGTCACCGCCACGGCGCGCCCATCGCGCGAAATCCGGCCGACGATCTTCACGTCGCGCATGTCCTCTTCGGCATCAACAATGGCCTCCTCGATGCGCCAGGGGGTGCCGTCCCATTCCAACGTGGCCTCGCTCAACTCGAAACTCTTGTAGCGCGCCTGGCCGATCAGCAGCGGCAGCAGCCGCAGGCCCACGATGATGGCCCGGGCCTTGATCGGCGGCTCGCTTTCGTGGAGGAGCTCGAGGTCGCGGATGCGCACGGAGGGCAGGGGCAGGAGCTCGAACTGGATCTGCGCGACCTTCAGGTCCCGGTGGAGGAGCTGGCGCGCCTTGTCGCTCGCGAGTTCCTTCAGGCGGGCGGGATCCACCAGGATCTTGAGTGCGACGGCCCCCGCGATCACGAGAAACACCAGGGTTCCGGCGCCCCAGAAGCCTGCCTTGCGGAGATTCATGCGCGAGTAGACAAACAAAAGCCCCGCAGGTGCGGGGCTTTTTTGCCGATTGCCGCGTAGGCGCAGGTTACCCCGCGGTGTTACCAGTTGCGGCGATGGTCGCGATAGTGGCCGCGGTCACGATAACCGTTGCGGTAGCCGTAGCGCGGCCCGGAGCTGTAGACCACGGTCGTGCCGTAGATGGGCCGGGCGTATCCATACACCGGGGCCGGTGCGTAGTAGCCGTAACTTGGGGCCGGGGCGTAGTAGCCGTAACGGGAGGCCGGTGCGTAGTAGCGATCGCCGTAGTCGCGATCGCCGTAGTCGCGATCGCCGTAGTAGCGATTGCCATAGCCGCCGTAGTAGCGGTTGGAATCCGCCGCGATGCTGGAACCAATCACCGCGCCGATCACTCCGCCAACCGCGCCGCCATGGTGGCGATTGACGTCGTGGCCGATGGCCGCGCCGATGCCGCCGCCGATCAGCGCGCCCAGCAACGGGTCCGCCGCGGCGGCCTTCTGGGAAATGGCACCCAACGCAACGGTGGCGGCGAGGGTGGCGATCATCAGGGGTTTCTTCAGCGTCATTTGGATCTCCTTGTGATGCGTACTGTTGGGACCCCGGTTGGGGGCGGGAGTGCCCCTCGTGGTCTTACCCCTGTAACGCCCTCGGTAACCGGCCGGTGGACGGCATTCACAAATTGTTACGACCCCGGTTTCGGGGTTATCCTGCGCGCCATGTACAAGAAAATCCTGCTGGCGTACGACGGTTCCGAGACCGGTCAGAAGGCGCTGCTCGAATCCCGGGTGGTGGCCGATTGGGGCCGGGCGCAGATCGTGCTGATCGCCGTGATGCCGCCCCCGGCGGCCTTCATCGGCGGCGAGGGCGGGGTCTACGACGTGGGCCTCGAGGAGGAGGAGCGCCGCGAGTTCCAGGCCATCCTGGACGACGGCGTGAAGCGCCTGGGCGACAGCGGCCTCGAGGTGAGCGGGGAAGTCCTGGTGGGCGAAGCGGTCCTGGAGATCGCCGACTGCGCCAGGCGGATCAGCGCCGACCTGGTGGTGGTGGGCCACAAACACCTGGATGGTTTCGCCAAGCGTTGGTGGCGCGGATCAACCGCCAAGGGCCTGATCGAAAACGCGCCCTGCAACGTCCTGGTGGTGATCACGAAGTAAAAAACGGGTGTCAGAGACGACTTTTGCGCTGGCGGCAAATGCCGCCCTCGGCAAAAAGTCGTCTCTGACACCCGTTTTCTATTTCCCCAGCGGCCGCGCGATCTCCAGCGCCTCCCCGGCTCCCGGCAGCTGGGGACGGTCGCGCAAGCTCGGCACGAGGCACAGGAAACCCAGCGCCTCGCCGGGCGCGGCATGGAACTGGTGCCAGGTCATCGGCGGCACGTCCACCAGGTCGTTCATTGCGATTTCGTAGGCCTTGTCGCCCACCAGGCACTGGCCGTGCCCGCGAATCACCATCACGGCGTGCACGTGTTCGTGGCGCTCCAGCGTGGTGTAGCCGCCCGGGGCGACTTCGAAGTAGCGCAGCTGCGCGGGTGGATCGCTGCTGTCAAACAGCACCTGGCGCGTCACGTCCCTGAAGGGTGCGGCACCGTCCTGTTTGTAGCGCAGGACATCGACACCTTCCCAATGAAAGTCGCCGGAGTGTTTCCGGACCAGGGGGCCTTCTGACATGGGCCGATTTTACGCCGCTGGGTGACTTTTTTTCTCGGTGATTTTTCCAATTTGACCTCATCGGAATATTTGTGGCGAGAATTTCGAACGCCTCGCACCGGGCGCAGTCAGGTTATCTCCTTACGTGAGATGCAACGGAGAATCGACCATGGCCCAGAAGAAACCCGCAGGTTCAACCACCCGATCGAAAGCTGTCGCCAAAGCCACCGCGTCCGGGCCGCGCAAGGGGCCCCAGGCGCCGGGCAACGATCCCGCGGCGCGCAAGATGGCCGCCACCCAGGACCTCGTGGCCGCCTTCCCGCACAACGCCACCAAGGCGGGCGAATATGGCGAGGCCGCGCGCTCCACCCCCGAAGGGCAGCACAAGGCCCCGGCGAATCCGGACGTGGGTGGCAGCACGCTGAGCGAAAAGCAGGAGTCCGACAAGGCCGGCACACAAGCCGCCCCGGGCCTGAATCCGGGCAACCTCGCGCTCGACCGCGTGCGCGTCGATAGCAGCGGCCAGGGCCTGACCACGAGCTTCGGCGCACCGGTCGCCGACAACCAGAATTCCCTCAAGGCCGGCCTGCGCGGGCCCACGCTGCTGGAAGATTTCATCCTCCGGGAGAAGATCACCCATTTCGACCACGAGCGCATTCCGGAGCGCATCGTGCACGCGCGCGGCTCGGGCGCGCACGGCTTCTTCGAATGCCTGGTGCCGCAGACGAAGCTCACCCGCGCGTCGTTCCTGGCCGAAAAGGGCAAGCGCACGCCGGTCTTCGTGCGCTTTTCCACCGTCGCCGGCGAGCGTGGTTCACCCGACCTCGCGCGCGACGTGCGCGGCTTCGCCACCAAGTTCTACACCGACGAGGGCAACTTCGACATCGTCGGCAACAACATGCCGATTTTTTTCATCCAGGATGCGATGAAATTCCCGGACCTGGTGCACGCGGTCAAGCCGGAACCGCACCACGGCATGCCGCAGGCGGCCAGCGCCCACGACACCTTCTGGGACTTCGTCTCGCTGATGCCGGAATCCACGCACATGCTGATGTGGGTGATGAGCGACCGCGCGCTGCCGCGCAGTTTCGCCAAGATGCAGGGCTTCGGCGTGCACACGTTCCGTCTGGTCAACGCGAATGGCGAATCGCGCTTCGTGAAGTTCCACTGGAACCCGGTGCAGGGCACCCATTCGCTCGACTGGGACGAGGCGGTGAAGATCAACGGCGCGGATGCCGACTACCACCGCCGCGACCTGTGGGAATCGATCGAGGCGGGCGTGTTCCCGGAATGGGAGCTGGGCCTGCAGGTGTTTACCGAGGAGCAGGCAAACAAGTTTTCCTTCGACATCCTCGATGCGACCAAGCTCGTGCCCGAGGAGCTGGTGCCGGTGGTGCCGGTGGGGCGCATGGTGCTCAACCGCAATCCCGACAACTTCTTCGCCGAGACCGAGCAGGTGGCCTTCGGCGTGCAGAACATCGTGCGGGGCATCGACTTCTCCAACGATCCGCTCCTGGCCGGTCGCATCCACTCCTATTTCGACACGCAGATCTCGCGCCTGGGCGGCCCTAACTTCCACGAGATCCCGATCAACGCCCCGATCGCGCAGGCCCACAACAACCAGCGCGACGGCATGCACCGGCAGGCCATCAACCGGGGCCGCGTCGCCTACGAGCCGAACTCGCTCGCCGGCGGATGCCCGTTCCAGCAGGGCGTGGCGCGCGGCTTCGTGTCGTTCCCCGATCCCACGCCGGAAGACAAGGTGCGTGGCAAGCCGGAGAAGTTCGCCGACCACTACACCCAGGCGGCACTGTTCTTCAATTCGCAGACGCCGGTGGAGCAGGCGCATATCGTGCGCGGCTTCCGCTTCGAGCTCACCAAGGTCCAGGTCCCGGCGATCCGTGAACGCATGGTGGCTTCGCTCGCCAACGTGAGCGACGAGCTCGCATCGCAGGTGGCCGAGGGGCTCGGCATCGAGGTGCCGGCGCCGCTGCCGCTTGCGGGCAAACGCGCCAAACCCGAGGTCACGCGCTCGCCCACGCTTTCACTCATGGCGCGTCCCGGCGACGGGTCGATCCGTGGGCGCAAGGTGGCGATCCTGGTCGCCGCGGGTGTCGACGGTGCGGGCGCCATGGCGATACATGCGGCCCTCACGCAAGCGGGCGCCGTGCCTCGGATCGTGGCGCCACGGCTGGGCGCGGTGGCGAGCGAGAGCGGCGATGCCCTCGAGCCCGATGCCACCCTGGAGACCATGCCCTCGGTGCTGTTCGATGCGGTGGTGGTCGCCGGGGGCGAGGCCAGTGCCGACGCATTGTGTGACCTCGGGCATGCAGTTGAATTCGTGACCGACCAGTACCGCCATTGCAAGGCGATGCTTGGGATCGGCGCGGGCGGCCGGCTGCTGGAGAAGGCCGGCATCGACGTGACCGAGGACGATTCGGCGCTGATGGTGGCCGACGGCGCGGACAGCAAGGTGACCGCGGCATTTATCGCGGCGATCGCGGCGCACCGCAACTGGGATCGCGCGCTGGACCCGCCGCCGGTGTGAGAAGCGGGTGTCGGGGCGCTGGTTCCGACACCCGTGCGCGTTTCTACTCCATCCGCTCGACGTACAGCTTCTTCACCAGGACCACCGTCACCACGGCAAGCGGCAGCGCGAACAATACGCCCGGCAGCCCGAAGATCACGCCGAAGGCGACGATGGCCACCAGGGCGAGGGCCGGGGGCATCTGCACGGCCCATTTCTGCGCCAGCGGAATGACCAGGTTGCCCTCGACGAATTGGACCGTCGCGTAGACGGCCAGCGCGTAAAGCGCCACTTCGGGGCCCTGCCCGAGGGCGATGATGAGTCCCGGGATCGCGGCGACGAAGGGGCCGATCACCGGCACGAAGTCGAGCACGCCCGAGAGGATGCCGAGCGGAATCGCCAGCGGCACGCCGGCCACGGCGAGTCCGATGGAGGTCACGAGCCCGACAAACACCATGGCGCCCAGCTGGCCCACCAGCCATTTGCGCAGCGCCGTGCCGGCCGCGTCCAGCGCGTTGCCCACACGCGGGCGGGTGTCCATCGGCAGCAGCAACAGCAGGCCGTCGCGGTAGGTGCGCGGGTCCGCCGCCAGGTAGATCGCCAGGAAAATCACCACGATGAGGTCGGCGATGCCGCCGAAGGCGGAAAAGGTGCCGCGCGCGATCTTCGACATGGACTCGCCGCCGCCGGCTTGCCGGACACTCTCGAGCACGCCAGTGGCCAGCGGTGAATCGCCGATCCGCCCCTGCACCTTCCCCCACGCGCCCTGCATCTCGGACCACAACTCGTCGGTCTGCGCGACCATCTCCCGGCCGAAGAGGTAGATCCCGCCGACCAGCGACACAAATACCAGCAGCGAAACGATGCCCACCGCCCAGGTTTCGGACAGACCCGTGCGCCGCTGCAGCGGCGTCGAGGCCGAGCGGATCACCGCGGCCAACACGATGCCGGCGAATACCAGGATCAGCACGCCGGCTACCTTCCACGCCAGGATCGCAAGCGAAACCAGCGCGATCACGATCAGCACCTGGCGGGTGAAGGTGGGCAGGTTGCCCGTTGGCATCGGTGGCTCCCTCGGATTGAACTAAGCCATTTGACAGGCGGCGCGCCGCCGAAGCACCGGCACGGAACCCCTTTTTGTTGTCGGACTTGTCTGGCGTCGCGGTGCGTGCACCTGCGCTTGCCGCTATGCGCCGTGCCCATGCCCGTGCACGGCGGCGACGAATTCGCGCGCGCGTTCGAGCAGCCGTTCCCGCGCCGAGAGCAACCCGCCGCCGATGAGCAGCATGGTGTCGTTGCCATAACCCGCGATCATCTCGGGCACGCGTTCAACCGTCATGCCGCCGGCGGGCACCGGCAGCGAGGCGCGCAGGTTGTGCCACGGCGCGCGCGCGGCCTCGGTGATCGCCATGCAGGTGGCCTTGCCGAAGCTGAAGCGGCCGCCGTGATTGGGAAAGATGGTGGCGTCGGCGCCGAAGAGCCGGAACAACTTGCCCAGCAGCACGGCTGGCGCGACGCGCACGGCGCCGGCAAGCGCGGGGTGCGCCAGCACCGGCAGCGCCAGCTCTTCCTGCAGGTCGACGAATGCGGGCAGCCCGATGAGCATGGGCGAAACCAGGGCGATTTTCACCCCGTGTTCCCTGGCCACCTTCACCTGGCTCGCGAGCGCGCGTGGTCCCCCCGAAAAGGTCGGCGCGTAGATCGCCGTGCCGCCGGTGGTCCGGTTCGCCTGCTCGATTGCGCGCTGCACCGCGGGCACGCGCGCCGCAAACGGCGCATACGCCTGGTCCGCGATGCCGTGGTCGTCCTTGATGATGTCGATGCCGGCGAGGGCGAAGGTGTGCGCGAGGCTTGCCAGGCGATCGGGCGCCAGCCCCTGCGGCTTCAGCGCCGTGCAGCAGAGCGGGCGCGAGCCCGCGCCCACCAGCGCGCGGATGCCTTCGATGCCGAAGCGCGGGCCCGCGAATGTGTCCGCGTAGCCGTGCGGAAACTCGACATCGACCAGCTCCACCTCGGGTTGCAGCGAGCAGTTGCCGAACAACATGTTCATGAGTTGCCCGGCCTCGTTGCCCGTGGTCGCGGGGGCGATCCCCAGCACCACGTCGAACTCGCCGGCGTGTGGCCGGATCGCCTCCACGCTGGCAAGGATGTCGGTGAGCACGTGTGCGTCGCTGATGGCGGTGACCGGCATCTCGACGCTTTGTTCGGCCGCCAGCGCCTCGGCGCGCACCCGGCTCTCGGATTCGCTGGCGGTGATTCGATAGGTTGCGAGGATTCTGTCCATGGGTGCAAACCGGTGTCGGAGACGAATTCTGCGCTCCGGGGCGCGCCGGGGACAGCAAAAATCGTCTCTGACACCAGTTTCAGAAAAGTTCGAGCGTGGCCTCGTAAAGTGGCTGCCCGCGTTCGGAAAAGGCGTCGACGATGCTGAAGTGGTCGGCCCCGGGCAACAACAGCAACGAGCGCACCTGCGGCGCCCACGATTCGGCCAGCAGGCGCGATTGGCGCTGGAATTCCGAGCTCTCGCCGGCACCGGCGGCGACCACCAACGGGGCGCCGATCGTGGGTTTCCGGCCGCGGACGTCGAGGCGCGCGATCGCCGCCGCGTCGAGCCTGAAATCGGCGTTGAAGGAAAAAAGCTCGAGCGGCGCGAAATCGAAGATGCCGCTGACCGGCACGCCGCCGGCGATACGCGCGGGATCGAAGTGCAGGCGCGTGGCATCGGCGGCGAAAATCGCGGCGGTGAGGTGGCCGCCGGCGGAGTGGCCGGCGATGACGACGCGGCCGCGGCTCTCTCCCAGGGGCGAGCGAGCACTCGAACCCCCGCTGCGTTCATCGCCGATCAGCCAGTTCATCGCCGCGATGCAATCGTCGACGATCTGCTCGATGCCGACCGAAGGGCAGAGGCGGTAGTTCACCATCGCCACGTTCACGCCGGCCGCGACCCAGGCCGCCGCGAGCCACGAGAACATCGATTTGTCGAGCGAGCGCCAGTAGCCGCCGTGGATGAACACCAGCGTGGCGCGTGCACCGGCCGCGGGGAAGAAATCGATGCGGTGGCGCGGGTCGGGACCGTAGGCAATGTCGAGGGAACACGGCAGGGTCGCGCGGACGAATTCGGAATCGCGTTCCCAGCGCGCGAAATATTGCGCGTGTGCGGGTACCAGCGCGCGGTTGTTGTATTCGCGTTCGACGAACTCGCGCGACCATTTCTCGTGCATCTCGATTCCTCGCTTCGCAACGTTGTCCCAACCGGGTGAGCGGCGGCCCGAATCGCCAGGGTCGACCGGGCCGTCACGCCACTATAAAGAGGACCGGCCCAGGGCGCAGGCATCCAGCTGCGGCCACACCCGTGACACGCGCGTGACAATTTATTGCCGCGGGCGCATTTCGTCCCACTCCGGCTGCATTTCGTCGCATCTTGCTGGCTGTGGCGCCGGGGAAATGAAGAATGGGCACCACGGCCCCATCCCGGGGAAGGAGAGACGAGATGACGATTGGCAGCTTTGTCTTCGCTGGCCTGCTGGCCATGGCGCCCAACTGGGCGGTGGTCGACATTCCCTACCCCGAGGCGATCGGCGCCGGCGAGGCGCAGGCGCCCGCCAATGCCGAGGGCCAGGTCTGGGCAGCCGTGGCCCCCCTTGCGCGCTCACGCTCCACCGCGCCCCTGCGCCGCTCCGACATCATCGTCACCCGCATCGACGGCAACAAGGCCACCGCGCGCCTCACCCGCAACGGCCGTACCGAGGTGGTGTACCTCGAACGCGCCGCGGGCGAATGGAAGGTCGTCAGGACCGAATAGGCAGCGGCTGCTTCACCGCATCGCCGCCGCGAGGTCGCGGGCGAGCGCTTCGAGCGCCCGGCGGTGCGCGCCGGCCACTCCCGCATGGTCCTTCGAAGGTGATGCCTCGAGCGCCAGGGTCCGGCCGGTTCGCACCACGCCCTTCGCGGAGGTGATGGTCCATGCGGCGTCCAGCGTCGCGCCGTCGGTGATGGACGACTCGAAACGCTGCACGTCGATGGCGATGCGGAAATCCGCCGGCGTGGCGGAGGAAACACGGCCCGCCAGGACGCGCGGGGTACCCATCTCCTTCATCAACATCCCGGCCAGCGCGCGCGGGATCGCGGTCTTCAGTGGTTCCACCCACCGGTGCATGTCGTCGATCGCCACCTCGTTGACGCCGGTGCGCAGCACCATCGGCGAGCGGTCCACGGAATCCGGCACCAGCACCGGCGCGATGTGGATGCTGACCGGCGTGCCGTTGGGGGCGGGCAGCGCGGCAGGGGGGGGCGCGAGCGTGTAGTAGTTTTCCCTCGCGGTGGATCCGCAGGCGGCGACCAGCAGCCCGGCCAGCGCCCAGAGGGCGGGCACCCGTTTCCATCGCTGCGACGTGTTGATCATTTTGTGTCTCCCGACGGGCGTCGTCCGCGAATCAGCGATTCCGGGTGGCGCTCGAGGTAATCGGTCAGCGCGCGAACCTGCTCCGCGGCTTTGGTGACTTCCTGCAGGGTCTCGCGCAGGTCGCCCTGCACCGGCGAATCCGTCGCGAACACCTGCTCGGCGGACTTGAGCGTCCCGCGGGCCTGCTCGAGCGTGGCGCGCAGCTCCGGGGCGAGCTCCGTGGAGATCTGCCCCATCAGCGCTTCGGCGCGCTTGAGCGTGGTGTCCAGCGACGCCAGCGCCTTGCGCGCATCCGCGGCGAGCTTGTCGAACGGCACCTTCTCCAGGTTCTTGACGATGTTGCCCAGCGATTCCTCGAGCTCGGAGAGCGCGCCCGGCACCGTCGGAATCTCCGGCGGGGTGCGCGTGAGGTCCAGGGTGCGTTTCGGCGCCTTCGGGAAGAAGTCGAGCGCCACGAAGAGCTGCCCGGTGATCAGGTTGGCGCTGCGCAGCTGGGCGCGGAAGCCGTGCTCGACGAAACGCTTGATGCGTTCGCTGGTCGAGCGAGTGGTGTCCCAGCGCTTCGCGCCCGCCGGGTCACGCGGGCGCAGGCGCTCCGGCCACAGGTGGATCTGCACCGCGGTCCAGTAACGCACTTTCTCGGAGTCGAAGCGCAGCTCGATCCTGCGCACCTCGCCCACGGTCACGCCGCGGAAGTCGACCGCGGCGCCTACCGCCAGCCCGCGTGCCGACTGGTCGATGCGCAGCACGTAGGTCTCGACCACCGACTCGCGCACCTTGAAGGCGTCCATGCGGTTGGCCCAGAGCGGGAAGCCCGATCCCGCCTCGGCGCGCGGCGCGGCGGCATCCTCGGGCAGCGACTCGAACGCGATGCCGCCCAGCAGCAGGGTGAGCAGCGACTGCACCTGCAGCTTTACTCCCGAAGCGTCGAGCGTCAGGTCGACCCCCGAGGCGTTCCAGAACCGCGTCTCGTTGCTGACGAGTTTGTCGTAGGGGGCGTGCACGAAGACGCCGATCTGCACCGATTTCCCGTCGGCCGGCAGCTCGGTGGAGATCACCCTTCCCGCAACAACGCCGCGGAAATACACCGGCGAGCCGATGTCGAGCGAGCCCAGGTCGTCGGCGGCCACCTTGAACTGGCGCCCGGGCAGGTCGGAGGTGATGGGCGGGGGCGTCTCGAGGCCGGCGAAGTTGCGCCGCTCGGCCTGCGAGGAGCCGGGGTCGCTGCCGATGTAGGAGCCGGCCAGCAGTGTCGACAGCCCCGAGATCTGCCCCCCGGCGACGCGTGGACGCACTACCCAGAACCGGGTGTCTTCCACCAGGAATCCGTCGGCGGCGTTGCGGTCGATCTCGGCGGTCACCACCACCGCCTTGCGATCGGGGGAAAGCTTCACCGACTTGACCGTCCCCACGTCCACCGCCTTGTGTTTGATGCGGGTCTTGCCCGCCTCGATGCCCTCGCCCGACATGAACTGGATCGTGATCGTGGGCCCGCTTTCCCAGAACGCCTTGAGGGCAACGAAGGCGCCGATCAGCGCGGCCAGGATCGGCACGATCCAGATCAGCTGCATCGAGCGCGGGCCGCGCTCGCGCTCCACCGCGCGCGGCAGATCTTCGGGCGTGGGGATGTCCTTCTCACTCATGGCGGCTGTCCAGTGGGTCCCAGGTCAGGCGCGGATCGAAGCACCTGGAGGCGATCATCGTCAATATGACAACCGCGGCGAAGTAGACCGCGCCGGGGCCGGGTTCGATCGAGGCGAAGGCCTTGAGCTGCACCATCGCCACGAGCACGGCGCCGACGAAGATGTCGACCATCGACCAGCGGCCGATGTAGTGCGTGGCGCGGTAGAGCTTCGCGCGCTGCTCGGGGCGCCACGTGGAGCGGCGTTGCGCCGTGAGCAGCAGGAACGACATGGACACCAGCTTCGCCGCCGGGATCACCATGCTCGCGACAAAAACGATGACGGCCAGCAGCCACGATCCGGTCTGCCACAGGTGGACGATGCCCGACAGGATGGTGTCGCTGCGCGCGACCCCGAGCGAGTTGGTCTCCAGCACCGGCAGCACGTTGGCGGGAATGTAGAGGATGGTGGCGGCGATGAGGAATGCCCACGAGCGCGTGATGCTGCCGGGCTTGCGCACATGCAGGCCCGCGCCGCAGCGCGCGCACGACAGGTGGCGCCCGCCGCCGGTGCCGCGGTTGAGCAGGTAACACGCCTCGCACAGCAGGAAGCCCGAACGGGCGGCGGTGGCCGTCATGCCTGCAGCTCCTCCACGCGTTTCCACAACACCCGCGGCTCGAAGGCCGCGACCGAGGCGGTGATCAGCAGCATGTACGCGCCGATCATGTAGAGGGCGACCCCGGTGTGGATGGTGGCCATCTGCGTGAGCTTGACCAGCGAGACGATGGCGCCGAGCAGGAACACCTCCGTCATCCCCCACGGCCAGATGGCGTCGAGCACACGCACCGAGGTCGTGAGGCCGCGCGGCACGAACCCGATCCTGAGCGGCACGAGGATGTAGAGCGCGGTGGCCAGCTGCAGCAATGGCACCGCGATCGTGGTCATGAACACCACCAGCGCAATCACGGGCCAGCCGGTTTCCTGCAGCGCCATTACGGTCCCGAAGATGGTGGAGGTGGTCCGGATGCCCTGGGCGTCCAGCTCCATCAGCGGGAAGACGTTGGCGAAGGTGAAAACAAACGCCGCCGCCACCATCAGGGCGAGGGTGCGATCGAGGCTGTGGGGCTTGTCGCGGAAAAGCTCCGCGCCGCAACGCACGCAGTCGGCCGCCGCGCCTGGCGCAAGGGCGATCTCGCGCTGCAGCGCGTCGCACTCGGGGCAGGCGACCAGGTTGTTGGTTTTTATGGCCATTCTGCTGCTTAGTCAGGCGCCGGCGCACGGCGTTCCCCCAAACCTCGGGGACGGACCCTACTTTAGCCGGGCCGCGCCACCCATTGCGCCGCGGCCCCGGGATCGCTCGAACCCCGATCCGGGGTCAGGTGGGTTGGCCGCGGATGAGGTAGAGCGGCGCGCGGGCGGCCCCGCCGGCGGCCTTGCAGTGTTCGGCGATGAGAGCCACCTGCCGCGCCAGTGCGACGGGCACGGGGATGGCGCCTTGCATCACCGCTCGTGTCCAGGTGGCGGTGGATTCGGCGTCGCGGCCCGGCAGCGGGAGATCGGCCTCGCCATCGCCGATCAGGTGTGTCACCAGCCGTCCCTGGGCATCGACCTGCTCGATGGGTTGCGGCGCGTGCAGCCGCACGATGGGTTCTCCTTCCACGCCACGCATCAGGAAGACGTTGGCCGCGTGGGTGGTGAAGTGTTCGCGCATCAGCGCCATGAAATCCGGGTGCGTGACCGCGATCAGCCGGCACGCGGAGCCAGCCGCCACGCCCTGCGGCAAGAGCAGCTTGGCGATGGTGTGGCCGCTGTTGCGCACGCCCACCGCGAGGCGCGCGGCGAGCAGGCGCGAGAGGTCGGGCGCGAGCACCTCGAGCGGAAGCGCGGCCAGCAGGCGCTGCTCCAGCAGATCCTCGGCTTCCTCGGTGGTTGCGGCGGGCGGGTGGTCGAGCAGCGACAGGATCTCGAAGGTGCCCACGCGTTGCGGCTCCTGCGCGATGCCGTGTAGCAGCACCGGGACCCCTTCGCGAGCCAGCAGCAGCGCCAGCAGCGGCACCAGGTTGGGCACTTTGCGCGAACCGTTGTAGGTGGGAATGATCGCCGGCAACGCGCGCCGGGCGGCCAGGCGCATCGGCTTCACGTGCGCGGACACCGCATCCATCATCCCGGCGAGCTCCGCGGCGCTTTCGCCCTTGACCCGCAACGCCACGATGATCGCGCCCAGGGCGATGTCGGCGAGCTCGCCGGCGAAGATGGCCGCGAAGAGATCCCGGGCCTGTTCGCGGCTGAGGTCGCGGGCGCCGTTCTTGCCGCGGGCGATTTCCTTCAGGAGCGGGCGTGGATCGTATGTCATGGGGGCGCGCCCATCATGCGCCCGGAGTCGGGCCGCGTGCCAACCATTTGAATTCAAAAAAACTCGGCCTTCCCGGGACAGGTTAATGAGTACCCACCTGCGGTTGCGTGAACAATCGGCCTCGGGAGTGCCGAAAATTCCACTTGTAGCATTCGGGTCGCGTGATAAATTGGCTGCGCATCGTTCATCAAAGGTTGGAGGCAACCATGTCCCAAAACGACAAGAAGCAGGAAGGCGAACTTTCGGACCAGCAGCTCGACGGCGTTGCCGGCGGGCAGGAAGTCCGCAAGATGGGCACCATCGTGGTCGAGGCCAAGCGCCTGCCGGCCGAGCCCAAGGTGGTGAAGATGGAGACGATCACGGTCGTCGCGAATCGCGAGAAGCCGGACGTCTCCGGCACCAAGATCGCGTCGGTCAGCGTCCCGTCCAAGAAGTAGTCAGGCAACCTGCCTCGCGAGCATCGCGGCGAACGGCCCGCGTTGCTGCGCGAGTTCGCGGAAAGTCCCCTGCTGGACGATCCGCCCGCCTTCCAGCACCACGATGCGGTCGGCATCGCGCACCGTGTTCAACCGGTGGGCGATGACGATCCGGGTCGCATCGAGGCGCGCGAGGCCTTCGAGCACAATCGCCTGCGATTCGTTGTCGAGCGCGCTGGTGGCCTCGTCCAGCAGCAGCACCTTCGGCTTGCCGACCAGGGCGCGCGCAATCATCACGCGCTGGCGCTGGCCGCCGGACAACGTGCTCAAGCCTTCACCCACCACGGTGTAAAGGCCCATCGGCATCGCCTCGATGTCGGCCAGCAGGCCCGCTTCGCGCGCCGCCTCGGTGGCGGCTTCCGGGCCGGCGTTCGAGGTCCCGACGATGTTGGTCAGCAGGTCGCCCGCCCACAGGCGTCCGCCCTGCAATACCGTGCCCAGGCGTGAGCGCAGGTGCTTGAGGTCGAGTGTCGCCAGGTCGCGACCGTCGTAGCGTATGGCGCCGGTGGCGGGCAGCTCGAAGCCCAGCAACATGCGCAGCAGCGTGCTTTTGCCCGACCCGCTCGCGCCCACGATCGCAACGAACTCGCCGGGCCGGATCGTGAGGTCGATGCCGTGGAGCACCCTGGGTCCGCCCGGATAGCTGAACGACAGCCCCGAGATGCCGATGGCGCCCTGCGGCTCGTGGCGTTCGCCGCCGCCCAGCGAATCCTCCGGCAGCGTCTCGAGGATCGGGCGCGCGCGATCCCACACCGGCTTGAGGTTCACCACGTCGAGCGCGGTCGAGACCAGGCCGTGTACGCCGCCCAGCAGCGCGAAGAGGGCGGCATGGAAGGCGACGAACGTCCCGGTGGTCATGCCGGAGGTCGCGGACAGTTTCCACGCCAGCGCCAGCACCAGAATGGTGGCCGCGGGCTGCAGCAGCGAAAGCGCCACCATCTCGTGGTTCGACAGGACCGTGCTGTCGCCGTTGGCGTCGCGGAACTCGTTGTACCTGCGGTACCAGAGATCGAACACGCGCGATTCGGCCGCCGCGGCGCGCAGCTTGGAGATGCCGGCGAAGATCTCGAAGGTCTGCGCCGAGAGCTTGCCGTCGAGCGCCTCGATGCGCGGGCCCACCTTGAGCCGCATCATCCCGAGCGTGGTCGAGATTGCGATCACCAGCACGACGATGCCCGAGGCGGCGAGGGTGAGCGCGGGGCTGTACGCCAGCATCAGGGCGAGGTTGGCGCACAGGAAAAGTGATGTCACGAAGGTGGTGATGGTTGATCCCGTGATGGTGCGCAGCACGATGTTCACGCTGCCCATGCGCAGGGCCAGGTCGCCGCTCGAATAGCCGCGGAAGAAGGCGACCGGCGCCGAGATCACGCGATCGACCAGCGCGGCCTGCATCGCCACCCCGATGCGGGTCTCGAAGCGCAACACCGCGAAGGTGCGCAGCAGGTCGAGCGCGATGAGCGCGATGCCGGCCAGGCCAAGCGCGGCGATGACACCCAGGATCGGGCGCCCCGATCCCGCGGGAATGGCGCGATCGATGAGCCAGCCGGTGGCCATCGGCGTGAGCAGGCCGATGAGCGCGGCGACGAAGCCGGCCATCAGCAGCAGCGCCAGGTCGTGGATGCCCTCGGAGAAGGCGAAGCGCAGGATGTCGCGCGCCTGCAGCCGGCGCGGCGCGAAACGCGCGTGGAACGAATAGGCGAACGGGGCAAGGCGCGCGGCGATGTCTTCGTCCACCGTCCATTCGGCCGCTCCGTCCTCCTGCGCGGGCGCCAGCATCCGATACCCGCCGCGCGCGCGCGGCAGAAGCACGACCCAGCCCGTGCCCCCCGCGCGTGATGCCGGCAACGCCGGGTCGTCGCCGCGCTGCACGCGCCTGCGGTCGCCCACACGTGCCAGCATCGGGGCCGCCGCCTGGGCCCACCAGCGGCCATCCAGGATCACGCGCCGGCTTCTCATCCCGCAGGCGAGCGCGAGGTCCTCGACCGCATCTTCGGCCGTGGCATCCCCGCGGAAGCCCGCGTCGATGCCGGTCCGCGGCGGGTCCGCCAGCAGCCGCCACGCCGCCTCGAGCGTGCCGGTCCGCAGGGCGAGGCCGGGATCGTCCATCACGCCTGCTCCGATTCGCTGGCCACCAGCGCCGCGTACCGGCTGCCGGGTCTCGATGCGAGCTCTTCGTGGCGCCCGCGCTCGATCACGCGGCCGCCTTCGAGCACAACGATCTCGTCGGCATCACGCACCGTGGACAGGCGGTGGGCCACCACCATGCAGGTGACGTTGCGGCGGCGCAGGTTCGCTTCCACCGCGGCTTCGGAGAGGGGGTCGAGCGCGCTGGTGGCCTCGTCGAGGATGAGCAACGCCGGATCGCGCACCAGCGCGCGCGCGATCTCGAGGCGCTGGCGCTGGCCGCCGGACAGGTTGCGCGCGCCTTCCTGCAGCGGCGCGTCGAGTCCGCCCTCGCGGTGCATGATCTCCGAATCGATCGAGGCGTCGCGCAGCGCGGCCTGCAGCGCGCTTTCGGGCGCGTCGCGCCACAACGTGAGGTTTTCGCGCACCGTGCCCTCGAAAAGCGCCACGTCCTGGTCGACGTAGGCGACCGCATCGGCGAGGAGCGCGCGATCGTGTTCGGCGCGTGGCCTGCCGTCGAAGAGGATCTCGCCGCTCCATGGCGGGTAGAGCCCGGCCGCGAGGCGCGCGAGGGTCGACTTGCCCGACCCCGACGCGCCCACCAGCGCCACCCGCCCGCCGGGCGCCAGCGTGAGGCAGAAGTCCTGCACCAGCGGCGCCTCGCCCTTGTTGTAGCCGAAGGTCACGTTGCGGAACTCCAGCCCACCCCGAAAACCCGGGACGGCCCCTGCTTTTCTGAAAGTCGGGTCCGTCCCCGATTTGCCCGATTTGGGAAAAGCAGGGTCCGTCCCGGGTTTTCGGGTTTCGGATTCCATGCCGACTTCGGGTTGGTGGTGCAACACATCGTCGAGCCGCGCCAGGTCGCCGCGCAGGGTCTGCAGCTTCTGGGTGTGTGCGAAGAGTGCGTGCACCGGCGCGCTGAAACTCGCCAGCAGCAGCTGGAAGGCGACCAGGTCGCCGACCGAAAAGCCGCCTGCGCGCACGATCAGGAAGGCGCCGAAGCCGAGCACCGACAGGTGCGCCACCAGCCCCAGCAACGCGGGCGCCTGGCCCAGCAGCAGCGTGAGGCGTTGCGCGCGGATCGAGGCGTTGAGGAACTGCACCTGCAGCCCGAGCCACTTGCGGAAGAGCGCGGTCTCCTGCCCGCCGGCCTTGATGCTTTCGATGTTCGACAGCCCGCCGGTCGCCATGCCGGCCAGCTTGCCGGCCTGCACCGAAAGCTCCTGCGAGATCTCGCCGGTGCGCCGCGCCAGGCCGTGCCACGCCAGCAGCTCGAGCGCCATGCAGCAGGCGACGATGAGGGTGAGGCGTGCATCCATGCGCACCATCAGCACCAGGAAGAAGCCGGCGGTGAGCAGGTCGAGCGCCAGGGTGGCGAAGTCGCGCGAGATGGTCTCCGCCACCCGTTCGTTGAGGTCCACGCGCGCCGCGATTTCGCCCGCCGAACGCTGCGAATAAAACGTCATCGGCAACGCAAGCGCGCGCGAGAAAAACATCCGCGCCGAATACCGCGCCGCGCGGCCGAAGAGGTCCATCAGGAACTTCGCCTGGATCGCCAGCAGCACGGAACGCGCCAGGGCGGCGATCGCCAGGCCCGCCAGCAGCGGCAACGCAACGCCCTCCAGCTTCGCCACCAGCACCTCGTCGACGAAACGGCCGAGCAGGTACGGGATCACCAGCCCCGGCAGCACCAGCATGAGCCCGACGAAGAAGGCCATCGCGATCGACCCGCGGAAGCCGTCGAGGTACTGGCGCAGCGAGCGCAGCACCGACGGCGCGTGCCCGCCGGGCGTGAAGCCGGGGCCGCGCTCGAACGTGAGCACCACGCCGGTGAAGGCCTGGTCGAATTCCACCGCGTCGATGCTGCGGCGCCCGCGCGCGGGATCGTTCACGCACGCGCGCCCGCCGTCGAAGCCCTCGAGCACAACGAAGTGGTTGAAGTTGACGAACACGATGGCGGGCAGCGGCAGGTCGGCGAGCTCACGCGGCTCCTTGCGGAAGCCGCGCGCCACCAGCCCGTGGCCGCGCGCCGCACGCAGCAGGCCGCTCGCCTTGCTGCCATCGCGGCTCACGCCGCAATCGACGCGCATCTGCTCGAGCGGCACGTGGCGGCCGTGATAGGCAAGCACCATCGACAGCGCCGCCGCGCCGCATTCCACCGCCTCCAGCTGCAGGATGGTGGGCGTGCGGCAAACGGCCGCGTCCGGCAGCGCAGCCCGCGGCTCGCGCGCCGATGGATGCGCCTTCAACGTACCGACAGCAGCCATGCGGCGAAGAAGGCCACCAGCGCCAGCAGCGCCACCAGCGCGCCCACCAGCAGGCGCGGGTACGCCGGCAGTCCGAGGCGTTCGTCGAGGCGCTCGGGCGAGGCGAGGCGGTCGAGCGCCGCCTTGCGGAAGATGGAGGAGTCGCCGCGGGACACCGGCCTCAGCCCGCCAGCCGCTTGAGCATGCGGTCGAAGCGGGCCCCGGCCAGGTGCACGTTGTCCAGCAGGTCGTCGTTCAGCTCGTCCTTCGAGTTCGCGTCGTCGGTGGCCTTGCCGTAGCCGAAGCGCTGGGTGGTCTGGCGCATCCGGTCGGCCATGAACACACAGAGCGCGCGGTAGAAGCGCGAGGCGAAGCCCAGGTCGGATTCGAGCTTGCGGCGCACCGTGGCATCCGAGATGCGCAGGACCGTGGCCGGCGAGATGACCTCCACCGACACGGTGGTGGGCGCCGGATCCACCAGCGACATCTCGCCGATGATTTCACCGGATTCCATCACCGCGATCTGCTCGCCCTTGCTGGTCTTGACCGCCAGCCGGCCGTCGAGCACGAAGTAGAGGTTTTCGACGCGCGCGCCCACCGGGATCAGGACCACGCCGGGATCCAGGTGCATGTGTTCGCCGGATTGCGCCAGCCATTCGACGTCCGAATCGCTGAGCACGCTGAAGATGAACAGGACTTTTCGCAATGGGCGCCCTCCCCGACGGCCGCATGGATAGGCGAGTTTACTATCCGGGGGCCCCTTGCCCCAT
>JBBREI010000056.1:0-19540 GCA_038203035.1 Burkholderiales bacterium
GAAAGGGCCCACCAATGTTCTCTCGTCTCCTTGCCTCCGCCGTATGTGTCACCTGCGCATTCGCCAGCTTCAACGCCGCCGCCGACACGTGGCCCGGCAAACCGATCAAGTTCCTCGTGCCCTTCGCCGCCGGCGGTGTTGCCGATGTCGTGACGCGCGCGATCACGCCGAAGCTCACCGAAGCGCTGGGCCAGCCGATCGTGATCGAGAACAAGGGCGGGGCCGGCGGCACGCTCGGCACCTCGCAGGGCGCAAAAGCGGCGCCCGACGGCTACACCTTCATCGTCCCGGCCGCGAGCCACACCACGACGCCCAGCCTCTACTCGAAACTCGACTTCGATCCGGTGAAGGATTTCTCGGCGGTCACGCTGATCGCCTCCGTTCCGTACCTCCTGGTAGTTCCCGCCGGAAGCCCGATCAGGAGCCTGAACGAATTCATCGCCGCGGCGAAGGCCAGGCCCGGCACGCTTGCCTATGGCTCGGCCGGCAACGGCAGCTCGAACCATCTCGCGGGCGAGCTGCTCGCCAGCCAGATCGGTGCGCCGCTGCTGCACGTTCCGTACAAGGGCAGCGCTCCCGCGCTCGTCGATGTGTTGGGCGGCCAGCTCGCTTTCATGTTCGACACGATCAATACGTCGCAGCAGCACATCAAGGGCGGCAAGCTGCGCGCGCTGGGCGTGGGCACAACCAGACCCTCGACGCTGATGCCCGAGGTTGCCCCGATTGCCGACACGCTGCCGGGCTTCGAGGCGGCGACCTGGGTCGGCCTGCTGGCGCCGGCAGGCACGCCGAAGGAGATCGTCAATCGCATGCAGCAGGAGATCGCCAAGGTGCTGCGCTCGCCCGAGGTGCAGGAAAAGCTCTCCACTTCGGGCGCGGAGCCGGTGGGCAACACGCCTGAGCAGTTCGGCGCGTACCTGGCCTCCGAAGTCGCCAAGTGGGATCGCGTCGTGAAGCAGGCGAAGATTGCGCCGGTGCAGTAGTGAAGACGACGCTCTCGGCCGATGCCGTCGCGGATTCGCTGCGCTCGCAGATCCTCGATGGCACACTCGGCGTCGGGCTGCAGCTGCGCCAGGAGGAATTGGCCCAGCGATTCGGCGTGAGCCGCATCCCCGTGCGCGAGGCGCTGGGCCGCCTCCAGGCCGAAGGGCTGGTGGAGCACTTCGCCAATCGCGGCTCGGTCGTGGCAGGCCGCACCGTGGACGACCTGCTCGAGACGCTCGACATCCGCATCGCGCTGGAGACGCGCGCCCTCAAGCTCGCGCTCCCGAACCTTACGCAGAAGGACATCAAGGCCGCGCGCGAGATCATGCGCCGCTACGACGAGAGTGAAAGCCCGCGCCAGTGGACCGAGCTCAACCTGGAGTTCCACCTCGCGCTCTACCGTCCGTGCGGGCGGGAGCGCCTGGTGCGCATGATCGAGGACCTCGTCAGGGGCATCAGCATCCACCTGCGAAACTACATCTCGCACACTGTCGGCCGCGGCAGTCCGCAGTCGGAGCACAAGGACATCCTCAAGGCGTGCATGGCCGGTGACGCGGCCCTGGCGGTGCGGCTGACGGAGGAGCACATCGAACGTACCAAGGCGTCGCTGATCGCAGCGAGTACGCCAGGATGACCCTCCCCCCGACCCCCTCCCAAGGCAGGGGGGGCTACGAGGTCGCGATCATCGGCGGCGGCGCCATCGGGTGTGCGGCGGCGTATTTCCTGAAGGCCGCGGGGGTGGATCGCGTCTGCGTGATCGAGCCCGATCCGACGTATGCCAAGGCGTCGACGCCGGTGGCGACAGGGGGGTGCCGGCGGCTCTTCGCCCTGCCCGAGAACATCCGGATGTCGCAGTTCAGCATCGAATTCTTCCTGGATTTCCAGCGCCATCTCGCCGTAGATGGCTACGCGCCCGATGTGCAGTGGAAGCAGTGGGGCTATCTCTTTGTCGGCGGTGCGGGCCACGAGAAGGTGCTCGAAGACAACTTCCGTGTGCAGCAGGGGCTCGGCGTGAAGGTCGATCTGCTGGACCGCGCGGCCATCGCGTCGCGTTACCCGTGGATGCGTTCGGATGACCTCGTTCTCGGTGTGCTCTCACCCGAGGACGGCTGGCTGGACCCGAACAGCGTGCTGCAGGGCTTTCGCAAGAAGGCGCAGGCGATGGGTGTGGAATTCATCCGCGACCGCGTCGTTGAGCTCTTTACCCGCGGGAAGAGGGTCGAAGATCTGGAGCTTGCTTCAGGGGCTCGCCTCCACGCCGACCACGTGATCAACGCGGCGGGCTGCTGGGCGGCAGCGCTTGCAAAGCTGGCGTGCATCGACATCCCGGTCAATCCCATGCGCCGCTTCGAGCACTACGTGGAGCTGGCGCGTGAGTTGCCGCCGATGCCGCTCATCAAGGATCCGGACCGGCTCGTGATCCGCCCCGAAGGGAAGGGCTATTCGGTGGGGCTGGTGACGTCGAACGAGCCGCGCGGCTTCAACTACGAGATCGACCCCGACTGGTTCCAGGATGTCGTGTGGCCCGCGTGCGCCGGGCGCATTCCGGAATTCGAGGAGCTCAAGCTCAAGCGCGAGTGGGCGGGCCTCTACGACGAGTGCGAACTCGACGGCAACATGATCCTCGGCAAGACGCCTTCGGTGGAAAACTTCTACATCGCCTGCGGCTTCTCCGGCCATGGCCTCATGCATGCGCCGGCCGTGGGGCGCGCGCTCGCCGAGCTCATCGTGAACGGGCGCTTCGAGACGCTGGACCTCTCGCGGATGGGCTACCAGCGGGTGCTGGACGATGTTCCCTACCGGGAGACGGGAATCATCTAGCGCCGTCCTCAGCCGCCCGAATTCTGCCCGTGGTCCTTGCGGTAGTCGTAGTCGGCGGCGAGGAGCGCCGCACTGCCCAAAGCTGTGACAAGAAGTTTCCGGGAAATCGCCATGTCAAGCCCTCCAGATGTAGTGGAAGTTAGTCTGCCGCACGAGACAATCGTTTCGGTCCGGGAGCCCCATTCGGCACTTCCCGATGTGGACGTGGGCTTGTCCGAATCGTCGTACGCCGTCAGGCCGAAAGCGTCCGGCGCATCGCTGGCTGCGCGAGTGTGTTCGGGACATCTGCGCCTGCGAAGCGTAGGCCGTCCCCCGCAGACCGCAACTCGTCACATTCGGCTGGCCGCCCACCAGGACGCGCGCGAAGCTCCCCGGCATCGTCTACCAAGGACTTGCTGCTCATCGACGCTTCGCCGGGCAAGCTCCACGCCGCAGGACATATTCCCGGCGCCGTGAACGTCGACGTGTTTTCCTTCGGCGGCCGGGAGGTCGCGGGCGAGGAGATGCAACGGCGCATCCAATCCTGGGGTGTGAGCCCGGGCCGCAAGGTCGTCCTCTACGACCAGGGCGGGACGTACCTCGCCACCAGCCTCCTCTACACGTGCCCAACGCCATCATGGCGCCCGCCGCCGACTTCTACAACGCGGACAAGACCTTCAAGTCGCCCGAGGAGATCGGCCGCATGCTGGCCTACCTGGGCGTCACGCCGGATCGCGTGGTCTATTCGCATTGCGGCGGCGGCATCGCGGCGAGTGTGCCGTTTTTCGCGATGAAGTTCATGCTCGGTTATCGCGAGGTCAAGCTCTACAAGGAATCGCAGCTCGAATGGCTGCGTGACGACAGGGGCTTGCCGTTCTGGACCTACGACGCCCCGCAGCTGCTGCGCGAGCCTGCTGCTGGAGCAGCTGGGGCACAAGAAGGTTTCGCTGTTCTCGGATTCCGTGGACGACTGGGGATTCGCGGGGTTGCCGCTCGACAAGGCGGCGACGCCCGCCGCCCAGCGCAAATACCCCGCGACCATCCGCACCGGCCTCGTGACGCGCGATCCTGCCGAGACGACAGGCCTGTACCCGAAGGTCTACATCGCCTCCGGCAAGTCCCTGCCCGCGAAGTTGCCCGAAGGCAAGGTGATCCACGTGCCGTACGCGGACCTCGTGAACGCCAACGGCACCCCCAGGGCCGCCAAGGACATCTGGGAGGCGCTGGTGAAGGCCGGTGTGCCGCGGTACGCGGAGATCATCAGCTTCTCCGACGATCCGGGCGAGGCCGCGCGGTTTCGGGACGACGGAATCGGCTTTCATGCCGGCATTGTGCCGGTTGCGCCCGGGGCCCCGCTGCCCTTTGCGACGGGCGACGTGCCCGGGCGCCGGGACACGATCCGGGGCGACGAGCCGCGGTTTTGCCTAGCACCCCGCCATGCATTTCCCGTTCGCGTCGAACTCCATCGTCTTGCCGCTCAGCGGCACGTGCACCGGGACCTTGGCGGCCTTGATGAACCGGTCGGTCTTCGAATCGGGCACCACCTTGCCGCCCTTGGTGCCGACCTCGTTGGCGTGTGAGGCGATGACCGCAGTGGGCTTGACCAGCTCATTGATCACGTAGGCCGCTTCGGCAGGGCCGGTGGTGAAGCTGTCGCCGATGTTCATCACGGTGAGCCTGGCGGCATAGTGGCCACGAACCACCGTCTGCTGCTCGCCGGTGATGCCGGTGTCGCCCGAAAGGTACGCCACCAGGCCGTTGCTGAACTTGAGCACGTAGCCTGTGGCTTCACCCACGTAACCCGCGATGCCTGCGTCCTTCATGGCCTTGGCCAGGTCGCCGCCGATGTAGTCGGGATCGAGGCCGTTGCTGTGGGAAGCAGGGACAGTTGCGATCCGTACGCCGCCCACCGCCACGCTGCCGCCGAACCGCGCAAGCATCGAGTCCGAGGCCTGGGCCCCGTTCGCACGCAGCTTCGCCGCGAAAAAGGCCTGCATCTCGCTGCCGGTGACAATTTTAGATTTCTTGGCGATTGCGATGTTCAGCGCGCTCGAATTGGGCATCGCGGACACCGTCGCTTCCGGCTTGCCGCATTCGCCGGCGTTGACGTCCTTGATGTGAGCGTTGCCGGCGTGGTCGCCGTGCATGTGGGTCACCAGGACGATATCGATCTTGCCGAGACGTGGATCGTTGGCGCCCGCCACCGTGCGGCCCGGATCGTAGAGGATGCGCGTTCCGTTCGGATCTTCGAAGACCAGCGCCCGGTCCAACGGGCAGAACTCGCCGTCGTGGCTGCCGAGCGGGGTAACTTTTACGTTCTGGGCCAGCGCAGACGGCGCTGCCAACGTCGCGACGCAGGCGAGGGCGAGCCAGCCTGTTGATTGCATTCCCATCGGGGCCTCCAGTGGTGGTGTACGGGATTCGAGGGGCAGTATATGAGATCGGAGTTACGCCTTGCGCAGCAGCGCGGGGTCTAGATCCGGCTCGCGCGCGGCGCGCACCGCCAGCCCCTCCGCCAGGTGGCGGCGTTGAAGCCGTCGGCGATGAAACACCGCTGTGCCGCATCGAGGATGCGCCCGCGCTGGGATTCGGCGTGTGCGGCGGATTTTTCGCTGGGGGCTCGTTCGCGGCTCATCCGCGCTCTTTCCATCCGCCACCCAGCGCCTTGTAGAGGGCCACGCGGTTGGCCTGTTCCTGCAGGCGCGTGGTGACCAGCGCCTGCTGCGCGGCGTACAGCGTACGTTGCGCGTCGAGCAGGATGAGGAAGCTGTCGCGACCGGCCTTGTAGCGCGCCTCCGAAAGCTGGTTGGCTTCGGTTGCGGCCTTCAGCAGCTCTTCCTGCGCCTCGCGTTGCATGGCCAGCGTGCGGCTGAGGGCCAGCGCATCGGCCACCTCGCGGAATCCCGACTGGATCGCCTTTTCGTATTGCGCCAGCGCGATGTCGCGTTCCGCCTTCGCCGCGCCCAGCTGCGCGTTGAGGCGGCCGGCCTGGAAGATCGGGATGTTGATCTGCGGCAGGAAGCTCCATGCAAACGAGCCGCCGCCGAACAGGCCGGAGAGTTCGCTGCTCGCGGTGCCAACCGCCCCGGTGAGTGTGATCGACGGGAAAAAGGCCGCGCGCGCCGCCCCGATGTCCGCGTTCGCCGATCGCAGCAGCTCTTCGGCCTGGCGCACGTCGGGGCGGCGCAGCAGCACTTCCGAAGGCAGGCCCTCGGGGACAGCCTTCAGGCCGGAAACATGCTGCGTGCCAAATCCCGCCGGCAGCCTGGCGCCGTCGATCGGAGCGCCGACCAGCAACTGCAGCGCATTGGTGTCTCTCGCGACCTGGCCTTCGTAACGCGCCGCGTCGGCGCGCGCGGTCTCGACCACGGTGCGCGACTGCGCGAAATCGAGGCGCGAGACGGCGCCCAGCTCGTAGCGCTTCTGGGCGAGGTTGAAACTGGACTCCTGGGTTTGCAGCGTCGCCTGCGAGACGCGCAGCAGCTCGCGATCCGCCGCGAGGGTCAGCCAGGCATTGGCAACCTCGGCAATGAGCGAGAGCTGCGCCGCGCGCCGTGCTTCTTCGGTGGCGAAGTACTGGCGCAACGCCGCATCGGAAAGATTTCTCACACGGCCGAAGAGATCGAGCTCGAAACCGGTGATGCCAACCGAAGCGCCGTAACTCTCGGTCCTGGGCGTGTTGCCGGTGCGCGTCATTTCAACGCCGCCGGTGACCGACGGCAGCTGTGCGGAACGCTGCACGCGATAGATCTCGCGCGCGCGCTCCACATTCAGTATCGCCACGCGCAAGTCGCGATTGTTCTCGAGGGCCCGCGCGATCAGCGCATCCAGGTCGTCGTCGACAAAGAAGTCGCGCCAGCCGATCTCGGCCACCTGGATGGCGGGGACGGAACGGTCCTGCGAAGGGATGGCCGTGGTCGCGGGAATGGGCCACGCCAGGGGCACATCCGGTTTCGCCTCCGGCATCTGCGGTTCGAGGCTCGCGCATCCCGCAAGGGCAAGCGCGAGGACCAGCGCAGGGAGCCTAGTCATTGGCGGGAACTCCATCCGCCGGCATCACGGGCCGCGGGCGCGGCTTGCGGCGCTGCGCGAATTTCATGATCCAGACGAAAAAAAGCGGCACGAAGAAGATGCCGAGGAAGGTGCCGACGAGCATCCCGCCCAGCACCCCGGTGCCGATGGCCTTCTGTGCGCCGGAACCCGCGCCGGTTGCGATGGCCAGCGGCAGCACTCCGAAGCCGAAGGCGAGCGAGGTCATGAGGATCGGGCGCAGGCGGTCGCGTACCGCGGCGAGCGTGGCTTCGACGATCTCCATGCCTTCCTCGTAGTAGTGCTTGGCGAACTGGATGATCAGGATCGCGTTCTTGGCGGACAGTCCCACCGTGGTCAGCATCGCCACCTGGAAATACACGTCGCGCTCCATGCCGCGGAAGGTCGACGCGAGCACGGTGCCCAGGATGCCCAGCGGCACCACCAGGAGGGCCGCAGTCGGCACGCTCCAGCTTTCGTAGAGCGCCGCGAGGCACAGAAACACCACCAGCAGCGAGAGCGTGTAGAGGATCGGTGTTTGCGATCCCGCCTGCCGCTCCTGGTACGAGGTGCCGGTCCACTCCATGCCGAAGCCCTGGGGAAGCGCGGCCACCAGCTTTTCGACTTCCGCCATCGCATCACCGGAGCTCACGCCCTCTGCGGCCTGGCCGTTGAGGTTGATGGCGGCGGTGCCGTTGTAGCGCTCGAGCCGCGGGCTGCCGTATTCCCAGCCGGTCTTCGCGAACGCGGAGAAGGGCACCATCTCGCCCTTGGCATTGCGCACCGACCACTTGTTGAAATCCTCGGGCACCATGCGGAAGGGCGCGTCGGACTGGATCATCACGCGCTTCACCCGGCCGCGATCGATGAAGTCGTCGATGTACTGGCCGCCCCACGCCACCGAGAGCGTGCTGTTCACGTCCGCCATGTCGAGCCCCAGGGCCGAGGCCTTGGCCACGTCCATCCGGATGCGGAATTGCGGCGTGTCCTCCTGTCCGTTGGGCCGCACGTTCGCCAGCAGCTTGTTCTGCGCGGCCAGGCCAAGGAACTGGTTGCGCGCGGCCAGCAGCTGTTCATGGCCCAGGCCGCCGCTGTCCTTGAGGTAGAACGTGAAGCCGTTCGAGGTGCCCAGCTCGGTCACCGCGGGCGGGGCGAAGGCGAACACCATCGCATCCTTGATCTGGCTGAAAGCGCCCATCGCGCGGCCGGCCACCTTCTTCACCGAATCGTTCTTGCCGCGCTCGCCCCAGTCCTTCAGGTTCACGAAGGCCATGCCCGCGTTCTGCCCGGAGCCGCCGAAGCTGAAGCCCTGCACGATGAAGATCGACTTGAGCGCGTCCTTCTCGTTCTCCATGAAGTGCTTCTCGACCTTGTACATCGTGTCCATGGTGCGTTCCTGCGTGGCGCCGACCGGGGCGTTCACGATCGTGAAGAGCGAGCCCTGGTCCTCATCGGGCAGGAACGCGGTGGGCAGGCGCAGGAACATCACCACCATCACCGCGGCGAGCGCCGCGAACACGAGGCCGAAGCGCATCGGCCGGCCGATCATGCCTTTCACCGCGCCCTGGTAGCGCTGGCTGCCGCGATCGAACTTGCGGTTGAACCAGCCGAAGAAGCCGGTCTCGACGCCGTAATGGCCTTTCCCGATCGGCTTGAGCATATGGGCGCAAAGCGCCGGCGTGAGCACGAGCGCCACGAGCACCGAAAGCGCCATCGCCGAAACGATGGTGGCGGAGAACTGGCGATAGATCACGCCGGTGGAGCCGCCGAGGAACGCCATCGGCACAAACACTGCGGAGAGGATCACGCCGATGCCGACCAGCGCGGAGGTGATCTGGTCCATGGACTTGCGCGTGGCTTCCAGCGGATCGAGGCCTTCCTCGCTCATCAGGCGCTCCACGTTTTCGACCACCACGATGGCGTCGTCCACCAGCAGACCGATGGCCAGCACCATGGCAAACATCGTCAGCATGTTGATGGAAAAGCCCAGCGCCGCGAGGATGCCGAAGGTGCCCAGCAGCACCACCGGGACCGCGATCGTCGGGATCAGCGTCGCGCGGAAGTTCTGCAGGAAGAGGTACATGACCAGGAAAACGAGGATCACCGCCTCGATGAGCGTCTTCACGACCTCCTTGATGGAAGCCTTCACGAACGGCGTCGTGTCGAAGGGGATCACCGCCGTGAGGCCCGAAGGGAACGAGGGCTGCAGGCGCTTGACCAGATCCTCGACGCGTTTCGCGGTATCGAGCGCGTTGGCGTTGGTGGCGAGGTTGATCGCGATGCCGGTGGCCTGCTGGCCGTTGTAGCGGCCGATGACGTCGTAGCTCTCCGCGCCGATCTCCACACGCGCGACATCACCGAGCTTGACGGTGGATCCGTCGGCCAGGCCGCGCACGATGATCGCGCGGAACTGGTCCGGCGTCTCGAGGCGGCCCTGCGCGGTGACGGTGGCGTTGATCTGCTGGCCGGGCACCGCCGGCGTGCCGCCGAGCTGGCCCACGGCCACCTGCGAGTTCTGCGCCCTCAGCGCGGCGATGACCTGCGCGGTGGTGAGCTTGAAGGTTTCGAGCTTGTTCGGGTCGAGCCAGATGCGCATCGCATAACGCGCGCCGAAGACCTGCACGCCACCCACGCCTTCGAGCCGGCTCACCGGCTCCGAGATCGTGGTGTTGAGGTAGTCCGCGATGTCCACGCGGTCCATGCTGTTGTTCTCGGAGACGAAGCCCAGCACCATCAGGAAGCCGGGGTTGGCCTTGTTCACGCGCACGCCCTGGGTCTGCACGATCTGCGGCAGCAGGGGCAGCGCCGCCTGCAGCTTGTTCTGCACCTGCACCTGCGCGATGTCGGGGTTGGTGCCCGACTGGAAGGTGAGGGTCACCGATGCGCTGCCGTTGGAGGCGCTGGTCGACGACATGTAGATGAGCCCGTCGAGGCCCGTCATGTTCTGCTCGATGATCTGCGTGATCGAATCCTCGACCACCTTGGCCGAGGCACCGGGATAGGTCGCGTTGACCGAAACCGTCGGCGGCGCGATGGTGGGATAACGCGAGATCGGCAGCAGCGTGATCGAGATCGCGCCCGCCACCATGATGAGGATGGCGATCACCCAGGCGAAGATCGGCCGGTCGATGAAGAAACGTGCCATGGCGGGCTCCTATTTCTTCGCCGCGGCGGCGGGGGCGGCAGGGGCCACGGCGCCCGGGGCGACGCCCCTGGCCTGTGCGCCCGGCTTCACCTTCTGCACGCCTTCGACGATCACGCGGTCGCCGACGATGAGGCCTTCTTCCACCAGCCACTGGTCGCCGACGGTCTGGCTCACCTTGACCGCGCGCGCCTCGACCTTGTTGTCCTTGCCCAGCACGAGCGCGGTGGCATTGCCTTTCGGGTCGCGCGTGACGCCGCGCTGGGGGGCGAGGATGGCGTTTTCACGCACCGCGTTGCCAAGCACCGCGCGCACAAACGCGCCGGGCATCAGGACATTGCGCGGGTTGGGCACCACGACCCGAAGCAGGTAGCTGCCGGTATCGGGATCGACGGTCACGTCGGAGAAGGTGAGTTTGCCCGCATGTTCGTACGGCGTGCCGTCCTCGAGTAGCAGTTGCACCGGCGTGTTGGCCTGCTGGGCCTTGCCCGTGGCGAACTGCTTGCGCAGCGCCAGCAGCTCGCCGCTCGACTGGGCGAGGTCCACGTACATCGGATCGAGCTGCTGCACGGTCGCCAGCGCCGCCGTCTGGTTGGCCGTGACGAGCGCGCCTTGCGTGACCGTCGACTTGCCGATGCGCCCCGTGATGGGGGAGGTGATGCTGGAATAGCCCAGCAGCACATCGGTGCGCGCAAGGCTTGCCCGCTGGGCGGCCACGTCGGCCTCCGCCTGCCGCAGGGCCGCGACCGCATTTTCGTTGTCCTGCTTGCTGACGGCCTCGATCCTGGCGAGCTCGCCCGTGCGCTCTCCATTCAGCTTCGCGGCGTTGAGGGTGGCTTCGGCACGGGCGAGCTGGGCCCTGGCGGCCCCCACATCCGCGCTCAGCGTGGCGTCGTCGAGCTTGTAGAGCAGCTGGCCCTTCTTCACCAGGCTGCCTTCGGTGAAAGTGCGTTCGCGCACCAGGCCCGTGACCTGCGGGCGGACTTCGGCCACGACAAACGGGCTGGTTCGTCCGGGGAGCTCCCGGGTGAGGGTCACCGTCCTGGCCTCGAGGGTCACGACTCCCACTTCCGGGATGGGTGACGCGGCGGGGGCGGGTGGCGTCTTGGAGCACGCTGCGGCAATCGAAAGGAGGGCAGCCAGGAATGGGAGGCGAATGTAAATCATTGATATCTCGGGGTTGAGGGGGAGGCTGCGGTGCAACTTCCTGCGCCATCGAGGCTTCAGCCTCCTTCGGCCGGCAGGAACCCCTCGACCGAGAGGTAGCGCTCGCCGGTGTCGTAGTTGAAGCCCAGCACCTTTGCACCTTCGGGCAGCTCCTTCAGCTTCTGCGCGATGGCGGCGAGCGTGGCGCCCGACGAGATGCCGACGAGGATTCCCTCCTCCTTCGCGCAGCGCCGCGCCATCTCCTTCGCGTCGTCGGGGGTCACCTGGACGATGCCGTCGAGGATCTTCGTATCCATGATCGCGGGCACGAACCCCGCGCCGATGCCCTGGATCGGGTGCGGCGAGTGCGCGCCGCCGGAAAGCACCGGTGAGAGCGTCGGCTCCACCGCGAACACCTTCAGGTTCGGCCACGATTTCTTCAGCACCCGCGCGCATCCGGTGATGTGTCCCCCGGTGCCCACGCCCGTGATGATCGCGTCCAGGCCCTCGGGGAAGTCGGCGAGGATCTCGCGCGCGGTGGTGCGCTCGTGCACCTCCACGTTGGCGGGGTTCTCGAATTGCTGCGGCATCCAGCTGTTGGGCGTGGCGGCGACGATCTCCTTCGCCTTGGCGATCGAGCCCTTCATGCCTTCGGCCTTCGGCGTCAGCACCAGGCGGGCGCCGTAGGCGAGCATCAGGCGGCGGCGCTCCACCGACATGCTGTCGGGCATCACCAGGATGCAGGCATAACCCTTCACGGCGGCGGTCATCGCGAGGCCGATGCCGGTGTTGCCCGAGGTCGGTTCCACGATCGTTCCGCCGGCCTTGAGCTTGCCGCACTGCTCGGCGTCTTCCACCATGGCCAGGCCGATGCGGTCCTTGATCGAGCCGCCGGGGTTGGCGCGTTCGCTCTTGATCCACACCTCGCTCCTGCCGAACAGGCGGTTGATGCGGATGTGGGGCGTGTTGCCGATGGTGGCAAGGACGTTGTCGGCTTTCATGGCAGGCTCCTGTCTGACGAGCCGAAAGCGTAACCCAAAGCTGCGACAATCGCGCCGCATGGCGGCCCGGCTAGGCGCGATCGCGCAGTTCCGTCACGCCGCTTTCCTCGGCGCAGTGGTCGCAGCAGAACATGCGGCCGTCCTTTTCCAGCCCGTGGCCGATGATCTTCATGTCGCAGTGCTCGCAGGTGGGCGCCATCTTGTGGATCGCGCACTCGAAGCTGTCGAAGGTCATCTTCCTGCCGTCGGCCGCAACCACCTGGAAGGCCTTGTCGTATTCGTTACCGCAGCAGTCGCATCGCGCCATCTGGGTTCTCCTCGAAGGTTGTGAGGGAGATTGGACGGCGGCGGGCGGATGGCGTTCCGTGTTGCCAGGCGAATACGGGAATTTCAGCCTTCGCGATCCGCGACGTTCACGGACCCTTGGACGCCTTCCCATCCGCGATCCGCCCAACCCGCGGCAGCAGCATGCCCGCCTGCCGGCGGTAGGTGTGATCACGCCCGCCGAACGGCTTATGATTGCCGCGACCCCTCCCGGAAGACGCGAAATGAAACTCGGAATGATCGGCCTGGGCCGCATGGGCGCCAACATGGCGCAGCGCCTGATGAATGGCGGGCACGAGCTCGTGGTGTACGACCCCGCCATCGAGCCGCGCGCGGCCCTGGCGGACAGGGGCGCCGTCGCCGTCGAGAGCCTCGTGAAACTCGTCACCGCGCTGCCCGCGCCGCGCGTGGTGTGGGTGATGGTGCCCGCGGGCGAGATCACCGACACGACGTTGGCCGACCTCTCGGCGCTGCTCGCGCCCGGCGACACCATCATCGAAGGCGGCAACTCCAACTACAAGGACACGCAGCTGCGCGCGATGGCGTTTGCCGACCGCGCCATCCAGTACGTCGATTGCGGCACCAGCGGTGGCGTCTGGGGCTTGACGGAGGGCTACAGCCTCATGGTCGGCGGCGACCCGCAGGCCGTCGAGCGCCTGCGGCCGATTTTCGAGACCCTCGCGCCGGCGCACGATCGGGGCTGGGGCCGCGTGGGGCCCAGCGGCGCGGGCCACTTCACCAAGATGATCCACAACGGCATCGAATACGGGCTGATGCAGGCGTATGCCGAGGGCTTCTCGATCCTCGAGCACAAGAAGGACCTGGAGCTCGACCTGCACCAGGTGGCGCAGATCTGGCAACACGGCAGCGTGGTGCGGTCGTGGCTGCTGGACCTGACGGTTGAGGCCCTGAAGGCCAACCCCACGATGGACGGCATCGCGCCCTACGTGAGCGATTCGGGCGAGGGGCGCTGGACGGTGCAGGAGGCGATCGACCTGGATGTGCCGGCGCCGGTGATCACGTTGTCGTTGCTTGCGCGCCTTCGCTCACGCGACGAGGGCTCGTATGCGGACCGGTTGCTGGCGGCGATGCGCAACCAGTTTGGCGGGCATGCCGTCAGGAAATCCCAGGCTGGGTCCCCGCCGGCGCGGGAATGACGGTTGTGGCGATGGCCTCGACGATCTCGTCGGCGCGCAGCTCGCTGGAAATCACGATGGCATGTTCGTCCGCCGCCGGTGCTTCGAGCGTGCGGAACTGGCTCTCGAGCAGCGACAGCGGCATGTAGTGACCGCTGCGCCCGGCGATGCGCCCGGCGATGGTGTCGAAGGATCCCTCCAGATAGGCAAAGCGCACGTCGTCTTGTCCACGCGCCAGGCGCTCGCGGTAGATGCGTCTCAGCGCGGAGCAGGCCACGACACAAGGCCGGCCCGCGCTGCGCTGCGATTGGAGCCAATCGGCGATGGCGTCGAGCCACGGCCCACGGTCATCGTCGGTGAGCGCGATGCCCGATCGCATCTTTTCCACGTTGGCGGGGGAATGGAAGCGATCGGCCTCGGCGAAAGTCCAGCCCAGGCGCGTTGCAAGGCGGGATCCGATGGTGGATTTTCCGCAGCCGGAGACACCCATGACGATGATTGCGAAGGGGGGATCCATGCGCGCGAGCTTAACTTAGAGGGGTGGCGCTTTTCAGGCGGATCCTGCCGAGAACGTGCAGCACCGCACGCGGGTTCTCGGCGATGACGTGCAGCAGGACCAGCGCGGCGCCTTGAGGCTTGCGGTCTTCGTGTTCCCAGTGGCGCAGCGTGGCGAGGGGAAAGCCGAAGCGGCGCGCGAAGGTGCGCTGGTTCATGCACATCCGGATACGGATCGCCGCGACATCCGGGACCGGCAACGAGATGTCGCCGTACAGGGTGTGCAGGTCGAGGTTTGCCAGCAGGTAATCGAGAGTGTCCTTGGCCATCGCCAATCAACGCGCGCCCACTTCGAGGTCTCGACCTGACCTGACCTGCCGCGTCCGTGCCGCGCTACGGCGCCTTCCCATATAACCGCGCCATCGCGCGCGCGAGCTCCCCGATCCGCGCACGCAGCTGCGCCGGCTGCAGCACCTCGCATTCCGCGCCCACCTTCATCAGGTCGCCCGCGGCCTGGTCGACCGACTCGATCGGGATCATCAGGCGGCGCCAGCCACGGCGATCGGCCCGGGTGGCCGCGCGATCAACCGCCTGGGCCACGGCAGCGCTGAGGTGGCGCAGCTTCGCCAGCCCGCCGGGGGACGCCCGCAACGTGGCGGTGCCGCGATACAACCCGGTTTCGAAACGCGCGATCGATTCGCCCCAGTAGTCCGCCAGTTCGAAACCCCGCGGGCGCGTGAAGGGCGCGCCGCCTTCGAGCGCCAGGATGTTGGAGAGCTTGTAGGTGCGCGGCGTGCCCTTGCCGCCGGAAGCCACCAGGTACCACTCGCCGGACTTCACCACCAGGCCCAACGGCTCTACGTGGTGTTCGCCCACGCCCTTCCAGCTCTCATAGCGGATCTTCAAGCGCCGGTCGCTCCAAACCGCCTCGGCGACGGCGGGCAGGTGGGCCAGGCGCTCCTCGCGCCGGTACCAGCCCACGGCATCGAGGTGGAAACGCGAGGCCACGCGGCGCGCGTCGGCCTGCCATTCCCGCGGCAGGGCCGCCAGCAGCTTGAGCTGCGCGGATTCGCCCGCCGCGCCCAGGCCCAGCTGCGCCATGGGGCCCGCCGCGCCGGCCATGAACATCGCCTGCGCCTCTTCCGGCGTGAGTCCCGTGAGGCGGGTGCGCCACCCCTCCAGCAGCTCGAAACCGCCCCCGGCACCACGCGCCGCGCGCACCGGCACGCCCGAGGCGCTGAGCTCGTCGATGTCGCGCAGCACGGTGCGCACCGAAACTTCCATCTTCCGCGCGATGGCGGGGGCACTCAGGCGCCCGCGGGCCTGCAGCAGCATCAGCAGCGAAAGGAGGCGACCGGAACGCATGCCGCATATTAGCCAAAATACATGACAGACGCTGTCATGTATGCGGCGTGATCATGGCGCCACTCCCGGAACGAAGGACACAGCCATGGACCAAGCCGTTTCCCCCACCGCCGCGACCGATCTCATCGCGGAGCAACGCACCCGCGCGCCCTACCGCTACTCGCTCGACATCCGGGGGAGCGTGCGCGACTTCGACTTCATCGACGGCGAGTGGACCTGCGTCAATCGCCGCCTCAGGCAGCGCGGCGTCGCCAGCAGCGATTGGGACACCTTTCCCTCGAAGACCTGGGCCAGGACCCTGATCGGCGGCGTCGCCAACGTCGACACCATCGAGTTCCCGACCAAGGGCTGGTCGGGCATGACCATACGCCACTTCGACATCGGGAAGCGGCAGTGGTCGATCTACTGGGTCAACAGCCTCGACGGCAGGATGCAGTCGCCGGTGCAGGGCGGATTCGACGGCGACACCGGGCTCTTCTACGGCGCCGACGAAGACGACGGCAAACCCATCAAGGTGGCATTCCGATGGACGAAGCAGGGTCCGCGCCACGCGCGCTGGGAACAGGCCTTCTCGTACGACGACGGGCAGACCTGGGAAACCAACTGGATCATGGAGTTCACCCGGATGAACTGAGCCGTGGTGCGCGCCGGCCCCTACATCGATCGCCCGGTGATCGAGGTCGAGAACGGCCCAATCGTCGAGGTGCGCACCAGCGGCCCCGCGTGGCCACCACCATCAAGGGTGGGGTGGAGTACAAACCGTCACGGTAGAAAACTGGTGTCAGAGACGACTTTTGCAGTTGGCTGCCGCCTGCCGCCCAGTGCAAAAGTCGTCTCTGACACCAGTTTTCTACTTCCCCAGCAATTCCTCGATCTTCGTGACCATCGCGGGCGAATCGGGCTCCACCTTCGAGCCGTAGCTGGTGATCCTGCTGCCGTCGCGGCTGATCAGGTATTTGTGGAAATTCCAGCTGGGCCGCTGCCCCGTGGCCTTGGCCAGGTCGTCGTAGAACGCCGAACCGCCGGGCCGAACCACTTCTGTCTTGCCCATCATCGGGAATTTCACCGCGTAGGTGCGATCGCAGAAATCGGCGATCTCCTTTTCGCTGCCCGGCTCCTGGTTGCCGAAGTTGTTCGACGGGAACCCGAGCACCACCAGGCCCTTCGACCTGTAGCGCTTGTTGAGCGCCTCCAGCCCCTTGTACTGCGGGGTGAAGCCGCAGTAGCTGGCCGTGTTGACCACCAGCACCACCTTGCCCGCGTATTCGCAGAGGTTTTCCTTCTCGCCGAGGATGTTGGCGACTTCGTGCCTGAGCACGGCGGGACACTGCGCCGCCCATGTGAGCGTGGTGACGCAGAGCAGGGTGGCCGTTGCCGCCCCCGACAAGAACATTCGTGACGGGCATTCGACCTTCATTCCGGGCCGATCTCCAGGAATTCGCGCGCTTCCTTCATCGACGCGGTGGTGCGCAGGGGCGCGCCGCGATTGGCCGCCGTGTCCTCGAGCGTCTTGGTGAACATGTTGGCCGCGGCCACCACAACCGCCATGCGCAGGGCGCCGCGGCTTCCCGTGGAAAGCTGCGTGGCGAGTTCGAACCGGTCGGCGATCGACACCAGCGTGGTGATGGCGCGCCCGTCGACGAGGATGCGCGAGATGCCTTGTTCCGCGCAGGCCGCGATCACACGTGTCATGCCTTCGTGCGCCTGGATATAGTCAAATGCACCACCCGCGTGGACCAGCAGGTGGTCCGGGCGGGTCTCGAATCGTAGGTCCATCCACAATGATAGGCGCAAGGCCCGGGGCTTGCGCAACCGGCGCCCGGCCCCGATGTCACAGGAACCATGACCACATCGTCGCGCGGCCAGCCCGCCTTCCTCACCCTCGGCCTCATCGTTGTCAGCGTGCTGGCGTCGCTGCCGAGCCTGCTGGGCAACGACCTCGTGCTGATGCCCTTCCTGATCGCCACGCCGGGCACGCCGGGATTCACGGAAATTCTCTCGGGCCAGGCCTGGCGCCTGCTGACGCCGATTTTCCTGCACTTCGGCATCCTGCACATCGTGTTCAACATGATGTGGCTGTGGGACCTGGGGCGGGTGATCGAATGGACGCGTGGGGCGGGCTTCCTGGCCTTTTTTGTGGCGGTCACGGGCATCGCGGCCAACGTGGCGCAGTACCTCGTCACCGGCAACCCGGTCTTCGGCGGCATGTCGGGCGTGGTCTACGCGCTGCTGGGCTTCTTCTGGATGCAGGGGCGGCACAACCCGTCCTTCGGCCTGTCGCTGCAGCAAAGCACCGTGATCATGATGCTGGGCTGGTACGTGTTGTGCTGGACGGGCCTGGTGGGCCCGATCGCCAACTGGGCCCATACCGCGGGCCTGGTGATTGGCGTGGCGTGGGGCTTCCTGGACCGCCGGCCGATGCGCCGGGCGTGGCAGCGATAGCGGCTCAGTAGTAGTCCAGCGCGTCCATGTAGTTGCGAAACGCGGTCTTGTTGTGCCGGCCCTCCCCGGGGAACGCCTTCAGCAGGACCCGGTAGGCATCGAAGAGGCTGCGGCTGGCCTCGCGCATCTCCGCGGACAAGCGGTATTCCTGGCGCCTGACCTGCGAGCCGGTGACGGCGCGGGCGCCGAAGAACCTGCGCTGGTCGCGCAACGCCACCAGCAGCTTGTCGCGCGCCGGGGCCACCGCTTCGGACGCGGCTTCCTTCTCCAGCGAGGTGATCAGCGCGTCAAAACGGGCGAGCGTGCGCTTGATCTCGGTCTCGTTGCCCGCGGCGTGGGCGCGCAGGGTTTCCGCGCGCAGCACCACACCCTGGTCCACCAGCCCGAAAAGCCGCTGCAGGCCGTCGACTTCCGCCCTGGGCAACGTCGACGCCCTGGCGTCGAACGACTGTTGCTTCTGGGGGATCGCGGCATAACCTTCTTCCACGGTGAGCGCGCGGGCCGGCATGGCGGCGAGCGCAAGGGCAAGTGCCGCTACCGGCAGGCAGGAGGTCTTCATGGCGGCATTTTAAACGGTAACAAGCCTTCCTCAACATGGGCTACAACTTTGCCAAGCCAACGGGGAGGGGCGCGGATTACGGCGGTAATTCATACCGCGCCGGATTTGTGACGGCGTTCACAGTGCGGCGCGGGGCGGTGGAATAACTTGGTGGTGCGCACAAACACCACAAGGACAACCGTCATGATCTCCCTGACCGCCATCGTCTGCATCCTCACCTTCAGCCTGATTCACGCTGTTGCGAGGAAGATCAAAGCCGCAAACACAGAGACACCGAGGAAATCCTAGGGCCACAGAGAAAACGGCAAAGGCATGGGATGGACCGCGTAAAATAGGGGGATGACATCCCCCTCCGCGATTGCGGCGGAGTCGGCCCGGCGCCGCACCTTCGCGATCATTTCCCACCCCGACGCCGGTAAAACCACGCTGACGGAAAAGCTCCTGCTTTTCGCCGGCGCGATCCACATCGCCGGCAGCGTGAAGGCCCGCAAGGCCACCCGCCACGCCACCTCCGACTGGATGGAAATCGAGAAGCAACGCGGCATCTCGGTGGCCAGCTCCGTCATGCAGATGGAATACCGCGGCCACGTCGTGAACCTGCTGGACACCCCGGGCCACCAGGACTTCTCCGAAGACACCTATCGCGTGCTCACCGCCGTCGACGCCGCGCTGATGGTGATCGACTCCGTCAACGGCGTGGAAGCCCAGACCATCCGCCTGCTGGAGGTCTGCCGCGCCCGCAACACCCCGATCATCACCTTCATCAACAAGATGGACCGCGAGGGCAAGGAGCCGCTGGTGGTGCTCGACGAGATCGAGCGGGTGCTAAAGATGCCGACGGTACCCTTCACCTACCCCGTGGGCATGGGCAAACGCTTCGGCGGCGTGTTCGACATCCGTGGCGACCGCATGCGCGTCTTCAAGGCGGGCGAGGACCGCGCGGGTGGGGACGAGGAAGTCATCAGCGGCATCAACAACCCCGAGATCGTGGCGCGTTTCGGCGAGGAGTTTCCCCAGGCGCGCGAAACCATCGAGCTGCTGGCGGGCGCCTGCGAAGGCTTCGATCGCGAGGCGTTCCTGAGGGGCGCCCAGACGCCGGTTTTTTTCGGCTCCGCCA
>JBBREI010000057.1:0-19485 GCA_038203035.1 Burkholderiales bacterium
CACCTTGCCACGCAGCGCTCCGAGCGCGTCGTTGACCACCTTGCGACGGTCCGCGCCGAAAAAAAGCAGGTCGCCGGCGCGGGCCCCGGTGCGCTCGAGGATCTGGCCGAGGATCGCGGGCGAGAGGAACTTGACGATCGGCGACTGCAGGCCTTCCTCGTTCAGCTTCGAAGGGTCGTTCACGCGGATGTAGGCCAGGCCCTTGGCGCCGTAGATCGCCACGAACGGGGCCAGGTCGTCGAGCTCCTTGCGCGAGAATTGATCGTTGCCGCCCGGCACACGCAGCGCGGCCACGCGGCCGTCGGGAAGGTCGGCCGCGGCCTTGAACACCTTGAAGCCCGCGTCCCTGACCACGTCGGTGAGCTCCGTGAGCTCGAGGTTCACGCGCAGGTCGGGCTTGTCGCTGCCGAACCGCGTGGTGGCCTCGGCATGGGTCAGGCGCGGGAAAGGCGGCAGGTCCACGTCGAGCACCCGCTTCCAGACGTGCCGGATGAGGCCTTCCATGATGTCCTGGATCTCGCGCTCGGTGAGGAACGAGGTCTCGATGTCGATCTGGGTGAATTCGGGCTGGCGGTCGGCGCGCAGGTCCTCGTCGCGGAAACACTTCACGATCTGGTAGTAGCGGTCGTAACCGGCGACCATCAGCAGCTGCTTGAACAGCTGCGGCGACTGCGGCAGCGCGTAGAACTGGCCGTCGTGGATGCGCGAGGGCACAAGGAATTCGCGCGCGCCTTCGGGCGTGCTCTTGTAGAGCACCGGCGTCTCGATGTCGATGAACCCCTGGTCGTCGAGGTATTCGCGCACCGCCTTCGCCGTCTTGTGGCGCATGCGCATGATGCGCTGCATCGCGGGACGGCGCAGGTCGAGGAAGCGGTATTTGAGGCGCACCTCCTCGGAGATCTGCTCGTCGTCCATCATGAAGGGCGGCGTGGTGGCGGCGTTGAGGACCTCGATCTCGTGGGCCAGCACCTCGACCTCGCCGCTTTTCAGGTCCGCGTTGACCGTGCCTTCCGGGCGGCGGCGCACCACGCCGGCCACGCGCAGGACAAATTCGTTGCGAATCGAATCGGCGGTCGCGAAGGTCGCGGCGCGATCGGGGTCACACACTACCTGGACGAGCCCTTCGCGATCGCGCAGGTCGATGAAGATCACGCCACCGTGGTCGCGCCGCCGGTGGGCCCAGCCGAAAAGTGTGACGGTCTGCCCAAGGTAGCGGGCATCGGTGCTGCCGCAGTATTCAGTTCGCATTTTTTGGTCCACATCGTCACGGGGACGGCGGCTCTATCCTTTTCTGTATCGGGGCGGGGCGGGACGCGGGCTCCGCGACCCCCATGGAGATCACATACTTCAGGGCTGCGTCCACGTTCATGGCCAGTTCGATCGTTTCCGAGCGCGGCACGATGAGGAAAAACCCGGCGGTGATGTTGGGTGTGGTCGGAACAAATACCGAGATCTGCTCGCGCCCGAGGATATCGGCGACCTCGTGCTCCGGGGCGCCGGTGACAAGCGCCACCGTCCACGCGCCCTGGTGCGGATAACGCACCAGCACCGCGCGCCTGAATGCCTTGCCTTCCGGGGAAAACAAAGTGTCGCTGATCTGCTTCACGCCGCCGTAGATCGAACGCACGATCGGGATGCGCGAGACCAGGTAGTGGCCCAGCAAGAGCAGCTTGCGCCCGAAGAAATTGGCGGCGAGCGCACCCGTGAACAGCACGATGGCGACGGTGAGGATGATGCCCAGGCCCGGCACATGGAAGCCGAACAGCGCCTCCGTGCGGTACGACTCCGGCAACAGCAGGAGCGACTGGTCCATCATGTCGACCAGCACCTTGAGCACCCACAGCGTGATGCCGAGCGGGATCCACACCAGCAGGCCGGCGATGAAATAACGCCGCAGGGTCACCGCGGGGCTCCCGTCACGCCGGCTTGCCGCCGGTGCCTGCCGCGGGGGCCGGTGTGGCGGCGCTGCCGCCGCCCGTGGATTCACCCGCGGGCTTCGATTCGGCCTTCGATCCACCCGTCGTTTCGGGCTTGGCTTCGCTTTTCGAATCGTCCTTGGGGCCGGTGGTCGTGCCGGCAGCGGGCGCCGCGCCCTTGTTGCGGAAGTCGGTGGCGTACCAGCCGCTGCCCTTGAGCTGGAAGCCGGCCGCGGTCAGCATCTTCGAGAATGTCGCCTTGCCGCACTGCGGGCAAACCGTTTGCGGCGGGTCGCTCAGCTTGCGCAGGAATTCCTTCTGAAACCCGCACTCGGAGCAACGGTACTCGTAGATCGGCATCGCCTGGATCCCATTCGAAATACGTGAAAATCGTATTTTAACAGAGGGACTTGGCGAATTTGTGCGGTGCGCAAAAACGACCCTCAGGAGCGGCCCCGCCCACGGCGCAGCCGGTTGGTGAAGACACCTCCCGCGGCAAGCGAGCCCGACATGGCGAGGAACACCGGCGTCATCCCGAGCGCGGCGCCGACGGCGCCGAAAAGCAGCGGCAACACGGTATGGCTGGCATTGAGCACCACCGAGCGGATGCCGATGGCTTCAGCCGCGCGCCCGGCGGGCGCCTTGGCATACAGCAGCGTCATGATCGAAGGCTGCGTGGCGCCCAGGCCCAGGCCCAGCAGAAAGGCGGTGGCCGAAAGCAGCGGCACCGTTTCCATCATCGGCATCAACGCGTAGGCGATGCAGGCGATGGCCATGGTGAGGGTGATCAGGGTCCACTCGCGCAGCGCGCGCTGGATCCAGGGCAGCACCAGGCGCACCAGGAAGGTGGCCACGGCAAACGCGCCCAGGATGAATCCGATGGTGGAGGCCGAAAGCCCGATCGAGGTGCCATAGATCGGCATCACGAACACGAAGAGGTCCCACGCGCTTGCCAGCAGGCCGGTGGCGATGAATACCCGGCGCAGCTCCACGTCGCGCAGCAGGTCGAAGGCGCTGTGCCTTTCCGTGGCGCGCGGGGCCGACGGGGTGTGGGCAAAGGCGCTGCGCCGCGCAAATAGCAGGCAAAGCGCGATGAACGCCAGCGTCGCCAGCAGGATGAACGTGTGGTTGTAGCCCAGCCGGTCGATGGCAACGCCTGCGGTGGTGGGCCCGAAGAAATTCGAGATCGAGAATCCGAGCGCGAGCCAGGCGAAGTTGTCTTTGCGGTTGTGTTCGTTGCTCCCCAGGCCCACGGCGTGCTGCACGCCCATGTGGAAAAACATGAACGCCACGCCCACGGTGACGGCGCAGATGTAGAGCGAGGTGATGCCCGGCAGGACCCCGGGAAGCAACACCGCGAGGGCGACGCAACCCGTCGCGCCGACCAGCGGCCCACGGACGCCGACGCGGTCCATCCAGCGCCCAGCCGGCACCGCCATCACCATCGGCAGGGCGGCGATGAGCGACATCATCGAGCCCACGACGAGGGGCGAGGAGCCCATCGCCAGCGCGTTCAGAGAGATCGCGAGGCGGGCCCCGTTGAACGCCGAGTGTGCGAAAACCGTCGCAACAACAATGAGCGCCAGCGGCACCTACGCCGGACGGCGCGCTTCCAGCGCGGCGATGCGCACCGGGATCGGCGGGTGGCTGGAAAAGAGGCCGAGGAACTTGTTGTGGCCTTCCGCGATTCCGGAAGCCTGGAACGCCTGCGACAGATGGCCCGGCTCGCCGCCGCCCAGGCGGCGCAGCGCGCCGATCATCGGGCGGTTGTTGCCCATGAGGTCCGCGGCGCCGGCGTCCGCGCGGAATTCACGCTGGCGCGAGAACCACGCGACGATGATCGAGGCCGCGATGCCGAAGACGATCTGGCAGACGATCACGGTGATGTAGTAACCGGGGCCCACGCCACGCTCCGTACGGAACACGGCTTTGTCGACGAGCGTGCCCACCACCCGCGAAAGGAAAATCACGAACGTGTTGACGACGCCCTGGATGAGCGTGAGCGTGACCATGTCGCCATTGGCGACGTGCGAGACCTCGTGGCCCAGCACGGCCTCGACTTCTTCTCGTGTCATGGATTCCAGCAGGCCGGTGGAAACCGCAACCATCGCCGAGTTCTTGAACGCGCCCGTGGCGAATGCGTTGGGGGCGCCCTCGAAGATCCCGACGTCGGGCATGCCGATGCCGGCCTTTTCCGCCAGGCGCCGCACCGTCGCGACCAGCCACTGCTCGTCGGCCGTGGACGGCGCCTCGATCATGTGCACGCCCATGGAGAATTTCGCCATCGGCTTGGAGATCAGCAGCGAGAGGATCGACCCGCCGAAGCCCATGATCGCCGCAAACGCCAGCAGCATGCCCAGGTTCAGGCCGTTGGCGTTCAGGAAGCGGTCGACACCCAGCAGCGAGGCGACGACCGACAACACCAGCATCACGGCGAGGTTGGTGGCCAGGAACAGGAATATGCGTTTCATTGCGGCCCCTATGTTGGAAGGACGGTATCAACCACCCCATGTGGGGCGATGGGCGGCGTTTTTCAACCCGGATTGCGACGTGCAATCGGGCATCAGAACGGGATGTCGTCCTCGAAATCGTCGAACTTGCCGCCGGCGGGTTTGGCGCCCGCCGGTTTCGAGGCGGGCGGGCGCGACGCGGGGGCGTCGCCCGGATCGCGGTCCGGCGCGGCGCCACCGCCCATGCCCGAGCGCGAGCCCAGCATCTGCATGGCGTTGGCGACGATTTCGGTGGTGTATTTGTCGACGCCGTCCTTGTCCTGCCACTTGCGCGTCTGCAGGCGGCCCTCCACGTAGACCTGGCTGCCCTTCTTGAGGTATTCGCCGGCGATCTCGGCGAGTTTCCCGAAGAAGGCGACCCGATGCCATTCGGTTTTTTCCTGCTTCTCGCCGGCCTTGTCCTTCCAGTTTTCCGTGGTTGCGATGGAGATGTTGGTGATCGCGCCGCCATCCGGCATGTAACGGGTCTCGGGGTCGCGCCCCAGGTTGCCGATGAGGATCACCTTGTTGACCGATGCCATGAATCTGTCCTTTCTTAAGTTCGGGAAGCCGGCGCGGCCGCCGGCAGGAAATCGCCCATGTTCCAGGCCACCGCGAACCACCCGGCCATCACGGCCAGGCAACACACCAGGACCGTGACGAAGCCGGCGTGTTGCGCGACGGCCCCGCCCGAGGCGGCGCCGAAGAACGTGCCGAGGAACTGTACGCTGGAATAGACCCCTGTTGCTGCTCCGCGCGCCTCGCGCGGAGCAGCCCGCGACACGAGCGCGGGGAGCTTGGCTTCAAGAACGTTGAAGCCGGCAAAAAAGATGACCAGCCCGGCGCAGATCATCGCCAGGCTGTCCAGGCCCGCGGCAAGGACCGCCACGCCCACCGCCGCGGTTGCGATGGCGCCCAGGAACGCCGGGCGCTCACGCCCGCCCCCGCGCCGCGCGATCACCGGCAGCACCAGCACAAAACCCGCGAACACCGTGCCGAGGTAGACCCAGCCGTGGCTGGAGCTCGCCAGGCCGCCGCGCGCGAGCGCCACCGGCACCACGATGAAAAGCGCCATCAGCACCGCGTGCAGGGCGAAGATGCCGACGTTGAGCCGGGCCAGTTCGGGGTCGCGCAGCAGCAAGCGCATCGGCACCCGGCGCACGGCGGGCGCCGCGGCAGGCTCCGCCGGCACCAGGTATTTCACCACCCCGATCGCCGCCAGTGCCAGCACGCCGGTGACCGCGAAAATGCCCGACACGCCGATTGCGTGCATGAGGACGGGGCCCGCCACAAACGAGATCGCAAAAACCGCGCCGATGGTCGAGCCGATGATCGCCATGGCCTTGGTGCGCTGGGATTCGCGGGTCAGGTCCCCGGCCAGGGCCATCACGGTGGCCGAGATCGCCCCGGCCCCCTGGAGGATGCGTCCGGCGATCATCACCGCGGGGCTCTCGCCCAGGGCGCAGACCACGCTGCCGGCGGCAAGCAGGGCGAGGCCGAGGTAGATCACCGGCTTGCGCCCGTGGCGGTCGGAAAGCCAGCCGAACGGCAGTTGCAGCAGCGCCTGGGTCAGGCCGTAGGCGCCGAGGGCCATCCCGACCAGCGTGAGCGACCACCCCGGCCGGCCGTCGGCCCAGAGCGCGAACACCGGCAGGATCACGAACATGCCGAACAGCCGCAGCGCGAACACCGAGGCCAGCGAGAAACTGGCGCGCAGCTCGGCTGCGGACATGCGGGCCGGAGGATTCACCGAAATTGGGGGTTGGAGCGAGGCAAGGAGGCTGAGGTATATTAGCAGACTGCCCAATGGAAACCATTCGCATCCGCGGCGCGCGCACGCACAACCTCAAGAATGTCAGCGTCGACATTCCGCGCAACCGCCTCGTGGTTGTCACCGGCCTTTCGGGCTCGGGCAAATCCTCGCTGGCCTTCGATACCCTCTACGCCGAGGGTCAGCGCCGCTACGTCGAATCGCTATCGGCCTATGCGCGCCAGTTCCTGCAGCTCATGGAGAAGCCCGACGTCGACCTGATCGAGGGCCTTTCGCCCGCGATCGCCATCGAGCAGAAGGCGACCTCGCACAACCCGCGCTCCACGGTCGGCACCGTCACGGAGATCCACGACTACCTGCGCCTGCTTTTCGCGCGGGTGGGTGATCCCTACTGTCCGGAGCACAAGATCCCGTTGTCCGCGCAGAGCGTGGCGCAGATGGTCGACCACGTGCTGGCGCTGCCGGAAAACACCCGCGTGATGGTGCTGGCCCCGCTGATCGTGGGGCGCAAGGGCGAGCAGGTGGAGCTCTTCGACGAGCTGCGCGCGCAGGGTTTCGTGCGCCTGCGCATCGACGGCGACGTGCACGAGATCGACCGCCTGCCCAAGCTCGACCGCAACCGCAAACACACGATCGAGATCGTGATCGACCGCGTGAAGATCGAGCGCCCGGCCACCGGTCCCGGCCAGCAGCAGCGGCTGGCCGAATCGTTCGAGACCGCGCTGCGCCACGCCGACGGCCGCGCGATCGCGGTGGAGATGGACACCGGCAGGGAGCATCTCTTCTCCGCGAAGTTCGCCTGCCCGGTCTGCAGCTACGCGATCCCGGAGCTCGAGCCGCGCCTCTTCTCGTTCAACAACCCGATGGGCGCGTGCCCGCGCTGCGACGGACTGGGCGAGATCACCTTCTTCGATCCGCGGCGCGTGGTGGCATTCCCGCACCTGTCGCTGGCCGGTGGCGCGGTGCGCGGCTGGGACCGCCGCAACCAGTTCTATTTCGCCATGCTGGTGTCGCTGGCCCAGCACTACGGCTTCGACGTCGAGGTCCCGTTCGAATCGTTGCCGCAGGCCTCCCAGGACATCGTGCTGCTGGGGTCGGGCGAGGAGAAGGTCGCCTTCAAGTACCCCGGCGAAAAGGGCCGCAATTCGGTGAAGGAACACGCCTTCGAGGGGATCCTGCCGAACCTCGAACGCCGCTACCGGGAGACCGACTCGGTCGCCGTGAAGGAGGAGCTGGCGAAATACCTGAACACGCGCTCGTGCCCGGAATGCGGCGGCACGCGCCTGCGGGTGGAAGCCCGCAACGTCTTCGTGGCGGGGCGTGGCATCCACGAGCTGTCGTCGATGGCGCTGCGCCAGTCGCAGCCGTTTTTCGAGACGCTCCAGCTGCCGGGCTCGAAAAGCGCCATCGCCGACAAGATCGTGCGCGAGATCGCCAACCGCGTGCAGTTCCTCAACAACGTGGGCCTGGACTACCTCTCGCTCACCCGCTCGGCCGATACCCTGTCCGGGGGCGAAGCGCAGCGCATCCGCCTGGCGAGCCAGATCGGCTCGGGCCTGACCGGCGTGATGTACGTGCTCGACGAACCCTCCATTGGCCTGCACCAGCGCGATAACGAGCGATTGATCGAGACGCTCAAGCGGCTGCGCGACCTGGGCAATTCGGTGATCGTGGTTGAACACGACGAGGAGGCGATCGCCTCCGCCGACTACGTGATCGACATGGGGCCCGGCGCCGGCGTACACGGCGGCGAGGTGGTCGCCCACGGCACGCCCGCCGAGATCCTGCGCCATCCCGACTCCCTCACCGGGCAATACCTTTCGGGGCGCAAGTCCATTGCGGTGCCGGCGCGGCGCCGCAAGCCCGACGCTTCGAAGATGCTGCGCATCGTCGGCGCCCGCGGCAACAACCTCAAGAACGTGAGCGTCGAGCTGCCGGTCGGCCTGCTGGTTGCGGTCACCGGCGTGTCGGGTTCGGGCAAGTCGACCCTCATCAACGACACCCTCTACCACGCGGCCGCCCATCACCTCTACGGCTCGGCCGCGGAGCCCTCGGAGCACGACTCGATCGAGGGCCTGGACCACTTCGACAAGGTGATCAATGTGGACCAGGGCCCGATCGGGCGCACGCCACGATCCAACCCCGCGACCTATACGGGCCTGTTCACGCCGATCCGGGATCTCTTCGCCGGCGTGCCCGAATCGCGGGCGCGCGGCTACGGGCCGGGACGTTTCTCGTTCAACGTGAAGGGCGGGCGCTGCGAGGCGTGCCAGGGCGACGGGCTGATCAAGGTGGAGATGCATTTCCTGCCCGATGTCTACGTGCCATGCGACGTGTGCCACGGCAAGCGCTACAACCGCGAGACGCTCGAGGTGCACTACAAGGGCCGTTCGATCGACCAGGTGCTCGACATGACGGTCGAGGCGGCCCACGAATTCTTCCAGTCGGTACCCTCGATCGCGCGCAAGCTTGCCACGCTGCTCGAGGTGGGCCTGGGCTACATCAGGCTCGGACAGAGCGCGACCACCCTTTCCGGCGGCGAGGCGCAGCGCGTAAAGCTGTCCCTCGAACTTTCCAAGCGCGACACCGGGCGCACACTTTTCATCCTCGACGAACCCACGACGGGCCTGCACTTCGCCGACATCGACCTGCTGCTCAAGGTCCTCAACCGGCTGCGCGACCACGGCAACAGCGTGGTGGTGATCGAACACAACCTCGACGTCATCAAGACCGCCGACTGGATCGTCGACATGGGACCCGAAGGCGGCGACGGCGGCGGCGAGATCGTCGCCCAGGGCGCGCCCGAAGACGTGATCCACGTGGCCGCGAGCTTCACCGGCCGGTTCCTGAAAGCGATGCTCGATACCGCGCCGCGCAAACGCGCCGCCGCGGGTTGATGGACCCGCGCGAGGTCCTGCTGGGCAGTTTTGCCGCCGCCGTGGGCGCGGCCGATCCGCTCCAGATCGTACCGGCGCACCTGCCCGCGCCCCCACGCGGGCGCACGGTGGTGGTGGGCGCCGGAAAGGCCGCCGGCGCCATGGCGCTTGCCGTGGAGCGGCACTGGCCGGCCGCGGCTCCCCTCGAAGGCATCGTGATCACGCGTTACGGACACAGCCTGCCGACCCGGCGCATCCGCGTGGTCGAGGCGGGCCATCCGGTCCCCGACGAAAGTGGCGAAATCGCGGCGCGCGAGATCCTCGATCTGGCGCGCGGCCTCGGCCCCGACGACCTGCTGCTGGTGCTGGTCTCGGGCGGCGGCTCCTCGCTGCTGTCGCTGCCGGTGGAAGGCGTCGGTATGGCCGACCTCAAGGCCGTCACCCGCGACCTGCTCGCCTGCGGGGCACCGATCCAGGACATGAACACAGTGCGCAAGCACCTCTCCCGCATCCAGGGCGGCCGCCTGGCCCTGGCGACGCGCGCGCCCACGATCGCGCTGGTGATCTCGGACGTGACCGGCGACGACCCGACCCATATCGCCTCGGGACCATGCTGCGCCGATCCCTCGACCTTCGCCGAGGCGCGCGAGATCCTCGATCGCTTCGGCGTTCGCCCGCCCGCCCCGATCGCCGCGCACCTCGAGGCGGGCGCCGTGGGGCGGATCGCCGAGACGCCCAAACCCGGCGACCCCGCGCTGGCGCACGCCCGCAACGAGGTCATCGCCACAGCGCACCGAAGCCTCGCGGCGGCGGCGGCGTATGTGCAGGCGCGCGGCGTGACACCGATGGTGCTGGGCGACAGCGTCACCGGGGAATCGAGCGAGGTGGCGAAGGTATTCGGCGCCATCGCGCGCCAGGTGCGCGCGCACGGGCACCCGATCAAGCCACCGGTGGCGATCATCTCCGGGGGGGAAACAACGGTGACCCTGCGGGGAACGGGAAGCGGCGGGCGCTGCAGCGAGTTCCTGCTCTCGCTGGCGGTCGACCTCGACGGTCTCGAGGGCACCTGGGCGCTGGCCTGCGACACCGACGGCATCGACGGCAGCCAGGACAATGCCGGCGCCGTGATGACTCAGGATTGCCTGACGCGCGCCCGGGCGCAGGGCCTGGAGCCCAAGCGCCTGCTGGCCAACAACGACGGCTACGGCTTCTTCTGCGCGCTGGGCGACCTGGTGGTGACCGGCCCCACCCGCACCAACGTGAACGACTACCGGATCATCCTCGTCCGATGACGCGGCACGACGGCGCGTTAGCCGCTGTAGCCGCCGCTGCCGGAGCCACCGCCGTTTCCTTCACCTGGCAACCGGGGCTGGCATCGCTCTACGACGACAGCGTCTTCTACCTGATGATGGCGCAGGCGATGTCGCCCTTCGGCACGGCCAGCGCGGCGGTGCTGGGCGCCGCGCCTTTCGATACCTACCCGCCGTTGCTGCCCCTGCTGCTGGCGCTCGGCGGCGGCGCCTTCGATTGGCATGTCGCGCACGCAATCGTGGCCGTCACCTTCGGCGCCAGCGTCTTCCTGCTCGGCACGCATGCCCGCCAGCTCACGGGCTCGGGGCCGATGGGCATCGCGGCCGCGGTGATCTACGCCGTGATGCCGGGCGTGTGGCTGAACGTGAAGGGAATCCTCTCGGAATTTCCCTACATGGCGCTGTCCTTCGGCGTGCTTGTGCTGCACCACGGATGGCGCATCGCCGCTCCGTCGGCGGCGCGCGCGACGGTGCTGGGACTGCTGTTGGCGGCGCTGGTCCTGACCCGGACGGTCGGGATCGCGCTGGCTGGCGCCATCGCGGCGTGTGAGGCGTGGCGCTGGTGGCGAGAAGGCGACCGCAAGCGGCTTGTGGCCGCCGCGATGGCGGTCGGCGTTCCGGTTGCGATCGCGGGGCTCTGGTTGCTGCTGCGCCCGTCGAGCGGCCAGGATGCCTACGCCGAGTTCGGCGCGCGCGTGGCCGATGCCGCGAAAGGCGGCGGCGGCGATTGGGCGGCCTCGATGCTTGCCGCCAACACCTCGGCGCTGGTGGACGCCTGGCTCAATGCGCTGCTGATCTTCTGGGGCGAATGGTGGCGTCCCAAGTTCCTCCTCGCCATCGTCCTCGGGATGGCGGCGCTGGCGGCCATCGCGTGGCGCGCGCTTCGCGCGGAGGCCGACGCGCTGTATTGCCTCACGTTCATCGCCATCGTGCTGGCGTGGCCGTTTCCGGGGCAGATGTATCGCCTGGCGCTGCCGGTCATTCCGATCGCCCTCGTGGCGCTATTGTGGGCCTGGCGCGAATTGCTGGCGCGCCATCGGCCCGGCACCGAGGCACGGGCGCCGTGGGGCGCGGTGCTGCCGCTGGCCCTTTGCCTGCCGCCCACGTTTTTCTACATCGCGGAGCGCGCCGGCGCGGGCAACGACGGAAAACCCGGTGATCGCCTGTCGGAGATCGCGGAGTTCTATCGCGTGCCCTCCGGGCCCGCGGCCGCGGCCAACGCGGCCGCGCAGATCGGGGTCTTCGGCGACCTGCGGCGCATCGGCGAGACAACACCCGCCGATGCGCGCGTGCTGTGGTATTCGCCGGCCTACGTGGCGCTGCTTTCCGGACGCCGTGGCGCACGCCTCGAGCGCCCCGCCGATTCCGCGTCGCTGGAGGCGCAGTTGCGATCCAGCGGAGCCGATTTCATCTATCTCGCGCACCTGCACCCCCGGGACAGCGCGCACCGTTTGGGGCATCCTCTCGATCCGCTGGCGCTGGCCGCGGGGCTGGGCCACGTGGCGTGGCGCCGCGACGGCCCGTCCGGCGAACCCCGCGCCGTGCTTCTCGAGGTCGATCGCGGCAGAATACCGAAAACCAGGCCCATTCCATGAAGCTATCTGTCGTCATACCCTGCTACAACGAAGCGGCCACCATCCACAGGATCCTGGACGCGGTGCACGCCTCGCCCTGGCCCGACAAGGAGATCATCGTCGTCGACGATTGCTCGCGGGACGGCACCCGCGAGCGCCTGGAGGGCGAACTGCGCGGGCGCATCGACCGCCTGCTGGTGCACGAGGTGAACCAGGGCAAGGGCGCGGCGCTGCGTACCGGCATCCGCGCGGCCACCGGCGACGTGGTGATCATCCAGGACGCCGACCTCGAATACGACCCGAACGAATATCCCAAGATGCTGGCGCCGATCGTCGACGACCGCGCCGACGTGGTCTTCGGATCGCGCTTCGCCGGGGGTGGCGCGCACCGCGTGCTCTATTTCTGGCATTCGGTGGGCAATGCGGGGCTCACACTGATGTCCAACATGTTCACGAACCTCAACCTCACCGACATGGAGACCTGCTACAAGGCATTCCGCCGGCCGATCATCCAGTCGATCGAGATCGAGGAGAACCGCTTCGGCTTCGAGCCCGAGATCACCGCCAAGGTGGCCAAGCTCGGCGTGCGCGTCTACGAGGTGGGCATCTCGTATTACGGTCGCACCTATGCCGAGGGCAAGAAGATCGGCTACAAGGACGGCTTCCGTGCCATCTACTGCATCATCAAGTACAACCTTTTCCGCTGAGGTGCGGCGCATCGCGCGCTACTTCGCCGTCGGAGGGGCGGCGGCGTGCGTGGACATCGGGCTCTTCTGGCTCTTCGCCCAGCAGATGGGATTGCCATACCTGCGCGTCTCGGCCGCGAGCTTCGTGCTGGCGACCCTGGTCAACTACTGGCTTTCGATCCGCTTCGTCTTCGTGAGCGGCGCGCGCTTCCGGCGCCGCTGGGAGCTGGCGATGGTGTTCGCGGTGAGCGCCGTGGGCCTGGCCCTGAACCAGGCCATCCTGGCGTTGTGCGTCGAGAGCTTCAAGTTCGCGCTGCTGGCCTCGAAGCTGGTGGCCACGGGCGTGGTGTTCTTCTGGAACTACTTTGCGCGGCGCGTCTTCGTGTTCGGTGCCATGAGAAGTTAGGGCGCCGCGGCAAAGGCCTCGAGCGCGCGCCGGTCGACGCGCATCAGCACGAATTCGGCGCTGCCCGTCGCGGGATTGGCAAGGGTCAGCACGGGCTGCGCGTACACCGAGACCTGGCGCAGCGCTGAGAAGGGATCACCCGCCCGCCCCGAGAGGTCGGTCTTGAAGAGCCGCGCGACCACCAGATAGTCGACGCGCGCATCGCGCGCCTCCCGCGCAATTCGTTTCTCGTCCCAGACGTAGTACCACGCGACGCCTTCGCGCTTGCCGAGCAGGCCCAGGTACTCGGGGCGCATCCACATGATCCGGGCCGCGGGGGGCGTGGCCTTCCCGATCGCCTCCAGGCCGTCCAGGACCACGGCGTGGCGCCCCGCCAGGGCCCGGCTGCGCATCACGTTGACGGTGGTGTAGTACTCGGTGATGTCCGCATAGGTGGTCGCGTGGCCCGCGAGCACCGGCTGGCGGTCGCGGGCCTTGTTGGCGACCAGCAGCATGGCCGGGACGGTGACCAGCGCCAGGATGAGCCCGGCAAAGGTGATGGTGCGGAGGGCATATTCCCGCATCTCGTAACGCTCCAGGAACCAGGCGATCGCCTCGCCCGCGTACAGCAGCAGCAGCGGCAGCAGCGGGTAGAGCAGGCGGCGGGTGTTGTCCTCGCTGAAGACCCAGCCGAAAACCACGGCGAGCGAAATCGCGACGTACCACGCGTCCAGGCGGTTGCGCGCGAGCCGCACGGCGAGGCCCACGAGCGCAAACACGCCACACACGGCCGCAATCACGCGCGCCACGTTGCCGACCTGCGCATCGGCCGTGAACGATGCGAGCCAGCCTTCGAAGATGCTCTTGATCGAGACCTCGGCCATCAGGCCCGGCGTGAGGAACCAGGACTGGGCCATGGCGGTGGACACGCGCCCGTAGGAATCCTGTGCCGCGATGGGCTTGAGCGCGAGCCAGAGGCCCGCCAGCAGCAGGGGCGGCGCCAGCGCGAGGCATAACGCAACCAGCGGCGGGCGCCTGTGGCTGCCGAGGGCCCGCGCGGCCAGGTGCAGGACAAGCGCGGCGGCCAGGGTGGCGCCGACGACGCGCGTGAGGATCGCCGCGGCCAGCAGGGCGCCGAAGGCCAGCCACTGCAGCGCGGTGCCACGCCCGCCTTCCAGCCGCGCCTGGAAGAAAACCAGGCACGCCAGCGAAGCGCAGAGGTACATCGGCTCGCTGAGGATGCCCTTGGCGCTGATCCATGCGGTGGGACACATCAGGAACGCCGCCACAACCGCGATGCCGGCGGCGCGCTTGCCGGTGTCGCGCAGCACGAAAACGTAGGCCAGCGCGGCACCCGACGCGGCCAGGAGCGCCACCAGCAGGTGTGCGACTCGCAGGTCCGTGCTTGCGCCGACGAGCGCGATCAGCAGCGGGAAAAGCGGCGGGAAGTGGGTGTGGTAGCCGACCCAGGGAAGGATCGCCGGGTTCGAACCGGCGATGGCCTGCGCCAGCACCATGTAGCTGGCGCTGTCGTCACCCAGGGAGGCGAGCCCCGGCTGCCATGCGAAGGCAACCAGGAGCGCTGCAACGGGCGCCAGCAGGGCCGCGATGGCCCAGTGGCGCCTCACGTGCGTTAGGCCGAGGCCTTGCTGTCGCCCGTGTCGCGGGCGTCCTCGGCGGGGGCCGGGCGGTCGACCAGCTCTACATAGGCCATCGGCGCGTTGTCGCCCTGGCGGAAGCCCATCTTGAGGATGCGCAGGTAGCCGCCGTTGCGCGCCTTGTAGCGCGGGCCCAGCTCGGCGAAGAGCTTGAGCACCATGTCGCGGTCGCGCAGGCGGTCGAAAGCCAGGCGCTTGTTGGCGAGCGTCTCGGTCTTGCCGAGGGTGATGATCGGCTCGGCAACGCGGCGCAGCTCCTTGGCCTTCGGCAGCGTGGTCTTGATCGCCTCGTGCTTGAGCAGCGAGACGGTCATGTTGCGCAGCATCGCGAGGCGGTGGCTGCTGGTCTTGTTGAGCTTGCGAAGCCCGTGGCGGTGACGCATTGCTGTTTCCTTTCGACTCTCTTGGCCTTGTGCGGCCTTATAAGTATTGTGGGGTTGGAAATCGCCCCCGGCGCTGCGGGGGCCCTGCGGTTACTTGGTAAGGCCGGCGACGGGCCAGTTCTCGAGCTTCATGCCGAGCGTGAGGCCCTTCGAGGCGAGCACTTCCTTGATCTCGTTGAGCGACTTGCGGCCCAGGTTCGGCGTCTTCAGCAGCTCGTTTTCCGTGCGCTGGATGAGGTCGCCGATGTAGTAGATGTTTTCGGCCTTGAGGCAGTTGGCCGAACGCACCGTGAGTTCGAGGTCGTCGACCGGCTGCAGCAGGATCGGGTCGACCTGCGGCTGGGCGGTTTCGGTGCGCTCTTCGCTCGTGGATTGCAGCGAAGCGAACACCGACAGCTGGTCGACCAGCACCGAAGCCGAGTAACGCACGGCTTCTTCCGGCTCGATCACGCCGTTGGTCTCGATGTCGATCACCAGGCGGTCGAGGTCGGTGCGCTGTTCGACGCGGGCGCTTTCGACCTGGTAGCTCACCCGGCGAACCGGCGAGAACGAGGCGTCGAGCAGGATCGAGCCGATGGAGCGCGAATCGTCCTGGCGGCGCGAAGTGGCCGGCACGTAGCCGCGGCCCTTCTCGATCTTGATCGTCATGTCGATCTTGCCGCCCTGCGTGAGGTGGGCGATGACATGGTCGGGATTGATGATCTCGACGTCGTGCGTCTGCTCGATGTCGGCGGCGGTCACCGGGCCGGCGGCGGCCTTCTTCAGCTTGAGCGTGGCCTCGGCGCGGTTGTGCAGCTTCATCACCACGCCCTTGAGGTTGAGGATGACGTCGACGACGTCTTCCTGCACGCCTTCGATCGTGGAGTATTCATGCAGTACCCCGGCGATCTTCACTTCCGTGGCGGCATAGCCGGGCATGGAGGAGAGCAGGATGCGGCGCAGGGCGTTGCCCAGGGTGTGGCCATAGCCGCGCTCGAACGGTTCCATGATCACTTTCGCGTGCGTGGGCGAAAGGTTCTGGACGTCGATGATGCGGGGTTTCAGGAAAGACGTGGCATTGCTTTGCATTCGGGGGTACCTCGGCCAGAAGCGTTTGAGGGATCGAGCTCCAGCGCTACAGTTCTGTTACTTCGAGTAAAGCTCGACCACCAGCTGTTCATTCACGTCGGAGGCGAACTCCGAGCGGTCAGGAAGCGCCTTGAAGACGCCCTTGAAGTTCTTGGCATCGACCTCGACCCAGCTGGGAAAGCCGTTCTGCTCGGCCAGGTCCAGGGACGATTTGATGCGCAGCTGCGCGCGGGACTTCTCGCGCACCGAGACGGTGTCCGTCGCCTTGACCAGGTAGGACGGGATATTGACCGGCTTGCCGTTGACCTCGATCGACTTGTGCGAGACGAGCTGGCGGGCTTCCGCGCGCGTGGAGGCGAACCCCATGCGGTAGACGACGTTGTCGAGGCGGCTTTCCAGCATCTGCAGCAGGTTTTCGCCCGTGGCGCCGCGCTTGGCGATCGCCTTGTCGAAATAGGTGCGGAACTGGCGCTCGAGCACGCCGTACATGCGGCGGATCTTCTGCTTTTCACGCAGCTGCGTGCCGTATTCCGAGATGCGCGTCGACTTGGCGCCGTGCTGGCCGGGGCGCGAATCGAGCTTGCACTTCGTGTCGAGGGAACGGCGCGCGCTCTTCAGGAAGAGGTCGGTGCCTTCCCGGCGCGAGAGCTTGCACTTGGGTCCGGTATAACGTGCCACGGGCGTTTCTCCTAATCTGTACATGGGGGCCGCCGTCACTTCGGCAACCCGTCTTCGTTTACATGCGCCGGCGCTTGGGCGGACGGCAGCCGTTGTGCGGAACCGGCGTCACGTCGGCGATCGACACGATCTTCAGGCCGAGCGCGTTGAGCGCGCGGACCGCGGATTCGCGCCCGGGGCCGGGGCCCTTGATGCGCACTTCGAGATTCTTCACGCCGTGCTCCTGGGCCGCGCGGCCGGCGGATTCCGCGGCCACCTGCGCGGCGAAGGGCGTCGACTTGCGCGAGCCCTTGAAGCCCGCGCCACCCGAGGTCGCCCATGAAAGCGCGTTGCCCTGGCGATCGGTGATCGTGATGATCGTGTTGTTGAAGGACGCGTGCACGTGCGCGATGCCCTCGGAGACGACCTTCTTTACCTTCTTGCGTGCGCGGGTTGCCGCTGGCTTGGCCATGAACTCTTTTCCTCTCGTTTAGGTCGCTGCCTTGGACAGGCGGACGGCCTTGCGCGGGCCCTTGCGGGTACGCGCGTTGGTACGGGTACGCTGCCCGCGCACGGGCAGGCCTTTCTTGTGGCGCACGCCGCGGTAGCAGCCCAGGTCCATGAGCCGCTTGATGTTCATCGACGTCTCGCGGCGCAGGTCGCCCTCGACGGAGAACTTCGCGATCTGCTCGCGGATCTTGTCCATCTCGGCGTCCGAGAGATCCTTGATCTTCGCCGACTGCTTGATGCCGGCGGAATCGCAGATCAGGCGCGCGCGTGAACGTCCGATGCCGTAGATCGCGGTGAGCGCGATCGCGGTGTGCTGGTGGTTCGGTATGTTGATGCCTGCAATACGGGCCATGATTTTCCTCTATGCGTCGGGGGCAGCGTGGGCTCTGGTCAGCCCTGGCGCTGCTTGTGGCGCGGGTCGGTGCAGATCACGCGCACCACGCGCTTGCGCCGCACGATCTTGCACTTGCGGCAGATTTTCTTGACGGAAGCCTGCACTCGCATCGTCGCTCTCCTTCACTTGGCGCGGAAGGTTATCCGCGCCTTGGTCAAATCGTAGGGCGTGAGCTCCACGGTCACCTTGTCGCCGGGGAGGATCCGGATGTAGTGCATCCGCATCTTCCCGGAGATGTGCCCCAGGACCACGTGCCCGTTCTCGAGCTTCACCCTGAACATCGCATTGGGGAGGGTCTCGACAATCTCCCCCTGCATCTGGATCGTTTCTTCCTTCGCCATGCTCGCCTTATCGCACCGGGAAGCCAGAGCCACCCTTGAAGTTCGCCTTCTTGAGCAGGCTCTCGTACTGGTGCGACATCAGGTATGCCTGCAGCTGCGCCATGAAATCCATGGTCACCACCACCACGATCAGCAATGAAGTGCCGCCGAAGTAGAACGGCACGTTGTACTGGGCATGCAGGAACTCCGGCAGCAGGCAGACCAGCGTGATGTAGATGGCGCCGATGAGCGTGAGCCGCGTGATGATCTTGTCGATGTAGCGCGCGGTCTGGTCGCCGGGGCGGATCCCGGGGACGAAGGCGCCGCTTTTCTTGAGGTTGTCCGCGGTTTCCTTCGAGTTGAAGACCAGCGCGGTGTAGAAGAAGCAGAAGAAGATGATCGCGGCGGCATAAAGCGCCACGTAGAGCACCTGCCCGGGCGACATCGCGGCCGAGACGTCCTTCAGCCAGGTCATGTTCTCGTTGGAGCCGAACCAGCTCGCGAGCGTCGCCGGGAACAGGATGATCGACGAGGCGAAGATCGGCGGGATCACGCCCGACATGTTGAGCTTGAGCGGCAGGAACGAGCTTTGCCCGCCATACAGGCGGTTGCCGACCTGGCGCTTGGCGTAGTTCACCAGGATGCGGCGCTGGCCCTTCTCGACGAACACCACGAAGGAGGTCACGCCGATCACCATCGCGAAGATCAGCAGCGCCACGAAGACGGACATGGCGCCGGTTCGCACCAGTTCAAGGCTGCCGCCGATCGCCGAGGGCAGGCCCGCGACGATGCCGGCGAAGATGATCATCGAGATGCCGTTGCCGATGCCGCGCTCGGTGATCTGCTCGCCCAGCCACATGAGGAACATGGTGCCGGTGGTGAGCGTGAGCACGGTGGTGAAGCGGAACGCGAGGCCCGGGTCGATCACGAGGCCGGGCTGCGACTCGAGCGCGATCGAGATGCCGAGCGCCTGGAACAGCGCCAGCAGCACGGTGCCGTAGCGGGTGTACTGGGTGATCTTGCGCCGGCCCGCCTCACCCTCCTTCTTGAGGGCTTCCAGCTGGGGCGACACCACCGACATCAGCTGCATGATGATCGAGGCCGAGATGTACGGCATGATGCCGAGCGCGAAGATGGAGAAGCGCGACAGCGCGCCGCCCGAGAACATGTTGAACATGTCCAGGATCCCGCCGCGCGTCTGCTGGAAGAGGCGCGAGAGCTCGGACGGGTCGATGCCCGGCACGGGAATGTACGTGCCGACGCGATAGACCACGAGTGCACCCGCGAGAAACCACAGGCGACGCTTGAGGTCGCCGAGTTTTCCGAGGGTTGCGAGGGGGTTGGACGCCAAAGGGCTCTTCTCCGGTCTCTAGCTGGCCTGCGCCGGCTTCTGCTTCTTCGGCAACTTGGCGACCTTGTCGGCCACGACGAGCTCGGCGATGGAGCCGCCCGCCTTCTCGATCGCTTCCCTGGCGCCCTTGGAGGCGC
>JBBREI010000058.1:0-19407 GCA_038203035.1 Burkholderiales bacterium
GTCCCTCGGACCACGCGCCGGTGGTCTGCGAGATCGCGTGGCCATGACCGGGGTCCAGGTCCCGCAAGCGGCCCTCGACGAGCTGTTGCGGCGCGCCACGGACGTGGCGGATTTTCCGGTGGCGTGGATCTCCTTCATCGACGCGGGGCGCGAACGCCTGCGTTCGCGCATCGGGGTCGGCTTCACGGAGCTGCCCGCCGATCGCAGCATCGCGCTGGCGGGCCCGGGCCTTGCCCAGCCGCTATTTGTCGACGACGCCACGCTCACCGAATGGCGCGGGCATTTCCTGGTGGCGTCCGGGCCCCGCGCGCGGTTCTTCGGCATCGTCCCGCTGCTGTCCGCGGCAGGCGAGCTGATCGGAACGCTGACGGTGATGGACCCGGTGGCGCGCGCCCTGGGGCGCAATGAACGCACCGCACTCGCCAACATCGCCTCCTTTGCGGCCGCGCGCGTCGGGGCATTGCGCGAAAACGTGGCGCGCGAGGCACACGAGGCCGCGCGCGGAGCCACCCGCCTGGAGGAGGAGGCGCGCCGCCGCCGCGCCGCCGAAGAGCGTTACGAGCAGGAGCGCCAGTTCGTCGACGCCGTCCTGGACAACATGACCGGCGCCTTCTACCTGGTCTCGTCCGACAACGTCATCCTGCGCTGGAACGCGGCGCTCTCGAGCGCGATCGGCTATACCGATGCGCAGATCGCTACCATGAGCCCGGTGGATTTCATCTCCCCGCACGATCGCGAAATCGTCGCGGAAGGCATCCGGCAGGTCTTTGGCCAGGGGCGGGAGATGACAATCGAGGCGGAAATCGTCGATCGCTCCGGCAATGTGCGCCCGTACCTGCTGAGCGGGCGGCCGGTGAGCCTGGGCGGGCGGGTCCACATGATCGGGATCGCGCGCGACATCACCCTTCGCAAGCGCACGGAGCAGCAGATGCTGCGCGCCAAGGAACGCCTGGACCTCGCACTCACCAGCTCGAGCCTCGCGCTCTGGGACTGGGATTTCAAGAACCACCGGGTCTATTTCAACGAGAACTGGGCGGCACTCCTCGGCGATCCCCCGCGCGAATCGACCTTCGCCGGCGACGAGGTGCTGGGCTGGAACCACCTCGACGATCGCGAGGTGTTCCTCGCCGCCGTGGGCAACGCGATGAAAGGCGTGAGCGAGGCGTTCGACTGCGAATACCGCGTCCCCAACGCCGCCGGCGAGTGGATCTGGGTGCATTCGCGCGGCAAGGTCACGCAGCGCGACGAGTCGGGGCAGGCGCTGCGCATGACCGGCACCTCCACCAACATCACCAAGCGCAAGGCCGCGGAAGAGCGGGCGGAGTTCCTGGCCACGCGCGACGCGCTCACGAGCCTGCCGAACCGTGTACTGCTGCACGACCGCCTGGAACAGGGCGTGGTGAACGCCGCGCGCCACCATACCGGCTTCGCGTTCATGTTCATCGACCTCGACCGCTTCAAGACCATCAACGACTCGCTCGGCCATCACGTCGGCGACGAGCTGCTGAAGGGCGTGGCCAAGCGCCTGGCCGGGTGCGTGCGCGCCTCCGACACGGTCGCGCGCCTGGGCGGGGACGAGTTCGCGGTGATCCTGGAAAACCTGCGCGACACCGACGTGGAGGGCGCGCAGGAAGTGGCCGAAAAGATGATCGCCTCGATGGCCGCGCCCATGCTGGTGGAAGGCCAGGCCCTCAACACCTCGTGTTCCATCGGCATCAGCCTCTTTCCCGCCGACGGCCGCGACAGCGCCACGCTGATGAAAAACGCCGACGTGGCGATGTATTACGCCAAGGAGAAGGGCCGCAACAACTACCAGTTCTTCTCCTCGGAAATGAACACGCGCGCCCAGGAGCGCCTGTCGGTGGAGAACTACCTGCGCCTGGCGCTGCGCCGCAACGAACTCGTCCTGCACTACCAGCCGCGCATGAGCCTGGCCGACGGCGCGCTGGTGGGCGTCGAGGCCCTGATCCGCTGGACGCACCCGCGTCGCGGCCTGCTGTCGCCGGACAAGTTCATCGACGTGGCCGAGGATTCCGGGCTCATCGTGCCGATCGGCGAGTGGGTGCTGGAGGCGGCGTGTGCGCAGATCAAGGCGTGGCAGTCGCGGGTGAAGGAGGGGTTGCGCATCTCGGTCAACCTGTCGGTCGGGCAGGTGGTGAACGGCGACCGCCTGTACCGGGCCGTCGAGCAGGCCGTGATGCGCTCCGGCATCGCCCCGCGCACCCTCGAGCTCGAGCTCACCGAAAGCCACCTGATGCAGAACATCGAGGAAAAGGCGGCGCTGCTGAACAAGCTCGGCGACCTGGGGGTGGGCCTGGCGATCGACGATTTCGGCACCGGCTATTCGTCGCTGTCGTACCTGCGCCAGCTGCCGGTGGACTCGATCAAGATCGACAGCTCCTTCGTGCGCGACATCGGCGTCGATCCCGACGACGACGCGATCATCAGGGCGATTGTTGCGATGGCGCATTCGCTGCGCCTGTCGGTGGTGGCCGAAGGCGTGGAGACCGTGGCGCAGTTCCAGACGCTGAAGGCGCTGGGGTGCGACGAGTACCAGGGCTACTACGAAAGCCCGGCGCTGCCGGCTTCGGAGTTCGAGAAGAAGTATTCGCCCCGGGGAAAACCCGGGGGCTCCTGATGGCGCGGGCCCGGCCGGCGGCGCGGGGAAAGCTAGTCCTTGGCGTCGAGTTTCAGCTCCTGCACCTTGCGCGTGAGCGTGTTGCGCCCGATCCCCAGCAGCCCGGCGGCCTCGATGCGGCGCCCGCCGGTGTGCTGCAGCGCCTTGGTGATCAGCACCGATTCGAAATCACGCGTGAGCGGCTCCGAGATCCCCGATTCGCCACGCGCCAGCCGCGCCGCAACTTCGCGCTCGAGCATGCGGCGCCAGTCGCCGTCGCCCGCCGAGCTGCCTTCGCCGCGCACTTCCGGGGGCAGGTCCTTCACGTCCACCACCTGGCCCGGAGCCATCACCGTGACCCAGTGGCAAACGTTTTCGAGCTGGCGCACGTTGCCGGGCCAGTCCTGGGTCGAGAAGAATTGCGCCGACGCTTCGGTCAGGCGCTTGCCGTCGACGCCGAGGTCGCGCGCGCTTTTTGCGAGGAAGTGGCGCGCCAGCACGGGAATGTCCTCGCGCCGTTCGCGCAGCGCGGGCAGGCGAAGGCGGATCACGTTGAGGCGATGGAAGAGATCCTCGCGGAAGAGCCCCTGCTTCACGCGCGCCTCGAGCTCCTGGTGGGTGGCGGCGATCACGCGCACGTTGGCCGTGAGCGGCGTGTGTCCGCCCACGCGGTAGAACTGGCCGTCGGAGAGCACGCGCAGCAGGCGCGTCTGGAGGTCCTGCGGCATGTCCCCGATCTCATCGAGGAAAAGTGTGCCGCCCTCGGCCTGTTCGAAGCGGCCGCGGCGCATCGCCTGCGCGCCGGTGAAGGCCCCGCGCTCGTGGCCGAAGAGCTCGCTTTCCAGCAGGTCCTTGGGGATCGCGGCGGTGTTGATCGCGATGAATGCCTTGGGCGCGCGCGGACTGTGCCGATGCAATGCGCGCGCGACGAGCTCCTTGCCGGTGCCCGACTCGCCGGTGATGAGCACGGTGGCGTGGGATTGCGCCAGGCGCCCGATGGCGCGGAAGACCTCCTGCATCGCGGGCGCCTGGCCCAGGATTTCCGGCGCTTCCTCGTCGGCCGGCGGCGCCTCGACCTGGCGGCGGCTCTCGTCGATTGCGCGCCGTACCAGCTCCACTGCGTGGTCGACGTCGAAGGGCTTCGGAAGGTATTCGAAGGCGCCGCCCTGGAAGGCGGCGACCGCGCTTTCCAGGTCCGAATACGCCGTCATGATGATCACCGGCGTGGTGGGCAGGCGGCTCTTGAGCTGCTGCATGAACTCGAGCCCGGAGATCCCGGGCATGCGGATGTCGCTCACCACCACCTGGGGCGTTTCGCCGGGCAGCGCGTCGAGCGCGTCCTGGGCGGTGCCGAAGGTGCGGTGGTCGATGCCTTCGCGCGCAAGCGCCTTCTCGAACACCCAGCGGATCGAGCGGTCGTCGTCGATGATCCAAACGGGATTCATTCGCGAAATCCTCTCCGGCGATTGGCCCCTGCGCCAAGGGCGAGGGTTGGGGTGAGGGTGGTCATTGAGTCCTTTCGCGAAGCGGAAGCAGGATGGTGAAACGCGTGCGGCCCGGCACGCTGTCGAACTCGATCAGGCCGTGGTGCTGGCTCACGTAGCTTTGCGCAAGCGACAGGCCCAGGCCCGTGCCGCCCTCGCGCCCGCTCACCAGCGGGTAGAAGATGCGATCGGCGAGGTCCGCCGGCACGCCGGGGCCGTCGTCCTCGATGCAGACCGCGATGGCGTGCCGGAAGCGCCTGCGCGCGATCGTCACCTGGCGCGCGATGCGCGTGACCAGCCGCACCTCGCCGCGCCGCCCCGCGGCCTGCGCGGCATTACGCGCCACGTTGAGGATCGCCTGGATCAGCTGTTCCTTGTCGCCCTCCAGGTCGGGCAGGCTCGTGTCGTAGTCGCGGCGGATGGTGAGCTCCCTGGGGAACTCCGCCAGCAGCAGGGTGCGCACCCGTTCGATCACCTCGTGGACGTTCAGCGCCTCCACGCGCGGCAGCCGGCTCGGCGTGAGCAGGCGGTTCATGAGCGACTGCAGGCGGTCGGTCTCCTTGACGATCACCTGGGTGAATTCGCGATGCCCGGGGTCGGACAGTTCGCGCTCGAGCAGCTGTGCCGCGCCGCGAATGCCGCCCAGCGGGTTCTTGATCTCGTGGGCGAGGTTGCGGATCAGCTCGCGGTTGGCCTGCTGCTGCTCGAGGATCTTGGTCTCGCGCGCGATCTTGAGCTGCTGCTCGAGCTCGCGGAACTCCAGCACCAGGCGCGCCTCGCCCGCGGCCTCGATCGGGCTGATCACGCAGTGCAGGTGCGCGGGATATCCCTCCACTTCCAGCAGCAGGTCGTTGTCGTTGAAGCCGGTCTCCGAATCGATCGCGCGGGCCAGGCGCTCGACGAACTCATCGTTGCCCGGCAGCGCGCGGTCGAACGGGATTCCCACGAGGTGGGTGCGTCCCTGGGCGAACAGGGTCTCGGCGGCCGGATTTGCGTAGGTCACTTGAAGGCTCTCGTCCAACAGCAGGACTGCGGTGGATAGCAGGTCGAGCCCCGGGTAGGCGGTCACGCTGCGCTCCAACGGGAAAGAGCAATAAGCGCGCCAGCCAGGCGGGCTGGCGCGTCGGCGGGAAGGGGATGCCGGAAGAGGGGACTGCGCGAGGCTAGGGCTTGAGCGCGCCGAGTTCTTTTTTCAGTGCCCCGATGTTTTTCTCGTGCTCGGCGGCGGTGGCCTGCAGGCCCCGGATCCGCCCCGAGGCCTTGTCGATCGCGGCGCGGAATTCGAGCATCTGCGAGGGCGTCGGATCGGCGGTTTGCTGGGCGACGCGCACGGCGGCGACCAGCTGGGGATTCTGCTGCTCCTGGATCAGCGAGCCGCGCAGGTTGGCGAGCGACTCTTCTTCGCTCTTCAGCTCCTCTTCGAGGATCCTGCGGCGATCGTTGTCGCGGCGCTTCTGGAGGTTTGCATCGACCGATACCGACGCGAGCATGGGTCTGGCGCTCGATACGGTGGTGACGGTTGCAACCGCGGGGCGTGCCTGCGCCTTCGGTTCGTCGGACCTGTAGCCGGCGGGCGAGATCGCTGCGCCGGCCAGCGGAATCGGCGCGGCGGGCGCGGGCGCCGCCTTCGCGGCGGGCGCCACTGCGGGAGCGGGAAAGGTCGTGATCGGGTCGAGCTCCATCACCACCGCACCCTTCATGGGTTTGTTCGAATAGGTGATGCGGCCGCTCTCGTCGACGTGTTTGTAGATCGTCGTCTGAGCGAACACCGAAGTCGAGGCTGCGATCGCCATCCCCGCGATCCAGACGGTCTTCATGCCGTACTCCCTTTCGCGTAACCGGACGGAAAGAATAGGCAGCGATCATCGAAAAAGCAACAAGATCAATGAGATAAACCAATACGGGCCCCATATCTTGTGGTCTCGGCAGGTCGCAGGCACAAGAGGGGGCGGCGGTTGCGGGCAAGAAAAAGGGGCGGCGCAGCCGCCCCTTTTCCGGGGTTGCGAACGTGTCCGTGTTCAGGACGAGTAGTACATGTCGAACTCGACGGGGTGCGTCGTCATGCGGAATCGCTGCACCTCCTCGTACTTGAGCGTGATGTACGCGTCGATCATGTCGTTGGTGAAGACGCCGCCGCGCGTGAGGAATTCGCGGTCCTTGTCCAGTTCCTCCAGCGCTTCGTCGAGCGAGGCGCACGGGTGCGGCACCTTGGCGGCCTCTTCCGGCTCGAGGTCGTAGAGGTTCTTGTCGAGCGGATCGCCGGGGTGGATCTTGTTCTGCACGCCATCGAGGCCGGCCATCAGCAGCGCGGCGAAGCAGAGGTACGGGTTCGCCGTCGGATCCGGGAAGCGCACCTCGACGCGGCGGCCCTTGGGGCTCGACACGAACGGGATGCGGCACGAGGCCGAGCGGTTGCGCGCGGAGTACGCGAGGTTGATCGGCGCTTCGAAGCCCGGCACCAGCCGCTTGTACGAGTTGGTCCCCGGGTTGGTGATGGCGTTGAGCGCCTTCGCGTGTTTGATCACGCCGCCGATGTAATAGAGCGCGAAATCCGACAGGCCCGCGTAGCCGTCGCCCGCGAACAGGTTCTGGCCGCCCTTCCACACCGACTGGTGCACGTGCATGCCGGAGCCGTTGTCGCCGACCACGGGCTTCGGCATGAAGGTGGCGGTCTTGCCGTATGCACGCGCCACGTTCCACACCGTGTATTTGAGGATCTGCAGCCAGTCCGCGCGCTTCACCAGCGTGTTGAACTTGGTGCCGATCTCGCACTGGCCGGGCGCGGCCACTTCGTGGTGATGCACTTCCACTTCGACGCCTTGCTCTTCGAGCGCGAGGCACATGGCCGAGCGCATGTCCTGCAGCGAATCGACCGGGGGAACGGGGAAGTAGCCACCCTTCACCGGGGGGCGATGGCCGAGGTTGCCGCCTTCGAACTTGCCGTCGGTGGACCAGGGGGCTTCCTCGGAATAGATCTTCACCGAGCTGCCCGACATGTCCACTCTCCACTCGACCGCGTCGAAGACGAAGAACTCGGGTTCGGGGCCGAAATAGGCGGTGTCGCCCAGGCCCGAGCTCTTGAGGTAGGCCTCGGCTTTCTTCGCAATCGAGCGCGGGTCGCGCTCGTAGCCCTTCATCGTCGACGGTTCCAGCACGTCGCACGAGATCACAAGCGTCGGCTCGTCGAAGAACGGGTCCATGCGCGCGGAATCCGGGTCCGGCATCAGCAACATGTCCGAGGCCTCGATGCCCTTCCACCCGGCGATCGACGATCCGTCGAACGCGTGGCCATCCTTGAACTTGTCCTCGTCGAAGAACTTGGTCGGGACCGAGACGTGTTGTTCCTTGCCCTTGGTATCGGTAAAGCGCAGGTCGACGAACTTGACCTCGTTGTCCTTGATTGTCTTGAAGACGTCGGCGACTGCGGATGCCATTTATTTCTCCTGGTGGGTGGGTTTGTTGGTCGTGCCCAGATTTGGTGAATCGACGGTATTGAACGCCCGGTCGAGGCGTTAGGCCAGCGAAAAACATGCCACGGCTGTACATGGCTAAGTCCTTGATCCGCCGTCTGCAAGTGGATGGTTTTATGCTTCCATGCACCGACATGGTGCCGCAATTCACGGCGCGCACCATTGTAGAGCGATTGGCGAATCGTGTCTCCATACTATATAAACTAGGGCCCGCTACCCGGCTGTGTGCCAGAAGCCCGCCCCTCGATGGACCGCTACGTCGTCGCCGGTAATCCGGTCTCCCACAGCCTTTCGCCCGAGATCCACGCGCGTTTTGCCGCGTCGCTCGGCGAGCAGATCGAATATGGCCGCCTGCTGGTGCCCGAAGGTGGATTCGACTTGCACCTCGCGCGTTTTTTCGAGCAGGGCGGGTGCGGCGCCAACGTGACGCTGCCGTTCAAGGTTGATGCGTTCCGCTTCGCGGCGGATGCAAGTGCGCGCGCGAAACGCGCCGGCGCGGCGAACTTCCTCGCCCTGCGCGCGGGCAGGATCGAGTGCGACAACACCGACGGAGCGGGACTCGTGGCCGACCTCTCGCGCAATCTCGGGTTGCGGCTCGCGGGCGCCCGCATCCTGCTGCTGGGCGCCGGTGGCGCCGCGCGCGGAGTGATCGCGCCGCTGCTCGCGCAGAGCCCCGGTTCGCTCGTGATCGCAAACCGCACCGTTGCCAGGGCCGGCGCGCTTGCGCGGTTGTTCGGCGACCTGGGGCCGGTGGAGGCGTGCGCGCTCGACGCGGTTGGCCCGCGCGCCTTCGATATCGTCATCAATGCCACCTCGACGTCGACGAAAGGCGAGGCGCTGGCGCTGGGGCCCGGCATCATCGGCGAGGGCGGGTTCGCGTATGACATGGCGTACGGTGCCTGCGCGAAGCCGTTCGTGGCCGCCGCCCTCGCGGCCGGCGCCCGCGCGAGTGACGGCCTGGGCATGCTGGTGGAGCAGGCCGCCGAATCCTATTTCCTCTGGCGCGGCGGCAGGCCGGAAACCGCCGCGCTGCTGGCGCAATTGAGGGCGCGTTTCGCGTGAAGAGGTTTTTCGCCTTCCTCGGATGGCTCGCGCTGGCACTGGCCGGAATATTCCTCGCGATCCAGCTGTCTTTCCTGGTTCGCGTCTGGTGGTGGACGGACCATAATCCCGGCACCACCGCCTTCATGGAGTCGAGCCTCGAGCGGTTGCGCGCGAAGAACCCCGATGTGAAGCTGCGCCAGACCTGGGTTGCCTACGATCGCATCTCGCCCAACCTCAAGCGCGCGATCGTGGCTGCGGAGGATGCGCGCTTCGCGGAGCACGAGGGGTTCGACTGGGAGGCAATCGAGAAGGCGATGGAGAAGAATCGCAAGAAGGGAAAGGTGGTCGCGGGCGCTTCCACCATTTCCCAGCAGCTCGCCAAGAACCTGTTCCTTTCGGCGGACCGCACTCCGTGGCGCAAGGGCCAGGAGGCCCTCATCACGGTGATGATCGAGCAATTGATGGACAAGCGGCGAATCCTGGAGATCTACCTGAACGTGATCGAGTGGGGCGACGGAATCTTCGGGGCCGAGGCGGCCGCGCGCCACTACTTCGGCGCGAGCGCGGCGAACCTGGGTGCCGAGTCGTCGGCGCGCCTGGCCGCGATGGTCCCGAACCCGCGTTACTACGACCGCAACCGCAACACCGCCTGGCTGATGCGCAAGACCCAGTTGATCCTGGCGCGCATGCCCTCCGCCGAGCTGCCGTGAATCCCTCGCGCCTGATCGACGACAGCCGCGCGGCGTCCCCGCAGGAGCACCTCGAGGCGATCGAACGCATCATCGCCAAGCAGCGCCTGGTCGAGGGGCTGGTGCATCGCCAGGAGGAGCACGACGGGCGCAGGACCGAGCTGGTCGAGGGCCTGGTCCACAAGCAGAACCTTTCCGAGCTGCAGCTGCGGCTCGACCGGCTGCACTCCGCCGACGTCGCGTACATCCTCGAGAACCTGCCGCTCGACTCCCGCATGATGGTCTGGGGCCTGGTGCGCAGCGATCGCGACGGCGAGATCCTGCTCGAAGTCTCCGACGGCGTGCGCGACACGCTGCTCGCCGACATGGACAGCGCGGAGATCGTCGCCGCGACCCAGAACCTCGATGTCGACGAGATCGCGGACCTGGCGCCCGACCTTCCGCACGACGTCGTGCAGGACATCATCGAGGCGCAGGACGTCGAGGATCGCGCCGAGCTGCAGGCGGCGCTTTCGTATTCCGAGGGGACGGTGGGCGCGATCATGGATTTCGAGGTGGTCAGCATCCGCGAGGATGTGACCTGCGAGGTGGCGCTGCGCTACCTGCGCCGCTTCGATGAGTTGCCGCGCCAGACCGACGCGATCTTCGTTGTCGACCGGGAAGACCACCTCAAGGGGACGCTGCCGCTCAACCGGCTGCTGGTCACCGACCTGGACGTCGAGGTGGCCAGCCTCTACGACCGCGACGTCAAGTCCTTCGCGCCCGAGGACGACTCCGACGCCGCCGCCCAGTCGTTCGATCGCTACGACCTGGTGTGCGCCCCCGTGGTCGACGGCCAGGGCAAGCTCATCGGGCGGATCACCGTCGACACCGTGCTGGAATACGTCCGCGATCGCCAGGAGCAGCAGGAACTCGGCAAGGTCGGCCTGCGCGAGGAAGAGGACCTGTTTTCGAGCGTCTGGGCGAGCGCCAAGAACCGCGGGCCCTGGCTGGCACTCAACCTGTGCACCGCCTTCATCGCCTCGCGGGTGGTCGGCGCCTTCGAAGGATCGATCGAGAAACTCGCCGCGCTGGCGGCGCTGATGCCGATCGTGGCGGGCATCGGCGGAAACTCCGCCAACCAGACCACGACGCTGATCGTGCGCTCGCTTGCACTGGGGCAGGTGAGCGCCTCCAATGCGCGGCGCCTGTTGCTGAAGGAACTGGGCATCAGCACGCTGAACGGCGTCATCTGGGGCGGCGTTCTCGGCATCCTCACCTATCTCCTTTACCGCAACGTGGCCCTGGGCGGCGTGATGGCGCTTGCGATGCTGCTCAACCTGGTGGTGGCAGCGCTCGCCGGCATCTTCATTCCGCTGGCGATGGAGCGCTTCGGGCGCGACCCCGCGGTGGGATCGAGCGTGTTCCTGACCTTCGTGACCGACAGCATGGGTTTCTTCATCTTCCTCGGCCTGGCCACGATTTTCCTGCTCTAGCGATGCCGCGCCTCTTCTTCGCCGTCTGGCCCGACGATACCGCGAAGGCCCGGCTTTCGGCCCACGCGGTGGAGCTGGCGCAACGCCTTGGCGGGCGCCCCGTGCCGGCGGAAAACATCCACCTCACGCTCGCTTTCCTGGGCACCGTGCCCGACGAACGGGTATCCGAGGCCATGGCGGTGCGCGTGAAGCAGCCCTCGGTTGCGCTGACCTGCGATTTCGTGGGCTCGTTTCGCGGCGCGCGTGTGGCGTGGGCGGGGGTAGAACCGGTGCCGGAAGGCCTGGTCACGCTTTATCACCTGCTTGCGGCGGAGCTGCACGTGCGCGGATTCGACCTGGAAGAGCGGCGCTTCGTGCCGCACCTTACGCTGGTGCGCAAGATCCAGCAGCTGCAGGCGCGAACGCCGGTCGAGCCGATCAGATGGGTCGCGCGCTCGGTCCAGCTCATGCGCACGGAACTCGGGACGGGGCGTTACGCCCGGCTCGGCGGCTGGCGGCTGAGATAATACGGGGGAATCTGGGGGGCCCGCTTGCGAGGCGCTACCCGGCCGTGTTGCTGGCCGCGTAAGCGGGACCGGTCGGGTCGCGCCTCGTATTCGGGTCCAAGCCTTTAGACCATCCGACGGCGTACCGTCTTCAGCTCATGGGCTTGATCAGCGGCGTGATGACTGGGGTGACCGCGGGAGCCATCATCGGCTTCATCGGGGCCGCCACTTTCATCGCAGGCTTGCGTTTTGCCGCTTTCTTCGCGGGCTTTTTCTTCGCAGGCTTTTTAGAAGATTTCTTCTTTGCGGGCTTCTTTGAAGATTTCTTCTTCGCAGCTTTCTTCTTTGACGCTTTCTTCTTTGACGCTTTTTTCTTAGCTACACGCTTTTTCGCAGCTTTTTTCTTAGCTTTTTTCGCGGTTTTTTTCTTTGCAGCTTTTTTCTTCGCAGCCATGTTCAACTCCTTTTCAATGTTGGACCGATGTAGTCGTGCGGGTATCCCGTAAGGGTTTTCCTGCACTACCAAGCTTTCGATTTCGCATCGAACGACGTTGGTGAGCCGATTCTATGCGCACGTGCGCGGCACAAGGGTGAGTATTTGACTTGACTCGAGACTAAATGGTAGCGATTCGATACCAATGTCCGCCGCCAAGCAGTTTTTAGCGGCACGCCTCGCCGTCGAGGCCGCGCTCGAGCGCAAACAGCGATTCCACGCTCTCCCGCGCGCGAATCTCGACCATGCGGCCGGCGTCGATCATCACTTCACAGGGGCGCGGGCGCGAATTGTAGTTCGACGCCATCGCCATCGCATAGGCGCCCGCCGACATGATCGCGAGCAGGCTGCCCTGCCGCACGGCCAGGTCGCGGTCCAGGCCGAGGATGTCAGACGATTCGCACACCGGGCCCACGACGTCGTAGCGCCGGGCTTCGCCCTCGCCATCGCGCACCGCCACGATGTCGTGCCACGACTGGTAGAGGGCGGGGCGGATCAGCTCGCTCATCGAGGCGTCGACCACGGCGAAGCGCTTCGCCTTGTCGAGCTTCAGGTATTCCACGCGTGTGAGCAGCACCCCGGCGTTGCCCACGATCGCCCGGCCGGGCTCCAGAAGCACCTGGAATCCGCTGCCCTTCAGGCGCTGCGCCAGGCGGCGGCAGTATCCGCCGATGTCGGGCGGGGTCTCTTCGGCCCGGTAGCGGATGCCGAAGCCGCCGCCGAGGTCCACGTGCCCGAGCTCGATGCCCTCGCGGGCCAGCGTGGCCACCAGTTCCAGCACGCGTTCCAGCGCTTCGTCGAGCGGCGCCGTCTCCAGGATCTGCGAGCCGATGTGGCAATCGATGCCGGTCACCCGCAGGTTGGGAAGGCCGACCGCGTGGCGATACGCGTCGAGCGCGCGATCGTACGGGATGCCGAACTTGTTGCCGGCCATGCCGGTGGATATGTACGGATGCGTACGCGCGTCCACGTCAGGGTTGATGCGCAGCGAAACCGGCGCCACGCGACCGAGCCGGCGGGCGATCGCGTCGATGCGGTCGAGCTCCGGTTCGCTCTCGGCGTTGAAGCACTTGATGCCGGCGATGAGGCCGGCCTCGATTTCGGCGGGCGACTTCCCGACCCCGCTGAAGATCACGCGCGAGGCCGTGCCGCCGGCCGCCAGCACGCGCGCGAGCTCGCCTCCGGACACGATGTCGAAGCCCGCGCCAAGGCGCGCAAGAGCCTGCAGTACCGCGAGGTTGGAGTTCGCCTTGACCGCGTAGCAGACCAGGTGGTCGAGGCCCGCGAGTCCGGTGTCGAACTCGCCGTACACCTCCTCTATCAGGGCGCGCGAGTAGACATAGCAGGGAGTGCCGAAGCGTTGCGCCACGCTGGCGAGCCCGACGCCGTCGAGCGAGAGCTCGCCGGCGGTCCTTTCGAAGCCGCTCACGGCGCGGCCGGTGGGCTTGCGGGAGCCCGCGCGGGCGCGGGTTCCGGGAGCTTGAGGGGACCCTTCTGCCCGCAGGCGCACAGCAGGCAGGCAAGCGCGAGGGCGATGGGCGCGTGGACGAGGGCGCGTATCATCGCGGCATTATGAACGAGTCGGATTTCCATCGCGACGTGGATGCGATGCTCGCGCGCATCGAGGCGGCCGTGGAGGAGGTCGACGCCCTCGACGTCGACCTCGAGAGCGGCATCCTCACCCTCACCTGCCCCGACGGCACGCGGATCATCATCAACCGGCAGACGCCGAACCGGGAGATCTGGGTCGCGGCGCGCTCGGGCGGCTTCCACTTCTCCTTGCGCGAGGGCGCGTGGCGCGACACGCGATCGGGCGACGAGCTCTTCGCCTCGCTGGCGCGAATCGTGGCCCTGCAGGCCGGGGTTGCGGTCGCATTCGCGTGACGTGAAGCGCGCCGGCGCGCCGGAAAAGGCGCCAAAAGGTGTCAAAGCCGGGTTCGTAGCGAGTCGATACGAATATTCAACCCCAAAAATCCTTGACAGACCTGTAGCGACCCGATACTAATTGGGTCACGCGGTCTGTTCCGCATCGGAAGGCGCCCTGGACAAGAACCCTCTCGTGCTGCTCGAGCTGGTCGAAAGGCTCGGCAACCTGATGCGCACCGAGATGCGCAAGGCCGGCTCCGACGAGTCGCTCCAGCCGGTCCACCTGCACGCCCTGGTCTACCTCAGCAAGGCCAACCGCTATTCCAACACGCCCCAGGCGCTTGCGGACTACCTTGGCCTGACCAAGGGAACCGTCTCGCAAACCCTGCTGTTGCTCGACCGCCGCGGCCTGATCGAGCGTTTCGAGGACGATATCGACCGCCGGGTGGTCCGCCTGCGCCTTTCGTCGGCCGGCGAACGGCTGCTGGCCGATTCCCAGCCGGCGCTGGCGTGGCAGAACGCCACCCGCAACATCAGCCCCAACCGCATTCGCAATGCCACCTCGGCGCTGCGCGAGGCCCTGGTAACCCTCCAGGAAGACAACGAGGGAACGGTGTTCGGCGACTGCTCGAACTGCCTGCATTGCCAGAAGCTTTCGCAGCGCATCTACCGCTGCGGCCAGATGGGCGACCGCCTTTCGGGCCCCGAGACGCGCAAGATCTGCCGCGTCTACCAGCCGAAGGTCGTCGAAGTGGCCTAGAGGCGGGCGCGGGCGCGGGCGATGGCCGCGCGCACCGCTTCCGGCGCCGTTCCCCCGATGTGGCCACGCGAAGCCACGGAACCCTCGGGCGTCAGGACGGAGAAGACGTCATCATCCACGAGCGCGGAATGCAACCGCAGCTGCGCGATCGACAGCTCCGACAGGTCCTTGCCCGCCGCTTCGGCGGCACGGACTGCTCGCGCCACCGCTTCGTGGGCATCGCGGAACGGCAATCCTTTCCGTACCAGGTAGTCGGCCAGGTCGGTGGCGGTGGCGAAGCCTTCGGCCAGCGCTTCGCGCATGCGTTCGGGCCGCGGGCTCACCGCCGGCAGCATCTCGGCCAGGATCGAGAGGACGTCGCGCAGCGTGTCGGCGGCGTCGAAGAGCGGCTCCTTGTCCTCCTGGTTGTCCTTGTTGTAGGCCAGCGGCTGCCCCTTCATGACCGTGAGCAGCGTGACGAGCGCGCCGTAGACCCGGCCGGTCTTGCCGCGCATGAGCTCCGCCACGTCCGGATTCTTCTTCTGCGGCATGATCGAGGAGCCGGTGCAGAAGCGGTCGGCGATGTCGACGAACCCGAAGCGCGGGCTCATCCAGATCACCAGCTCTTCCGAAAGTCGGGAGACGTGCATCTGGCAGACGGCGGCCGCGGCCAGGAATTCGATCGCGAAGTCCCGGTCCGACACCGCGTCGAGCGAGTTTTCGCACACGCCGTCGAAGCCCAGCTCCGTCGCGACCCACTCACGGTCGATCGGGTAGCTGGTGCCGGCAAGGGCCGAGGCGCCGAGCGGGGAACGGTTCACCCGCTTGCGGCAATCGGCCAGCCGTTGCGCGTCGCGGCTGAACATCTCCTGGTACGCCATGAGATGGTGGCCGAAGGTCACCGGCTGCGCGACCTGCATGTGGGTGAACCCGGGCATCAGCGTGCCGGCATGTTTCTCCGCCAGGTCCAGGAGCGCCGCGCGCACCGCGCGCAGCCGCGCCGAAAGGTCGTCGATGGCCGCGCGCAGCCACAGCCGGATGTCGGTGGCGACCTGGTCGTTGCGCGAGCGGGCCGTGTGCAGGCGCTTGCCCGCGTCGCCGACGAGGTCGGTCAGGCGATGCTCGATATTGAAGTGGACGTCCTCGCGCTCGATCGACCAGGGGAAGGTTCCGGCACGCACTTCAGCCAGGATCGTGGCCATCCCGCTTTCGATCGCGGCAAGGTCCGTGGCGCCCAGGAGCTTCACCCGGGCGAGCATTCGCGCATGGGCAATCGAGCCCTGGATGTCGAATTCGGCCAGGCGCCGGTCGAAGTCGACCGAGGCGTTGAAGCGCTGGGTGAGGGCGTCGAGCGGTTCGGCGAACCGGCCGGACCACGCCTTGCCCGCCGGGGCCGACTTGTCGTCTGGTTGCATGGAAGCGGCGGGAGTGGCCAAATTGGAAGACGTGGCGAGTATAAATCAGACAGGTGCGGGGATCCGGTTGCCGAACTTCTGCAACCTGGGCGTCATGTCGCGCTCGCTCCTGGTCACCAACCTGTTCGTGATCGCAGCCGCTTTCGTGCGCGCGGCCTCGCCCGAGGCGGTGCTGCGCGAATTCCTGATGATGGCGGCGTTCTGCGAACCGATCCTGATCGTGAGCCTGGTGGCGCTGTGCGCCTCGCGCCGCATCCTGCACTCCATCGGGTACGCCGCTTCGCTGGCGGTGATCGCCGGATTCGAGATCCTGGTGGCGTGGCTCGTGTCCCTCGCCGGCGCGGAGTTGCTGCCCGACCAGCGCGTGATGCCGCTGGCGCAGATCGTCGTGCTCACTCTGTTTGTGACCGGGAGCCTGCTGGCCTACTTCGACCTGCGGGCGCGGGCGCTTTCCCCCGCGATCGCCGAGGCGCGCATCCAGGCCCTGCAGGCGCGCATCCGCCCGCACTTCCTCTACAACAGCATCAACGCGGTGCTGTCGCTGATCCGCTCCGAACCGCGCCGGGCCGAGCGGGCGCTGGAGGACATGGCCGACCTCTTCCGCGTCCTGATGGCGGACAACCGCACGCTCACCCCGATCGCCCGGGAAGTGGAGCTGGTGCGGCAATACCTGGCGATCGAGAGCATCCGGCTGGGAGATCGCCTGCGCGTAACCTGGCGCATCGATTCGATGCCCGCCGACGCGCTGGTCCCGCCCCTCATTCTCCAGCCGCTGGTGGAAAACGCGGTCTACCATGGCATCGAGCCGTCACCCGACGGCGGTGAAATCGCCATCGACATCGGGCTGGCCAAGGGACAACTGACCATGACGCTCACCAACCCGCTGCCGGCCGAAAGCCGCGCCACGGTCGGCAACAAGATGGCCCAGGCGAACATCCGCGAGCGGCTGCAGCTGCACTTCGACGCGGAGGCGCGCGTCAAATACGAGGCGCTCGACGGGACCTACCGCGTGAGCATCAGCATTCCCTACATCACGGCGGCGGCTTGAGCGGCGCCTCCGAGGTTCCGAAGGTCCTGATCGCAGACGACGAGGCGCCGGCACGCTCGCGCCTGCGCGACCTGCTGGAGGAATGCCGCGAGAGTTTTCCCCTGGGGCTGGTGGAGGAGGCGCGCAACGGGCGCGAGGCGCTGGCGATCGTGAACCGGGAAAAGGTCGACATCGTCCTGCTCGACATCCGCATGCCGGAAATGGACGGCATGGAGGCCGCGCGCCACATGGCCGGCATGCAGGCGCCGCCGGCGATCATCTTCACCACCGCGTTCGATTCCTACGCCATCAAGGCCTTCGAGGTGAACGCGATCGACTACCTGCTCAAGCCGATCCGCGTGGAAAGGCTGCTGGGCGCGTTGAACAAGACCCGGGGGGGTGCGCCGGTTTCCCGGCACGCCCTGGCCGCGGCCGCCAACCAGCCGCGCCGCCACCTCTCGGTCCACGAGCGCGGAAAGATCCACCTGGTGCCGCTGGCCGACGTCCTCTACCTGCGCGCCGAGCTCAAATACGTGACGGTGCGCACGGTCGAGCGCGAATTCCTGGTCGAGGAGTCACTCACCGCGCTGGAAGAGGAGTTCGCCCCGCTTTTCGTGCGGATCCATCGCAACTGCCTGGTGGCGCGCGCGGGCATCGCGGGTTTCGAGCGCAATGCCGAGGAAAGCGAGTCCGGCTGGGCGGTTGTGATCCGTGGCACCAACGAGAAGCTGCCGGTGAGCCGCAGGCAGCAGGCGGTGGTGAAACAGTTCCGGTGAAAACCATGGCACGGAAAAAACTGGTGTCAGAGACGACTTTTGCGCGGCGGCATTTGCCGCCCCCGGCAAAAGTCGTCTCTGACACCAGTTTTTTCCGTGCCCCGGTTTTCATTCCCAATACGGGGGATCTCCGAACGTCTTCTTCAGGAACTCGATGAAGAACTTCACCTTCGCGGGCAGCAGGCGGCGTTCCGGATAGACGGCATAGATGTTGTTGCCGGGGAAGGCGAACTCGTCGAGCACCGTCACCAGCCGGCCGCGCTTGACCTCCTCGCTTACCTCCCAGGCACTGCGCCACGCCACGCCTTCGCCCGAAATCGCCCAGCGCGTGAGCACCTCGCCATCGTTGCATTGCAGGTTGCCCGCCACCTTCAACTGCGCGGGCTTGCCCTTGTCCTGGAAGCTCCAGCTGTCGGCCACGCCATCCTCGGTGCTCGTCACCAGGCAGTTGTGCTGGGCCAGGTCCGCCAGCACCCTGGGTTTGCCGGCGCGCTTGAAATACGCGGGCGATCCACACACCACGCGGTGGTTGCGCGCCAGCTTCGCGGCGATCAGGTCGGCGCTCTTGAGGTCGGCGATGCGGATCGCGATGTCGAAGCGTTCGTTCTTGAGGTCGACCATGCGCTCGGACAGGTGGAGCGTGATCGCAAGGTTGGGGTGCTCCGCGATGAAGGCCGCCAGGTGCGGGGCGATGTGACGTCGCCCGAAGGACGTGGGCGCGGTCACGATCAGCCGGCCGGAAGCACTTTTCGCCCCGGCCGTCAGCGCATCCTCGGCCGATCGCAAGTCGTCGAGCAATCGGTGGCAGTCTTCGTAGAACGTGGAACCTTCGGGGGTCAGCGTGACCTTGCGCGTCGAACGCTTGAAAAGCTTCACCCCCAGCCGCTCCTCGAGCTGGTCGATGCGCCTTCCCACCATCGCAGGCGTGATGCCTTCTTCGCGCGCCGCCGCGGAGAGGCTGCCCCGTTGGGCCACCTCCACAAAGGTCGTCAGTTCCTTGAATCGGTCCATATCAAAAAAGTATAAGAACCTTCGCCAAATTGCCCTATTCAGTGTACGCCGGTGATGTAATAGACTGCAACTCAGCCGAACAGGAAAATCATCATGGACAAGACCACCACCATCTCGGGCCTGCAGGTCAAGGCGCCCCTGCTGCCGGAACACGGCCGCGTGCTCACGCCCGAGGCGCTTGCCTTCGTCGCCAAGCTTGCGCGCGAATTCGATCCGCGTCGCCGGCAGCTGCTGGCCGCGCGCGCGGCGCGCCAGCAGGAATTCGACGCCGGAAGGATGCCCGATTTCCTGGCCGCGACCAGAAACATCCGCGAATCCGCGTGGACGGTTGCACAGCAGCCCGCCGACCTCCTCGATCGCCGCGTGGAGATCACCGGCCCCACCGATCGCAAGATGGTGATCAACGCGCTCAACTGCGGCGCTTCCACCTTCATGGCCGACCTCGAGGACGCCAACTGTCCGACCTGGGACAACATGATCTCGGGCCAGGCGAACCTGCTCGACGCCGTCACCGGCGCCATCTCGTTCGAGCAGAACGGCAAGCAATATCGATTGAACGAGAAACACGCGGTGCTCATCCCGCGGCCCCGGGGATGGCACCTCGACGAAAAACACATCCTCCTCGACGGCAAGCCGGTTGCCGGGGCGCTGGTGGACTTCGGGCTCAACTTCTTCCTCACCGCGAAGCAACGCCTGGCGCGCGGCAGCGGCCCGTATTACTACCTGCCCAAGATGGAATCGCACCTCGAGGCGCGGCTCTGGAACGACATCTTTACCCTGGCGCAGAAGGAAATCGGAATCCCGCACGGCTCCGTG
>JBBREI010000059.1:0-19324 GCA_038203035.1 Burkholderiales bacterium
ACGGCGGCGACCTCGACCAGGTGCTGCAGGCGCGCGGGGAGCTCCAGGGCCGACGCCGCCGCGAGCAGGGCAAGGGGCAGCAAGAGCCACAGCTGCGTGCCCTCGATCGCGCGGGCGACTCCCTGGCCCACCGGGGAGCCCGCGCGGCGGGAGACGGCGCCAACGATCTTCGCGGCGACGTAGCGCAACAGCACCAGCGCAAGCAGGACGCCGAGCAGGATGCCCGTGGCGAGTGCGAATTCGACGAGGTCGTTCGCGCGCCACGCTTCGAGGAGGAGCCGCATGGGGAATTCCCCTTTTTCCCTGTAGTCCTGTCAGACGCGTGTGAGCCGGGAAGTTCCTTCCCCCGTGCGCGGCCGCGATTCGCCTTGACGCCGGTGAACGCGGGCGGCAATAGTTCGGCATGACTCCGGACCGGGTGGTCGATCGCGGCGCGGGCGCAACGCGGCAAACGGGCGAGCGCAAGGCCGGCACCGCGCGCTTCACGCGCATGCTGTATGTGCGGCAGCCGGCGCCCGCAAGGGTGCTCCTGCGCCGCGGCGGCCTGGTCGTCGTCGCGCTGCTCCTTGCGGTGCTGATCTTCTGGCTCGAACGCGACAACCTGCGCGACGCCTCCGGCGGGCGCGTGGGCCTGGCCGACGTGGTCTATTTCACCATGGTCACGATCACGACCGTGGGCTACGGCGACATCGTGCCAGTGGGAGAAAACGCGCGCCTGGTGGACGCGCTCGCCATCACCCCCATCCGCCTTTTCGTCTGGCTCATGTTCCTCGGGACCGCCTACGAATTCTTCTGGCAACGCATCGTCGAGGAGCACCGCATGGAGAAGCTCCAGCAGCAGCTCACCGGCCACATCATCGTATGCGGATACGGGTACTCGGGCAGCAGCGCCGCGCGCCTGCTCGCGGCCAGCGAGGCCGACCCGCGCGTCGTGGTGGTGATCGATCTCGAGGCCGACCGCCTCGAGGAGGCCGCCGAGCATGGGCTCATCGGCTTGCGCGGCGACTGTACGCGCGACGACACGCTCAAGCAGGCGGGCATCACGACGGCACGCGCCATCCTTTTCTGCATCCGTCGCGACGAGATCGCGGCGCTCGGCACGCTCACGGCGCGCAACCTCAATCCCGACATCCGCATCCTCGCGACGGTGAATGACCAGGAGAACGTTCAGCTGCTGCGGCGCGCGGGCGCGCAGGAGGTCATTGCACCTTCCCGCCTGGCGGGCCACCTCATGGCCGACGCGGTGAGCTCGCGCTACACCACGCGTTTCGTGGCCGACCTGCTGTGCGGGCCCAACGGGTTCATGCGCATCTCGGAGCGGCCGGCGCGCGAAGCCGAGGTCGGCCGCGCCTGGCGCGAGGTGCCCCATGTGCTGGTGGTCGCGGTGGAGCGGGCCGGCGCAATCATCGGGTTCTGGGAGGCGGGTGCCACGCGCATCGAGGCCGGCGACCTCGTCTTCGCGATCGAGGCGAACCTCGATACGCCCGGCAGGATCGAGCTCGCGCCGCCGCTATGACAGCCCATGCCGCCACCAAATTGTTGATCGTTTCAGATCGTCGGCTTCTTGCGCAGCGCCTCGAAGCGATCGACCGACAGGACCTTCACGTCGAGCACCTCGGTGCCCTTGAGCACCTTGAGCGTGACTTCTACCCCCGGCGCGCCGGTTTTCCAGAGGCGGGTGTAGAAGTCGTGCAGCCGCTCCACCTTCTCGCCCGAGAGCCCCAGGATGATGTCGCCCGGGGCGATGCCCGCCCTTTCGGCGGGGCCATCGGCGGAAACACGCAGCACCTTGAGGCGGCCGTCTTCCTCGAGCGAACTCACGCCGAGCCACGGCCGCGCCCCGCCTTTCTGCCGCCCGGTGGCGATCATCTCTTCCAGCACCGGCTTGAGCAGGTCGATGGGCACGAACATGTTGCCCGGCAGGCGCTCTCCCGGGGCCATCGCATCCATCACGAACAGCGAGCCGATGCCCACGAGCTCGCCCTGGCGGTTGATGAGGGCGGCGCCGCCAAAATCCGCTCGAGGCGGCGAGGTGAAGATCGCGCCGTCGATGAGGTATTCCCAGTAGCCGACGAACTGGCGGCGCGAAACCACGGTGGCTACCGACAACCCGTCCTCGCCCGCGCCGCCGCTGCCCGCGACCAGCAGGCGATCGTGCGCGTCGACACTGGCCGAGGTCCCCAGGCTGATGGGCTTGATGCCGAGCGGTACAAACGGCCGCAACAATCCGAAGCCGGTCGCGTGGTCGTATGCGGCCACGGTGGCGGGCACGGTGCGCCCGGCGTTGGTCGTGATCTCCACCTGGTCGGCTTCCAGGATAAGGTAGCCGATGGTCAGGACGAGGCCCTGCGGGGCGAACACCACGCCGCTGCCGGTGCGCTCCTGGCCCAGCGTCGCATTGCTGCGCGCGTTGGGCAGCGCCTTCACCTTGATGCCCACCACCGCGGCGGCGGCGTCGGCCAGGTGCTGGTACGCAGCGGCGGATTGCGCGGGCGTGGGCTCGGGGGCCTGCGTGGCGACCGCGCCCAGGGCGGGCAGTGCAACGGTCAAGAGGCAAGCGATCCAGGAACGTTCCATGCCGATCTCCTTTCAGCTACCCAGCGGCTCAGCCCAGGCCCACGAGCCGCGCAACCGCTTCGCGCGCGCTCATTCCCTCCTTGATGTCCAGGCGCCCGGCGACCTCGTTGACGCGCGCGATGACCCCGGTTTCGTAGGTCGAACGTCCGTCGCCGATGCGCGCGGTATTACACGATACCGTCGCGGCGGCGATGCCTCGGGTGTCGAGTACCGGCAACCGGGCGTTGCCCGCGTCGTCCTTGCCGCCGCCCGCGTCGTTGAAAAACGCCGCGAAGACGTCGACCGCGAGCATGCCGTCGTCGGCATTGCCGCCCATCAGGCCACCGTGGGAGCCGGTGACGAGGATGGCGCGCCGGTCCTGCTCGCGGGCGAGCGACACCGAATCGAGCGCCCAGACCTCGCGATGGCCGGTATTGCCGATGCGCAGCCGCGTCTCGCCGATCTCGGGCACTTCCTGTGGCTCGACCTCGGGCGCGTTTTCCAGCAGGCATTTCGAGGCCTGGCGGCAGGTGTGTCCCGGCAGGCAGCCGTGGGTCGCGGCCGAATCGTTGACGGTGGTCACCACGCCGGTTTCGAGCATCCCGCGGCCGTCGGCGATCCGGGCGGTGCGGAAGTCCACGGCACACGCGGCGATGCCGAAGGTGTCCAGCCAGGCGATCCCGGCGATGCCCGCCGAGTGACGCCCGATGCCGGCGTCGTTGAAAACCACGGCGCGTACGCGCGCGTGGGCGGCCAGCCAGGCGGAATACAGCGCGCCATGGGATCCACACACCACGACCCGCCCCCGGGAATTCGCGTCGAGCTGGGTGGCCGAATCCACTACCGCCAGGTCCTTCATGGAACCGATTCTAACCGCCGCTTGACACGCAGAGGGATCGGATATTAGAGTGATATCAATTCGATAGCAAAACAACCAGTCCCCGCAAGGAGCGATCCATGGCCGGCTACCGCAGCGAAGGCACCTTCGAAAAAACGATCACCACCGCCAATGGCATCGCGATGCTGCTGCTGCTCCTCGCGCTCGCGGCCATCGGGATCGCGGGCCTGCTGGTCGCGCGGCAGGCATTCGCCATACCCGCCATCGCCATCCTGGTGGCGGTGGTTTTCATTGCCAGCGGCTTCTTCATGCTCCAGCCCAACGAGGCCGGGGTCCTCACGCTCTTCGGCGACTACCTCGGCAGCGAACGCAAGGCGGGCCTGCGCTGGACGCTGCCGTGGAATTCGCGCCGCCGCGTGAGCGTGCGCGCGCGCAACCACAACGTGGACACGCTGAAGGTGAACGACAAGCGCGGAAACCCGGTGGAGATCGGCGCGGTTGTGGTCTGGCGCGTGGAAGACACGGCGCAGGCAAGCTTCGACGTCGACGACTTCGAGAGCTTCGTGCGCGTGCAGTGCGAATCGGCCTTGCGCCACGTCGCCACCGGTTACAACTACGACACCAACGAGGAAGACGAGGAGGGCGAGATCACCCTGCGGGCCGGCGCCGAAGTGGTCGCCGATGCCCTGCGCGAGCAGTTGCAGACCCGCGTGCAGCTTGCGGGCGTGAAGATCGAGGAGGCCAAGCTCACGCACCTGGCCTATGCGCCGGAGATCGCGGGCGCCATGCTGCGCCGCCAGCAGGCCGAGGCGGTGATCTCCGCGCGCTCGAAGATCGTCATCGGCGCGGTCTCGATGGTCGAGATGGCGCTGAAGAGCCTGTCGGAGAAAAATGTCGTGGAGCTCGACGACGAGCGCCGCGCCGCGATGGTGTCGAACCTGATGGTGGTGCTGTGCTCGGAACGCGACACGCAGCCGATAGTGAACACGGGGACGCTTTATACCTGAGCGCGCGATGGCCGAACGCAAGGCATTCCTGCTGAGGGTGGACCCCGACCTGTGGGCCGAGATCGAGCGCCTCTCGCAATCCGAGCTGCGCTCGGTCAACGGCCAGATCGAATACCTCCTGCGCGAATCGCTCGCGCGCCGGGGCATCCCGCCCCAGGCGGCGGCAAGGAAACGCAAGGCGTGAGGCGCGCGCCATGAAGAGCCTGAGGGCCCTGCTGCTGGCGACGGCGCTGCTGCCTTCACCCGGCCCGTGGGCCGCGGACGAGGAGCTCGACGTGAAGCCCGCCATGGGCGCGGCGCAGGCGTGGCTCGCGACGGTGGATGCGGGGCGCCGGGTGAATATTTCGTGATCCAGTTCGACACGCGCTTCGAGAACCGGCTGTGCCTGGAGATCGTCACGCCCGCGCGCGGCGCCGACGGCGCGTGGAAGGTTGCCGGCTACATCATCCGTTGATCTCCTCCGGCGGCTTCACGCGCCGGAATTCGCGCCACAGCAGCAGGTCGTACGAAAGCTTGGTGATGCCCGCGAACACCAGCGGCAATCCCAGCCCGCCAGCCTGCATCATCATTCCCGCGAACACCGGGGCGATCGCCCAGCCGCAGGATCGCACCAGCGCCGTGATGCCGGCCGCCGCCAGGCGCTCCTCGGGTTTCACCACCGCCATCACGTAGGACTGGCGCGTCGGCACGTCCATTTCGTTGAGCGCCTCGCGCAGCAGGAAAAACGCGGCAGCCAGCCAGAAGGTGTCGGCGGCGACGATGGTGAACAGCAGCAGGCACGAGGGCACGTGGGTATACACCATCGTGTTCACGAGCCCGATGCGCCTGGCGAGCCAGGCCGCGCCGAGGTGCGAAAACGCCGAAAGCACGCGCCCCGCCGCGAACAACACCGCCACCTGCGCCACGGGCACGCTGAACCGCTCCGCGAAATAGTAGGCGAAGAGAGCCGAGCCGATGAAGCCGCCGCCGAACGAATCGAGGAAAAACAGCATCGAGATCTTGGCCACTCGCGGCTTGCTCTCGGCCGAAAGCTGGCGCAGGCCCACCGGCGCCGCGCCGGGAAGGCGCGCGGGCATGCGCGAATAAAGCACCGCCGCCGCGGCGTAGAGCACGCAGAAAAGGCCCAGCACCAGCCGCATCGCCTCCACGGTGGCCAGGCCGAGGGACGATTCCAGCAGCGTGGGCAACGCCGCCATCAGGCCGCCCACGGCATAACCCGCGTCGAGCAGCACGTTGTACCAGGCGAAGACACGCGTGCGGTTGCCGTCGCCCGTCGTCGCCGGGAACATCGCCTGCTCCACGATCGGGATTGCACCGCGGTCGCGCCCATGGACGTTGAACATGCCGACAAACGCCGCGGCCACGATGATCGGGAAAGCGTCGGTGGAAAGCATTGCGATCGCGCCCAGCACCGGCAGCGACGACATCGACACCAGCAGCGAACGCTGCGATACGTGCCTGCCGAGCACCAGCGTCACCAGCGCGGCAAGCGCCGCGCCCCACAACGCCGCCGAAAGCACCACGCCGATCTGCGCGGCGTTGAGCCCCAGCCGCGCCGCATAGAGGCCGATCAGCACCGCCATCAGCCCGATGGCCAGCGCGCGCAGGAAAGCTGCCGCGTAGAGGAGGCGGCGAACACGCAGGGCTTCCTGGGGGAACATCCGCGCATGATACCGAGGCCACCCCCCCGCGGCACGGCTCGCGTAACATCCCTGCCTCATGCAACCGTCCATCGCCCGCAGCGACCTCGGCGTCGTTCGCCGCCTGCTTCCGTATCTCTGGGAATTCCGCGGGCGCGTGGTGCTGGCGCTTGCCTTCCTGGTGGCGGCAAAGCTCGCCAACATCACCGTGCCGATCGTGATGAAACGCATCGTCGACGGCCTGACCGGGCCGGCGGCGATCGTTGCGGTGCCGGTCGCCCTGCTTCTCACTTACGGGCTGCTGCGCCTTTCGAGCACGATCTTCAACGAGCTTCGCGACGTCGTGTTCGTGAAGGTGGCGCAGCGCGCCATGCGCCGCATCGCGCTCGAGGTGTTCCACCACCTGCATGCCCTCTCGCTGCGCTTCCACCTCGAGCGCCAGACCGGCGGGCTCACGCGCGACATCGAGCGCGGCACGCGGGGGATCTCGACGCTGCTCTCGTACACGGTGTTCAGCGTGTTGCCGACGCTGCTCGAGATCACGCTGGTCACGGGCTTCCTGGTCTGGCGCTTCGACATCTGGTTCGGGGTGATCACGGTGGGCGCGCTGGCGGCGTACGTGAGCCTCACGTTCGTGATCTCCGAGTGGCGAACGCACCACCGCCGGCTGATGAACGATATGGACTCGAAGGCGAACACGCGCGCGATCGATTCCCTGCTGAACTACGAAACCGTGAAGTACTTCGGCAACGAGCGCTACGAGGCCACGCGCTACGACGACAACCTCCAGCGCTACGAACGCGCGGTGGTCACGAGCGAGACCTCCCTGGGCCTGTTGAACGGCATCCAGGCGTGTGTGATCGCCACCGCGGTGTCGCTGCTGATGTGGCGCGCGTCGGAAGGCATCGTCGCCGGCAAGCTCACCCTCGGCGACCTGGTGATGGTCAACGCGCTGCTGATCCAGCTCTACATCCCGCTCAATTTCCTCGGCGTCATGTACCGCGAGATCAAGCAGGCCACGGTAGACATGGAAAAGATGTTCCGCCTGCTGTCGGAGAATCGCGAGGTCGAGGACCGGCCCGGCGCCGGGGCGCTGGCGGTCTCGGGCGGGGCGATCCGCTTCGAACACGTCGATTTCGCCTACGAGGCCTCGCGGCCGATCCTTCGCGACGTGAGCTTCGAGATACCCGCTGGGGCCAAGGTCGCGGTGGTGGGCGCCAGCGGCTCGGGCAAGTCGACGCTGGCGCGCCTGCTGTTCCGCTTCTACGACGTGGGCGCCGGGCGCATCACCATCGACGGCCAGGACATCCGCGAGGTCACGCAGCTGAGCGTGCACGCCGCCATCGGCGTGGTGCCGCAGGACACGGTGCTTTTCAACGACACCATCTACTACAACATCGCCTACGGCCGCCCCGACGCCACGCGTGCCGAAGTGGAGGACGCCGCGCGCATGGCGCACATCGGCGATTTCATCGCCGGGCTGCCGCTGGGGTGGGAGACCACCGTGGGCGAGCGCGGCCTGAAGCTTTCCGGGGGCGAGAAGCAGCGCGTGTCGATCGCGCGCACGCTGCTGAAGAGCCCGCCGATCCTGGTGTTCGACGAGGCCACCTCGGCGCTCGACTCGCGCACCGAGAAGGCGATCCAGGGCGAGCTGTCGGAAATTGCGCGCAACCACACGACGCTTGCGATCGCGCACCGCCTTTCGACCATCGTCGACGCCGACGAGATCCTGGTGCTGGAAGCCGGGAGCATCGTCGAACGCGGCACCTTCCGCGCGCTCCTGGCGGCTGACGGGAAGTTTGCGGAGATGTGGCAGCTGCAGCAGCAGGAGGAGCCGCCCGAGGGCGAGGCCGCGCTGGCCGGGGGGGCCACGAGTTCTTGACCTCGCCCGCAACGTGCGGCGGGTCGCGCGCAACCTCCGGAAATGATCACCCGCCCCGCGTCGTTGATCGCAGCGTCAGCGCAGGAAATCGTGCAGCGCGGCGAGCACCTCGCGCGGCGCCTCGGCCATCATCGAGTGGCCCGCATCGAGGGTCACGACCCTCGCTGCCGGGATTTCCGCGGCCAATGCCTTGCCCGCCTTCATCGGTGTCATCTGGTCGCGCCGGCCGGCGATCACAAGTGTTGGAACCTTCAGCGCGCGGATCGCCTCGATCGGGGGCGCGTAGGACTGGCACGCGCACAGGTCCGCATGCAACACGCCGGCATGGGCGCGCGAGTTGAGCGCGCGGCTGGCGCCATGCAGCGAGGCGCCGGGCACGGCGCTGCCCGACAGCAGCACGTTGCGCGCGTGTCCCCAGGCGACTTCCATGTCCAGCGCGGCCGGTGAATCGTCGCGGGCCGCGGCGATGAAGGATTCCCCCACTGCCATCGGCGCCGAGGTGCCGATGAGCGCCAGGCGCGTCACGCGGGCCGGATGCCGCAGCGCGGTCTCCAGCGCCACCAGCGAACCCATGCTGTGGCCGATGACGGCGGCGTTTGCAAGGCCCGCCGACTCGATGAGGGCGGCGATCCAGTCCGCCATTTCCGCTACCCGCCGGCGCGCGGCGCCGGGGCTGCGCCCGTGGCCCGGAAGGTCCGCCGCCAGCACGGTATAGCCGTGGTGGGCGAGGTAGCGCGACTGCCACTGCCACACGCTGTGGTCGAACGCGGCGCCGTGGATGAAGACGATGGCGGGCTGCTTCGGCTCGAACGGCCTTCCCCCGGTATACGCGTAGGCCGGATAACCCTGGACGATGAACTGCATCAGCTTTTCTGCGAGGCGTGGATCGCGCGCCCGAGGTCGTCGATGAGGTCGCCGGGATGCTCGAGCCCGATCGACAGGCGCACGGTGCCGGCGCCGATGCCCGCGGCGGCGAGCGCAGCGTCATCCATGCGGAAGTGGGTGGTGGTCGCCGGGTGGATCACCAGCGACTTCGCGTCGCCGATGTTGGCCAGGTGCGAGAACAGCGTGAGCGCCTCGATGAAGCGCTTGCCGGCCTCGCGCCCGCCCTTCAGCTCGAAGGAGAGGATGGCGCTGCAGCCGCGCGGATAGAGGCGCCGCGCCAGTGCGTGGTCGGGGTGTGAGGGCAGGTGCGGGTGGTGCACGCGCTCCACCGCTTCGTGGTCGGCGAGGAACTGCGCCACCGTCGCCGTCGATTCCACGTGCCGCGCCATGCGCAGCGGCAGCGTCTCGATGCCCTGCAGGATCTGGAAGGCGGTCATCGGGGCCATGCAAGCGCCGAAATCGCGCAGTCCCTCGCGGCGCGCGCGCAACAGGAATGCCTGGGTGGTGGATTCCTCGGCGAACACCATGCCATGGAACCCCTCGTACGGCTCGGTCAGCGTGGGAAATTTCCCGGACGCGGCCCAGTCGAACCTCCCGCCATCGACCAGCAGCCCGCCGATGACGACGCCGTGCCCCGAAAGGAACTTGGTGGCGGAATGGATCACGAGGTGGGCGCCCTGCTCGAAGGGGCGGCCGAGCGCGGGCGTGGTCACGGTTGCATCCACCAGCAGCGGAAGGTGGTGCTCGCCAGCGACCTGCGCGATTGCCGGGATGTCGAGTACGTCCACGGACGGGTTGCCGACCGATTCGCCGAACAGCAGGCGGGTGTCTGGCCGGATCGCGCGACGCCAGGCGTCGGGATCGCGCGACGCCACAAACGTGGTCGAGATGCCGAAGCGGGCGAGGGTGTAGTGCAGCAGGTTGTGCGAGCCGCCGTAGAGGCTGGCGGAGGAGACGACATGGCTGCCCTGCCCCATCAGGGTGGTGATGGCCAGGTGCAGGGCGGCCTGGCCACTGGCGGTGGCGATGGCCCCGACGCCGCCCTCCAGCGCCGCGATGCGCTCCTCGAGCACGGCGACGGTGGGATTGGACAGCCGTGAATAGACGTGGCCCGGCACTTCCATGTTGAAAAGTGCGGCCGCGGTGTCCACATCCGGGAAGACGAAGGAGGCGGTCTGGTAGATCGGCACCGCGCGCGACCCGGTCGCCGGATCCGGAGACTGGCCGGCGTGGACCGCGAGGGTGTCCGGATGGGGCAATTTTGGGGGTTTGTGGCCGCCGGAATGGTCCATTGGAATCAATTGTTTAAGCTGTAATTGTCGACGCCGACTGAGATGTTGCCGCAAACCCCTTATATTTGCTATGGTGTTGCCTACCCCAGAGGATTCTGACACCCGTGACGCGTGTTCTAGCTACTTTTTTGGCCGCAGCCCTTGCCTTCGGGGCGGTCGCCGCCGACAAGCCCGCCAAGGCGCGCGCCGCACGGGCCGCGCAGGTGGTGGAGGTCGACGAAAACGGCCCGATCCTCCAGTCCACCGGGGTGATGGTGCTGGATGCCGCCACCGGCCAGACCCTGTATTCGAAAAACGCCGACCAGTCGACACCCATCGCCTCGATCACCAAGCTGATGACCGCCATGGTGGTGATGGACGCCAGGCTGGCGTTGGACGAGGCGCTGCAGATCAGCAACGAAGACATCGACCTGATCAAGAACACCAGGTCGCGCCTGCCGATCGGCAGCCATTTCCGCCGCGATGACCTGATGCGCCTGGCGTTGATGGCCAGCGACAACCGCGCCGCCTCCGCGTTGGGCCGCCATTACCCGGGCGGCATCCTGGCTTTCGTCGACGCGATGAACGCCAAGGCGCGCCTGCTGGAGATGAACGCGACGCACTTCGTCGATTCATCGGGCCTGGCTCCCGGCAACGTGTCCAATCCCGCGGACCTCGGCCGCCTTGTTGCCGCCGCCGCGAAGTACGACCTGATCCGCGAATACACCACCACCGGCGCGGTCGACGTGACCCTGCCCGATTCCAAGCGCAAGCTGTCCTTCGTCAACACCAACTCGCTGGTGCGCGCCTCGGACTGGCAGATCGGCCTTTCCAAGACCGGCTACATCAGCGAGTCGGGCAAATGCCTGGTGATGCAGGCGATCATCGCCAACCAGCCGATTGTGATCGTGTTGCTCGATTCGTGGGGAAAGCTCACCCGCGTGGCCGACGCCAACCGCATTCGCAAGTGGCTCGAGAAGAACCCCTCCAGGCTCGTCGCCAGCCCGCTGCGCGCGGGCTGAGTTCCCGCCGATATCGCCGCGGTCACCAACGACCAAGAGCGACCTGCTGGTGATCAACAAGATCGACCTGGCACCGATGGTGGGCGGCGACAGGCCCTTTGTGTTCACCAACATGAAAACCGGCCTCGGCCTGGATAGCGTGATCCGCTTCATCGAGAAGGAAGGCCTGCTGGCCTAGCGGTCCTTCTTCTTCGACTGGCGCGCGGCTTCGAGCTCCGCGCGGTAACGCTCCAGCCCCTCGCGCCCATCGCGGCCCATTTCCGTGAGCCTGCGGTCCCATGCACGCTTGTGTCCCCGCAGCGCCTCCACGATGGATTCCGCGATCACCAGGTTGCGGTACCACTTGGCGTTCGCGGGCACGATGGTCCAGGGCGCGTTCGGCGCCGCTGTCTTGGAGATCGCGTCCTCGTAGGCCTCGGTGAATTCGTTCCAGTACTCGCGCTCGCGCCAGTCGCTGGGATTGAGCTTCCACGCGGTGACGGGGTCCTTCTCGCGCTCGAGCAGGCGTTCCTTCTGCTCCTTGATGGTGATGTGCAGGAAATACTTGAGGACGATGCAGCCCTGCTCGGCCAGGAGCTGCTCGAAATCCCAGATGTGCTGGTAGCGCTGCTTCCAGAGCTTCTTCGGCGCCAGGTCGTGCACGCGCACCACCAGCACGTCCTCGTAGTGCGAGCGGTTGAAGATCGAGAACTCGCCGGCGCGCGGCGCGTGGCGGTGCACGCGCCAGAGGAAATCGTGTTCGCGCTCCTCGGTTGTTGGCACACCGAAGGAGACCACGTGCACGCCGCGCGGATTCAGGTACCCCACCACCTGCTTGATGGCGCCGTCCTTGCCGGCGCTGTCGCGCCCCTGCAGCACCACCATCACGCTGTTGAGCTTCGCGCCCCACAACGAATCCTGCAGCTTGAACATCTCCTCGCCCAGCACCTTGAAGCGCTCGGTCGCCCGCTCGCGCGTGATGCCCCTGGGCGGGTCGGTGGAAATGTCGTTGAGGCGCACCTTCTGGCCGGCTTTGTCGAAAACGACGGGCATGGCATCCTCCGTGGCATGAGACGCGAGATTACGACATCCCTGCGCCGTCTGCTCCTGGGTGTTGCGGCGCTTGCCGCCGACGCGGCGGGAGCGCAGCAGGAAACAATCACCGTCACCACCACGCGCATCCCGCAGGCGGGCTACGACCTGCCAGCCGCGATCGACGCGGTGCAGGCGCGCGTGATCCGCGAAGACAACGCGATGGTGAATTTGTCGGAGAGCCTCGCGCGTGTGCCCGGCATCGGCGTGCAGAACCGCCAGAACTACGCGCAAGACCTGCAGATTTCCTCGCGCGGATTCGGCGGGCGCGCGACTTTCGGCGTGCGCGGCGTGCGCCTGATCGCCGACGGCATCCCCGCCACCATGCCCGACGGCCAGGGGCAGGCGGCGACGTTCGATCTTTCGTCGGCCGATCGCATCGAAGTGCTGCGCGGCCCCTTCGCCAGCATGTACGGCAACTCGTCCGGCGGCGTGGTGCAGGTTTTCACGGCCGACGGTCCGACGCCACCGGCCGCCGACATCGGCTTCTTCTTCGGCTCCGACGGGCTGCGCAAGGGCAACCTGCGCGCGGGCGGCCAGGCCGGGCCCCTCAACTACATGCTCAACGTGTCGCGCTTCGAAACCGACGGATATCGCGACCACAGCCAGGCGCGCCGCGACCAGTGGAACACCAAGCTGCGCCTCGCGCTCGGGCCCCCAGGGAGCGGAGCGTGGGGCGGGCCCCCAGGCAGCGTAGCGTGGGGCGGCCCCGGGACCCTCACCCTCATTGGCAACGGCCTGCGGCAGCCCGATACGCAGGATCCGCTGGGATTGACGCGCGCGCAGTTCGAAGCCGATCCGCGCCAGGCTGATTCGTCCGCCACTTCCTTCAACACCCGCAAGAGCATCTTCCAGACCCAGGGCGGCGCCGTCTGGGAGGCACAGCTCTCCGCGTGCGACGCGGTCAGCGCCCGCATCTACACCGGCGAGCGCCAGGTGCGGCAATACCTCGGCCAGGAAGGTGACCTTCCACTCGGCTCCGGCGGCGTGGTCGACCTCGACCGCACCTATGGCGGGGCGGGAATGCGCTGGACCCACACCTTCATCGGGCCGCAGGCGCCGCTGCTGGTGAGCTTCGGCGCGGAATACGACCGGCTGGAGGAACGCCGCCAGGGTTTCGTGAACCTCGCGGGCACCCTCGGGCGCGTGAAGCGCGACGAGGACAACACCGTGAGCAACTCGGATGCCTATGTGCAGGCCGAATGGCGGCTGGCGCGGCGCTGGACACTTTCGGCCGGCGCGCGCCGCAGCACCGTGCGCTTCGATTCGCGGGACCATTACATCCAGGGTCCGAACCCCGACGACAGCGGCGCCGTCACACACAAGCGTACAACCCGGGTGGCGGGCGCCATGTTCAAGCTGGATCCCCGCCTGCACCTATACGTGAACAGCGGCGAAGGCTTCGAGACGCCCACGTTTGCGGAGCTGGCCTACCGGCCGGGGGGCCAGACCGGCCTGAATTTCGGGTTGCAGCCGGCAAAGAGCCGCCACTACGAGGCGGGCCTGAAGGCGCGCCCCGCAGAAGGCGTGCGGATGAGCGCCGCGGTCTACCGCATCGATACGCGCGACGAAATCGTGACCAACACCTCCGCGGGCGGGCGCACCGATTTCAGGAACGCCTCGCACACGCGCCGCGACGGCATCGAGCTCACGCTGGATGCGCGCCTGGGAGGTGGCTTCGCGGTGTTCGCGACCTACTCGGGCATCAACGCGCGCTTCACGGAGGACTTCAGCTCGGGCACGCCGCCCGCCACCGTCGCCGCGGGCCGCAAGTTGCCCGGGGTGCCCGCATCCATGCTGTACGCCGAAGCGGTCTGGCGCCACGCCACGAGTGGCTTCCATGCCGGGGTTGAACTGCGCCACGCCGCCAGGGTCTACGTGAATGATGCCAACACCGACGCCGCGTCCGGCTATACCATCGGGGGCGTTCGCTTCGGGCTGGAGCAGCAGCCCGGCGCGTGGCGGTTCCGGGAATTCATCCGCATCGACAACGTCACCAACAGGCGCTACGCGGGTTCGGTGATCGTCGCCGAGGCGCGCAGCCGTTTCTTCGAGCCCGCGCCCGGCCGCAACTGGCTGGCCGGCATGGAAGCCTCCTACTCCTTCTGAGGTCCGATGTTCTTCACTGGCCTGGGCACCGCGGTCCCCTCCCGCAGTTACACGCAGCGCGAGTGCTGGGAGGCTCTTGCACGCGCCAACCGCCCGGAGATCTCGAAGCGCACGCGTGCGGTCCTGCAGGGCATCCTTACACACGACAACGGCATCGAGAGGCGCTCGCTTGCGCTCGACAACCTCGATGAGGGTTTCAACATCGACCCGGACACGCTGCACCGCCGCTTCGTGAAAAACGCGCCTGCGCTCGCCTCGGAAGCGGGGCGGCGCGCGCTGGCCGATGCGCGGCTCGAGGCGCGTTCGATCGATGCCGTGGTGGTCAGCACCTGCACCGGCTACCTGTGCCCCGGGCTCACCAGCTACGTGGGCGAGGCGCTTGGCCTGCGCGCCGATGCGCTCCACCTGGATCTGGTCGGCCAGGGGTGCGGCGCGGCGCTGCCGAACCTGCGCACCGCCGAGGCGTTGGTGGCCTCGAAGCGCGCCGGCAACGTGCTGTCGATCTGTGTGGAAGTGTGCAGCGCCGCCTTCTACCTCGATGACGACCTCGGCGTGCTGGTGAGCGCGTGCCTGTTCGGGGATGGCGCCGGGGCCGCGGTCCTGTCGGCCACGCCCCGCGAAGGCGCGCGGCGCGTCGAATGGATCGCGGGCGCCACGCTGAACGCCCCGGAACATCGCGATGCCCTGCGCTTCGAGCAGCGCGGCGGCATGTTGCGCAACATCCTCACCCTGCCGGTGCCGAAGCTGGCCGCGGACCATGCGCGCCGCCTGCTGGACCAGGCGTTGCGTGATGCGGGTCGCACGCAGGGCGGGATCGACGGCTGGGTGATGCACGCTGGCGGCCGGCGTGTGCTCGAAGAGCTGCAGTCGCGCCTGGGCCTGAGCGCGGCCGATGTATCCGTGAGCGCCGCGATGTTGCTGCGCTACGGCAACCTCAGCAGCCCGTTCGTGTTGTTCGTGCTGCAGCAGGCGCTGCTCGACGGCCGGCCCGGGGGCACCTGGTGGATGTCTTCGTTCGGCGCCGGCTTCAGCTGCCACGGCGCGTTGCTGCAGGTCGCCTGAGCCGCGTGATGATCCGCAGCGTCGAACCCGAATTACTCGACGTGCTGCCGCCCGACGATCCCCGCGCGCTGCGCTCGCGGCGCGACCTGCGGCGCGTGAACGCGCTGATGTCCAATGCGGGCATCGTGGCGCGTGCGTTGCGCGCCACCCCTGAGGCGGGCCTGGATTCGATTGCCGAAATCGGCGCCGGCGACGGCGGCTTCGCGACGCGCCTGGCGCGCGTGCTGCCGCGCCCGCCCGCCGGCGCCACCTTCACGCTGGTTGATCGCCAGCCGATCGTGACTCGCGCCACGGCCGGCGAGCTTGCGTGCCACGGCTGGCGCGCGGATGCGGTCGAGGACGACGTCTTCGCATGGCTCGGGCGCGATGCCACGCCGCGCGCGGCCATCGTGGCGAACCTTTTCCTGCATCACTTCGAGGACGGCGCCCTGCGCGAGATGTTCGCTCTCGTGGCACGGCGCACGCGCTGCTTCGTTGCGTGTGAGCCGCGCCGTTCGGGTGTGGCGCTTGCGGGTTCGCGCCTGCTCGGGCTCGTGGGCTGCAACGACGTCACGCGCCACGACGCGGTGGTGAGCGTGCGCGCCGGCTTCCGCGACGGGGATCTGGGTGGGCTCTGGCCCCGCGTGGACGGCTGGACGCTGGAGGAAGGCGCGCGCGGGCTCTTCAGCCATTGCTTCGTGGCGCGCCGGCATGATTGAGGCCTTCGATGCGCTCGTGATCGGCGGGGGCCCCGCGGGCGCCACGGCCGCGCTGGTGATGTCGCGGGCCGGCATGCGGGTGGCCGTCGTCGAGAAGTCCACCTACCCGCGGCGCAAGGTCTGCGGCGAGTTCATCTCGGCCACCAGCTGGCCGCTGCTGCGCGAGCTCGGCGTGGCGCCACGGCTGCTGGGCAGCGCCGGGCCACCGGTGCTGCGCGTCGGCCTCTTCGCATCCGACGTCGTTGTCGACTCGCCCATGCCCGCGCCCGGGGGCGTGGATGCGTGGGGCCGCGCCGTGGGGCGTGAGCACCTGGATGCGGTCCTGCTCGATGCCGCCCGGGATGCGGGCGCCGCGGTCTGGCAGCCCTGGTCGGCGGAATCCGTCGACGAGGACGCGCACGGCTGCAGCGTCCACCTGGCCAATGGCGAGGGCGCCGTGCAGCGCGTGCGTGCGCGCGTGATCGTCTCCGCGCATGGCTCGTGGGAACGCGGCGGCCTACCCATGCAGCGCCGCCGCGATCATCGTCCCGGCGACCTGCTGGGCTTCAAGGCCCATTTCCGCAACACGCGCCTGGCCCCGGGCCACATGCCGCTGGTGCTGTTTCCGGGCGGCTACGGGGGCCTAGTGCACGGCGAAGGCGGGCGCACGGGTTTTTCCTGCTGCATCCGGCGTTCGGAGTTGATCACTTGCCGCCGCGCGCATCCGGGCGCGTCCGCGGGCGACGCGCTGCTGCAACACGTAATGGCGTCGTGCCGCGGCATGCGCGAGGCGCTGGACGGCGCACAGCGCGACGGGGCGTGGCTGTCGGCGGGTCCGATCGATCCCGGCATCCGCACGCCCGCCCGCGGGCGCATCTTCGCCGCCGGCAACGTGGCGGCCGAGGCGCACCCGCTCGTCGCCGAAGGCATCAGCATGGCGATCCAGTCGGGCTGGCTGCTGGGCCGCTCGCTGGCACTGGCCGGGGATCTGCGGGGTGCTGCGCTCGCGCGCGCGGCCCGCGACTATGACCGGGCGTGGCGCGGCAACTTCGCCGGGCGCGTGCGCGCCTCTTCGATTTTCGCAGCGTTGACGACCGGCCCGGGCACCGCGGCCGCGAGCATCGCCGCGCTGGGCGCCTTGCCCGCCATCCTCACCTGGGGCGCGCGCTGGAGCGGCAAGGCGCGCGCGCCACGACCCGTGGAGTCCCCGACATGAACACGTTTGAACGCCTGCGCGCCCTGCTCGCGCGCGATTTCGACCTGGCGCCCGAGGCGCTGCAGCCCGAGGCGACGCTCGAAAATCTGGAGATCGACTCGCTGCGCATGATCGAGATCCTGTTCTGCGTCGAGGACGAGTTCAAGATCGTCGTTCCCGCCGAACACGCCGAACTCAAGGAGCGGCTGCATACGCTGGGGGACCTGGCGGCGTACATCGATGGCCTCGTGCAGGCGCTGCCGAAGGCCCCGGCTTGAGGCCGGTTGCGGTCACCGGGCTCGGCGTGGTTTCTCCCCTCGGCAACGATGCCGGGACGTTTTTCGCCGCGCTCGTCGCGGGCCGCAGCGGCGTGCGGCGCATCGCGCTGCGGTTTCCCGAACGCATGGTCACGCGGATCGCCGCTCCCGTGGATTTCGATGCCCCGAGCCATTTTCCCGCGCCGCGGCTGCGTATGCTCGATCGCGTGAGCCAGCTCGCGCTGGTGGCGGCGCGGCAGGCCCTGGAACAATCGCGCGGCGCCCTCGATGGCCTCGATCCGGGCCGCGCCGGCGCCTTCGTCGGCACCGGGATGGGCGGCGCGCAGACCACGGACGACGGCTACTACACGCTTTATGGCGAGCGATCGGACCGGGTGAAACCCTTCAGCGTGTTGATGGCGATGAACAACGCGCCCGCCGCGTGGATCGGGATGGACCATGGACTGCAGGGTCCCAACCTCACCTATTCAACCGCCTGCTCGTCGTCCACCGTGGCCATCGGCGAGGCCGCGCGGCGCGTCGCGGCCGGCGAAGTGGACGTGATGATCGCGGGCGGGGCGGAGGCGCCGCTCACCTTCGGCACGCTCAAAGCCTGGGAGGCGTTGAAGACGCTAGCGGCCGAGGACCCGCGCGACCCCGCGGCGTCGTGCAAGCCGTTCGCCGCGGATCGCAGCGGCCTGGTGCTGGGCGAGGGCGCGGCGATGCTGGTGCTGGAGGACCTGGCGCGTGCCCGCGCGCGCAATGCCACGATCCTCGCGCGGCTGGTGGGATACGGCCTGGCCACCGACGCGAGCCACGTCACCCGGCCGTCCGTCGACGGCCAGGCGCGCGCGATGCGGCTCGCCCTGGAAGATGCGGGCCTCGACGTGGATGCAATCGGCTACATCAACGCCCACGGCACCGGCACGCCCGCCAACGACCCGGTCGAGACCGCCGCCATCCGGCAGGTGTTCGGCGCGCGGGCGGGGGCCACGCCGGTGAGCTCCACGAAATCGATGCACGCCCACCTGCTGGGCGCGGCCGGGGCGCTCGAGCTGGTGGCGGCGATCCTGGCGGCGCGGGAAGGCGTGTTGCCCCCCACGATGAACCTGGCCGTGCCCGATCCCGAATGCGACCTGGACTACGTGCCGAATGTTGCGCGCCGCGTCGAGGGGCTGGCCGCGGTCATGTCCAACTCCTTCGCCTTCGGAGGCACCAACGCCGTGCTGGTGGCCTGCCGGGACTAGTCGTCGTCCTTCCATTCCTTCATTTTGGAAAGGTCGACGTGTTTGTCCAGCTCCTTGCTGTCGCGGAAGAAAACCCGCATGACCAGCAAGTAACCCACCACGGCCAGCACGGCCACAACAACAGAGATCAAGACGATGCGATGGTCCATTTGCCCTCCAGCCTCAAGCGGCACACGAGGGTCAGACAAGCTCCGCGCGGATTAGTGCGGTGCCGGCGCCCAGGGCGGCCAGCTTGCCGGCGGCCACGTCGCGGTGCAGCGGGACCATGCCGCAGTTGGTGCAGGGGAAAAGGCGCTCCTTCGGCACGAATTTGAGGGCCTCCCGGATGGTCCTGGCCACGTCTTGCGCGGTCTCGATGTGGTTCGAAGCCACGTCGATGCAGCCCACCAGCACATCCTTGCCCTCGAGCATGGCGATGAGTTCGATGGGCACGTGGGAGTTGGCGCATTCCAGCGAGACCTGGTCGATCGAGGACTTCGCCAGCAGCGGGAAGGTGTTTTCATACTGGCGCCAGGAGTCGCCGAGCGTCTTCTTCCAGGCGTTGTTGGCCTCGATGCCGTATCCGTAGCAGATGTGAACGGCGGTCTTGCACCGCACGCCGCGGC
>JBBREI010000060.1:0-19185 GCA_038203035.1 Burkholderiales bacterium
CATTGCGGGCCCGGGCGTAGGCCTCGAGGGTCATCATCGAATCGCGGGAAAGTTTCTGCATTTCAGTCGGGGAGGCCATAAGCCATTCTCAGGAGGGTGAGGGGGTGGCGCAGCTGCGCCTTGCCTTTCAGCTCGCCGCGATCGAGGCCTTCCTCGATGTGGTGCCCGGCCATCTGGCAATCGGAGGTGAAGTAATCGGGCTTGAATTCGCCCATCTGGCGCACGACCGGACGGCCGATCTTGAGCGCGGTTTCGTGGAACTCGGCCTTCACGCCCCAGGTGCCGGCGTGGCCCGAACAGCGCTCGATGGTCAACACCTCGGTGCCCGGCACGGCCTGCAGCGCCTCCTGGGTCTTCAGGCCGATCTTCTGCACGCGCGAATGGCAGGGCACGTGGTAGGCCACCTTGCCGAGCGCCTGGGGGAATTCGGTCTTCAGCAGTCCGTCGCGGCGGCGCGCCATCAGGTATTCGAAGGGATCGAACATCGCGTCGCGCACTACGCGCACGTCGTCTTCTTCCGGGAACATCAGCGGCAGTTCCTGCTTGTACATGAGGGTGCAGGAAGGCACCGGCGTGAGGATGGCGTAACCCTCGCGCGCCAGACTTGCGAGTTGCGGGATGTTCCTCTTCTTGAGGGCCTCCACCGCCTTGAGGTCGCCCTGTTCGAGTTTGGGCATGCCGCAGCACGCCTCCTTTTCGGCCAGCACGTACGGCACCTCGTTGTGGTCGAGGATCCTGATCAGGTCGTGCCCGATGCCGGGCTCGTTGTAGTTCACATAGCAGGTCGAGAAGATCGCCACCTTGCCGGGTGTTCGCTCGCCGTTTTTCACCGCGTGCGGCTTGCTCTTCGCGGCGTTGGGCCGGAACTTGCGCGCCGTGAACTCCGGGACCCACGCGTCCCTGGACACGTGCGCAACCTTTTCGCCGAGGGCGCGCAGCGGCGCGGACTTCGCTGCCGCGTTGACGACCTGCACCACGACGGGGATCGTCGCGAGCTTGCCGTTGCGGTCGGTGGAGGAGAGCGCGCGATCACGCACCGGATGCGTCATCTTGCCGTTTTCGAACTGATACGCCTTCGCGCGCAGCATCAGGTGCGGGAAGTCCACGTTCCACGGGTGCGGCGGCACGTACGGGCACTTGACCATGTAGCAGAGGTCGCAGAGGTAACACTGGTCCACCACGTTCCAGTACACCTCCTTCGGGACTTCGTGCACCTCGCCCGCGGCGGTTTCGTCGACGTAGTCGAAGAGCATGGGGAACGTGTTGCACAGGCTCACGCAGCGCCGGCAGCCGTGGCAGATGTCGAAGACACGCTCCATCTCCGCGAGGATCCTCGGCTCTTCCAGGTACTGCGGGTTCTTCCAGTCGATCGGGTGGCGCGTGGGTGCTTCCAGGCTGCCTTCTCGGGTCGTCATTTTTGGGGCTGGCGAGTCATGCGGGCATTAAACCTCTGGAACACGGATGGAACGGATGAAAACGGATAACCCATGGAAGTTCTCGTCGGCAGCGCGTGATTGCACGGATCATCGAGAGCAGGTTTTATCTTCCATCCGTGTTCATCCGTTGTCATCCGTTCCATCCGTGTTCCCGATTGAACAAAAAAGGGGCCGCAAGGCCCCCTTTTTTTCGAGGCGGCGTTGAAGCTCAATCCGCCAGCGCGTCGAGCGCCTTCTGGAAACGATTGGCATGTGAGCGCTCGGCCTTGGCCAGCGTCTCGAACCAGTCGGCGATTTCCTCGAAGCCTTCGCCGCGAGCCGATTTCGCCATGCCCGGATACATGTCCGTGTATTCGTGTGTCTCGCCGGCGACGGCGGCCTTGAGGTTCTGGCGCGAGCTGCCGATCGGCAGGTCGGTGGCGGGGTCACCCACTTGCGCGAGGTAATCCAGGTGGCCGTGGGCGTGGCCGGTTTCACCTTCCGCGGTGGAGCGGAAGAGCGCCGCGACGTCGTTCTGGCCTTCCACGTCGGCCTTGCTTGCGAAATAGAGGTAGCGGCGGTTGGCTTGCGATTCGCCGGCGAACGCGGCCTTCAGGTTGTCGTGGGTCTTCGTGCCTTTGAGGTTCATGTGTTGCCTCCTGAGTGTCCGGTGAACGGAACAACTGGCTATGGAAAATATTTCTGGCTTGATGAGGGTATTACTGCGCCCGAGAGGGCGTCCAATTGATTCTACCGATACGCGCGATTGGGCGGGCCTATGGAGTGGAACGCAGCCTGCTGAGCGCGTCGCGGAAGGCGCCGCGGGCATATTCCTCGTCCGGATGGTGGCCATTTTCGACCACCGGGCGGCCGGCAACCAGGACGTCGCGAACCCGGTTGGTGCTGCCGGAAAACATCGCCACCCCCAGGGCCGAGGTGGCCCGCAGCCCTTCGAAATCCACATCTTCACCGTCGAGGATCACGAGATCCGCCCTTCGCCCCGGGACGATGGCGCCCACCGGCTGCCCGATCGCCTGCGCGCCACCCGCGGCGGCGCCGTTCCACAGGTTCGCGGCCACGTCGGGATGGTCCTCCCGCGCCGCCACGTTTCGCAGCCGCAGGCGCAGGCGCTGGCTGTATTCCAGCTGGCGCAGCTCCTGCATCGGGCTCACGCATACATGGCTGTCGCCGCCGATCGCCCAGGCGCCGTTCGATTCGAACCAGGGGACAAAATCGAAGATGCCGTCGCCCAGGTTTGCTTCGGTCACGGGGCACAGGCCTACACACGCGCCCGCGCGCGATGCCGCGCGCATTTCCAGAGCGGTCAGGTGCGTGGAGTGGATGAGGGTCCAGCGCGAATCGATGTCCACCAGATCGGCGATCCACGCCAGCGGCGTCGTGCCGTGTGTGGCGATGCAATCGGCCACCTCGCCCACCTGTTCCGAGACGTGCATGTGGATCGGCATCGTGGGATCCAGGCGCGTGGCGGCATCAACCAGTTCGGTCAGCAGCAATGCGTCGACCGCGCGTGCCGAATGGGGTGCGATGCCGAGGCGCAGCAGCGGCGAGGGCAGGTGCCAGCGCGCCAGTTCCTGGAGCAATTCCACCAGGCCCGCGGGGGTGTTGGCGAAGCGGCGCTGCGCGGGCGCGAGCGGCCGATGGCCGAAACCGCCGTGGGCATAAAGCACCGGCAGCAGTGTCAGCGCGATGCCCGAGGCGCTGGCCCCGGTCACGATGGCGTTGGCGAGCTCCGCACGGTCCTCGTACGGCGTGCCGTCGCGGTTGTTGTGCAGGTAGTGGAACTCCGCCACCGAGGTGTAGCCGTGTTTGAGCATCTCGATGTAGAGGTGCGCGGTAATCGCCTCGATGTCCTCGGGCTCGAGCAACCGCACCAGGCGGTACATTTCCTCGCGCCAGGTCCAGAAGTCGTCGGTCGGGTGGCCGCGCACTTCCGCCAGCCCCGCCATTGCTCGCTGGAACGAATGCGAGTGGACGTTGGGCATCCCGGGCAGCAACGGGCCCGAGGCGCGCACGTGCCCCGTGGGGTCGGAAGCGGTCTGCACCCGGGTGATGAGGCCGTCCTGGTTCCATTCGACCAGCACGTCGCGCGCCCAGCCCGTGGGCAGCAACGCGTCCTCGGCGAATAGGGAAGGCATCGCGGCTATGATACCGGCCATGGCGCGGATCCTTGTCACCAACGCGCGCATCGCAACGATGCGGGGCGGGAAGTATTCGATCGTCGAGGGCGGGGTGATGGAATGCGTCGATGGCCGGATTACGCATGTGGGCCCGATGGCGCTGCATTCCGGTCTTCATGGCAATGACAGCTCCGCCCAGGCCATCGACGCGGCCGGCGCCCTCGTCACGCCCGGCCTCATCGACTGCCACACACACCTGGTTTACGCGGGAAATCGCGCGCAAGAGTTCGAACGCCGCCTGCTGGGGGCAACCTACGAGGATATCGCGCGCGAAGGCGGCGGCATCCTGTCGACGGTGGCGGCGACACGCGCCGCCAGCCCCGCGCGCCTGCTCGAGGAATCGGGGCGGCGCCTGGATGCGATGCTGGCCGAAGGGGTGACCACGGTCGAGATCAAGTCGGGATACGGCCTCGAGGTGGAAAGCGAGCTCAAGTGCCTGCGGGTGGCACGGGACCTGGCGCGCGGCCGGCAGGTACACATCACGACCACGCTGCTGGGCGCCCACGCGGTGCCGCCGGAATACCAGGGCCGCGCGGATGCGTACGTGGACATGTTGTGTGGCGATCTCATCCCCGCGGCGGCCCGGGAAAAACTTGCCGATGCCGTGGACGCCTTCTGCGAAGGCATCGGCTTCACACCCGCGCAGACGCGGCGCGTGTTCGAATGCGCGGGCGCACACGGGTTGCGGGTGAAGTTGCATGCCGATCAGCTGTCCAACCTCGGCGGGGCCGCGCTGGCGGCGGACTTCGGCGCGTTGTCCGCCGACCACCTCGAACACACCGACGAGGCCGGCGTCGTGGCGATGGCGCTTGCGGGCACCGTGGCGGTGTTGTTGCCCGCGGCCTTCTATTTCCTTCGCGATACGAAGCTTCCGCCGCTCGGGTTGTTGCGCAAACACGGCGTCGCGATGGCCGTCGCGACGGACTGCAATCCGGGCACGTCGCCCACCACATCGCTGCTGACCACGATGAACATGGCCTGCACGATGTTCCGCATGACGCCGGAAGAGGCGCTGGCCGGGGCGACCGTCCATGCGGCGCGTGCCCTGGGGCTCGCCGACCGCGGCACGCTCGAGGTGGGCAAGCGCGCCGATTTCGTGGTCTGGGATGCGGCGCAGCCCGCGGAGCTGGCCTGGATGATCGCGGGCCGCAAGCCGCTGCAGATACAAACGGCCCCATAACAAAAACGGCGCCCGCAGGCGCCGTTTGTTGTCGGTGCCGGCCTATCGATAAACCGGAGCACCGGGCCGCGGACCACGCGGCGGGAGTTCGTTGCCCTCGATCGGCTGGACGTTCACGCTCACGCGCAGGTCGCGGCCCGGATCGCGGTCCATGCGCGAGGTGAAACGGCGCCCACCGTATTCGTATTCGACGTCGTAGCCGAGGGTGGCTTCACGCACTTCGTTGACGGTGCGGCAGCGCTCCACGTTGCGCTCGACCGGCACGCGTTCGACTTCCGTGTAGCGATCGCCGCGGTTGTCGCGATCGGCCTGGTTGCCGATCAGCCCGCCTACCACGGCGCCGCCGGCCGTGGCGGCATCCTTGCCGCGCCCGCCGCCGACCTGGTGGCCGAGGACGCCGCCGACGATGGCGCCCAGCACGGTGGCGGGGCCGATGGACGCGCCGGTATCGCTGCGGGTGACACGGCGTTCCTGGTAGCCGCGTTCCGTGTCGTTCCAGCATTCTTCCCGGGAGACCGGGATGCGTTCCTGGATGGGGCGTACGTTGATCACGCGCGCGCGGTCGTTGAATTGTTCCGCGGCGATGGCGCTGCCGGCGGTCATGAGTGAAGCGACGATGAGAGCGAGTTTTTTCATGGGCTTAGTAGGTGCCTCGATAGTTGGGGGTACGGGGACGGGATATGGTTTCGCGCGCCAGGGGTGGGCGCACTTCGACGTTCACGGCCATCTCCGGACCCGGGTCATAGGGCATGTTGGTGCGGAATTCGCGCCCGTTGTATTCGTATCTGACCTCGTAGCCGACGATGAGTTCGCTGGTTTCGGAGGTGGTTTCGCAGCGCTCCACGTCACGGGTGACGGGCGTGCGTTCCACGATGACATCGCGCCCTGCGCGGCGGTAGCCGGCGTCCGTATCCTTCTCGATGCTGTTGCCGACCAGGCCGCCGATGACGGCGCCCGCGGCGGTGCCGTGGTCGCGCCCGCCGGTGCTGTTGCCGAACTGGTGGCCAATTACGCCGCCGACGATGGCGCCCAGCACGGCGCCGGGGCCGATTCCCGCGCTGGGGGCACGCGCTTCTTCCGGGCGCACCAGGCGGCGTTCTTCGTAGACGGTGGTGGGTTCCAGGCGGCATTCCCGGCGCGGCAGCGCCACCCGGTCGTAGATCGGGGTGGCGGCGATGACGCGGGCGGTATCGCCGTAGGTCTGGGCGGAGGCGGCGGTGGCCAGGCCACCCAGGGCGGCCGCTGCGCAGAGGCCGAGGATCGTTTTTTTCATGGATACGTTCTCCTTTGGGGGACGGCAGTCCTCCCAACCTAAACGCGCTGGTGTTTGAGCCGGTTGACCCATGAAAGCGCGATCTCGAGCTGCTCGCGCAGGATCGGCCGCACCCGTCCGGCCAGGTCGGCGCGGAAGGCGTACGGGCTGGTTTCTTCCATGTAGGTGGCCTCGACCATCTCCAGCTGCACTGCATGGACGTTTTCCGCCGGATTTCCGTACCGCCGGGTGATGAATCCGCCCTTGAAACGCCCGTTGAGCACCGAGGTGTAGGCATCGTGTCGCGAAACGGCGACATGCAGCGCCTCGCCCAGGCCCGGATCGCAGGATTTTCCGTCCGCGGTGCCGAGGTTGAAGTCGCTCAGACGGGCCTCGAAGAGGCGCGGGGCTTCGGCCACGATGGAATGGGCGTCCCACAGCAGCGCCACGCCGTGTTGCGCGCGCACCCGCTCGATCTCCCCGGCCAGGCGCCGGTGGTAGGGTTTCCACACGCGCTCGAGCCGGCGGCCGATTTCGTCGGCGCCGGGTTCGCACGCGTTCCGGTACAGCGGCTCGCGATGGAAGGTATCGATGGGGCACAAACGCGGCGTGTCCTGGCCCGGGTAGAGGTTGGCGCCGTCGGGCGGGCGGTTCACGTCGACCACGTAGCGCGAATGGGTCGCCGCGACAACGGTGGCGCCCAGCGTGTGCACGAAGTTGTAGAGGCGCGGCAGGTGCCAATCCGTATCCGGGCGACGCGCGGCGCAGTCGGCAAGCCCCTGGCCAATCGAGTGCGGGATGAAGGTGCCCACGTGTGGCATCGAAACAATCAGCGCGCTCGACCCGCGGTGGTACAGATACGGCGCAACCGTCTTTTCAGAGAGGAACATCGAGCTGCATCCTGCGGGCGACGTCCTTCGCGATTTCGTAGCCCGCATCCGCGTGCCGCACGACGCCGATGGCCGGATCGTTCCACAACACCCGTTCGAGGCGCTTCGCGGCCGCGGGCGTGCCGTCGGCCACAATCACCACGCCGGCGTGTTGCGAATATCCCATGCCCACCCCGCCCCCATGGTGGATCGAGACCCAGGTGGCGCCGCCCGCGGTCGAAAGCAACGCGTTGAGCAACGGCCAGTCCGAGACTGCGTCGGATCCGTCGAGCATCGCCTCGGTCTCGCGATTGGGGCTTGCGACCGATCCGGTGTCCAGGTGGTCGCGCCCGATCACGATCGGCGCCTTCAGCTCGCCGCTGGCCACCATCGCGTTGAATGCAAGCGCGGCCTGGTGGCGCTGTCCCAGTCCCAGCCAGCAGATGCGCGCGGGCAGGCCCTGGAACCTGATGCGGGTGCGCGCCATGTCGAGCCAGCGGTGCAGGTGCGCATCGACCGGGAAGAGCTCCCTCACCTTCGCGTCGGTCCGGTAGATGTCCTCGGGATCCCCCGAAAGCGCGACCCAGCGGAACGGGCCCTTGCCCTCGCAGAACAGCGGTCGCACGTACGCGGGCACGAAGCCGGGGAATGCGAACGCATCCTCCACACCTTCGTCCTTCGCGACCTGGCGGATGTTGTTGCCGTAGTCGACGGTCGGAACGCCCTGCGCGTGCAGCGCAAGCATCGCGCGCACGTGGGCGACGATCGACGTCTTCGCCGCCGCCTCGACCGCCTTCGGGTCGGCTTTCTGTTCGCGCTCCCACTGCTCCACGCTCCAGCCCGCGGGGAGATAACCGTTCACGAGGTCGTGGGCGGAAGTCTGGTCGGTGACGAGGTCGGGGCGGATGCCGCGTTTCACGATCTCGGGGACCACATCGGCGGCATTGCCGAGCAGGCCCACGGAGATCGGCTCCTTCGACGCGCGGATCATCACAAGCGCCTCGTCGAGCGTGCTGGCCTGGGCGTCGAGGTAACCGGTGCGCAGCCGCATGTCGATGCGCGACTGGCGGCATTCGATTGCGAGCATCGACATGCCGGCCATGGTGGCTGCGAGGGGTTGTGCGCCGCCCATCCCCCCCAGGCCGGCCGTCAGCACCCATTTCCCCGCTGCACCCTGGTAGTGCTGCTTCAGCGCCTCGGCAAACGTCTCGTAGGTGCCCTGCACGATGCCCTGCGAGCCGATGTAGATCCACGAGCCCGCGGTCATCTGGCCGTACATCATCAGGCCTTTGCGATCGAGCTCGTTGAAATGGTCCCACGTGGCCCAGCGTGGCACCAGGTTGGAGTTCGCGATCAAAACGCGCGGCGCATCGGCGTGGGTCCTGAACACCGCCACCGGCTTGCCCGACTGGATCAGCAGCGACTCGTCGTCGCCCAGGCGCCTGAGCGTGGCAAGGATGGCGTCGAAACATTCCCAGTTGCGCGCCGCGCGCCCGATGCCGCCGTAGACCACCAGTTCGGCGGGGTTTTCCGCCACGTCGGGATCGAGGTTGTTCTGGATCATCCGGTACGCCGCCTCGGTGAGCCAGCTGCGGCAGGACAGCGCGCTGCCCCGGGGGGCGCGGATGATGCGCGAGGTGTCGCCGAGGGTTCGGTGGGTCATGGCGCAATTATCGCGCAGGAAAAGAATCTGGACGATGAATCGAGACGAAACGATTTCCAAAAAAGGCATCGTCTCGATTCATCGTCGCATTAAACTGCGCCGATGGATGTCACCATCACCACCGAACGCCTGCTGCTCAGGCAGTTCCGCCAATCCGACCTCGACGCCTACGCGCCGAGGCGGCGGCCGCCAGCCGCGACTACGCGTTCGACAAGCTGGGGCGCGATCGCGTGATCAGCCTGATCCGGCCCGGCAACACGCGATCCATCCGGGTGGCGGAAAAACGCGGCGCGCGCTGTGTGGAGGAGATCGACCTCCTCGGTGGGAAGGCCCTCGTGTACGAGACCCGCAGGCCGGTGGTCTTGAACGACGGCAACGCTTAAGATTGCAGGAAGCCGGCGGACAAATCGGAAAGATCGGGAGGCAGGTGTGTTGCGTGGATTGCTCGATCGCCTGGTGCTGCTGGCCGCCGTCCTCGGCGCGGCCTGCATCCCCAGCTTCATCGCCCAGTACCGCCAGCGCCTCGGTGGCCGCCTGGACCAGGTGCTGCGCGACCTGTCGCCGTTCCAGGAGATCGCCAACCGCCATCACGGCGGCGATATCCAGAAGCTCATCCAGCACCACCTGCAGAGCACCGACGCAACCTTCCACGCCGAAGGTTCCGCGATCCAGGCCATGGTGTCCGCGGCCGAGGGCCTGCGCGCCGCCGTCGACGCGCTGAACGCGGGGCTTTGGCGCCAGTTGGGCTACCTGCTCACCCGCGGCGATCCCGAGGTTGCGCGCGCCACGTGGGACACCTTCGTCCCCGCCTTCAGCCTCACGCCCGAATACGCGCTCTTCGCACTCGCCGTCGGTGTTGCGTTGTGGCTGCTTTTCCTCGGCGCCTGGGTGGGCTGCGCGCGGCTGGCCGATTCCTCGCGACGGCGCGGGCCCTCCAGGGCGCACCCGGCCGCCCGATAGGTTATCTTTCTCGACCTCGAGAACCCGTTGGGAGTTTCGCCATGATGGTGATCGTCTTCCGCAGCCGCCTGCGACCCGACGCCGTGGAGGAGTACTACCAGTGGGCCGCCCGCATGAGCGAGATGGCGCGCACGATGCCGGGCTACATCTCCCACAAGCCCTTTGCCGCGGAAGACGGCGAGCGGGTGAACATCGTGGAATTCGCCGATGCCGCCTCGCTCGAAGCCTGGCGCACGCGCCACGAACACGTGCAGGCGCAGAACAAGGGCCGGCGCGATTTCTACACGGAATACAAACTCCAGGTGTGCGAGGTCGTGCGCGAAAGCGCCTTCCCCGGCAAGCGTTAGCCGATCGATGCTGATCAACCGGGTGCTCGAATCCGTCGAGCGAACCCCCGATGCGCCGGCGTTTTTCTTCAACGCGCACCCGATCACCTATCGTCAGATGCGCGCGGTGCTGGCGCGCGCGGTGGTGCACCTGCGCCAGCAGGGCGTAAAGCGCGGCGACCTGGTGGGCATGGCGATTGGCCAGAGCCCGCTTTATCCCATCCTCTTTCTCGCGCTCGGCTGGATCGGCGCCATGATGGTGCCGCTTGCGCCCAAGCTGCGGCGCGCGGATCGCGACGAGCTGATGCGCAGGTTCGGCATCGGCGCGCTCATCACGCAGGTGCTGGGGCCGATCCCGGCCGGTTGCCGCCTGATCCAGATCGAGGGCATCGGCGCGCGCGGCGACGAAACCATGGACGAGGCGGGCGAGCGCGGCTTCGATGCGCACACGCCGTTGCGCCTGGCGCTTACTACCGGCACGACGGGGCTGCCGAAGGGCGTGGTGCAGACCCACGCGGCGTTCGAGGAGCGCCTCGACCGGATGCATTGCGATGTGGTCGAGATCCCGCGGATCATCCCGCCGGGCATGCACATCACTATCGCCATCAACCTCGCCATGCACGCGTTGTGCAAGGGCGGCGCCGTGGTGATCCCGAGAAGCTATTCCACCGCGGGCCTGTTCGAGGCGATCCGCAACCTGGGCGTCACCCACGTGACGCTGCCGCCCGCCAGCCTGGTGTTGCTGCTGGTCGATCTGCAGGGCACCGCGCCGGCATTTCCGGGCGTGCGCCACCTGCGCCTGGTGGGCAGCACGCCGACGCGCAGGGTGCTGGAGCAGGCGCGCACGCGCTTCACCCCCCACGTCTACGTGCCCTATGGCCTGGGCGAGGTGGGGCTGGTCTCGATGGCTACACCCGAAATGGTGGCCGAAGACCCCGGCAGCTGCGGCGTGCTGGAGCCGGGCGTGCGCCTGGAGCTGCATGGGGACAGCGAGATTCGCGTCCACATCCCCGGCCAGCCCGACGACTACTACGGGCCGGATGCCGGCCTCGGGACGCGTTTTCGCAATGGCTGGTTCCACCCCGGAGACCGTGGCCGCATGTCGCCCGAGGGGCGGCTCTACATCGAGGGGCGCATCGACCACATCATCAACGTGGGTGGCCTCAAGGTCTCGCCGGAATATTCGGAATCGGTATTGATGGAGTTCGCGGGTGTGCGCGAGGTGGCGGTTTTCGGGGTCACCGATCCCAACGGCGCCACCCAACTTGTGGCCGCGATTGTGCCCTCGGGCGAGATCGACTGGAACGGTCTGCACCAGTTCTCCGTCCGGCGCCTGCAGGTCACGGCGCCCGTGCGTTTCCTGGAGGTCGAGAGCCTGCCGCGCAACCTGATGGGCAAGCTCGAACGCGAGCTGATTTCAGAGGCGGCTTTCCCCCAGGCGAAAACTCGCCTGTGACACCAGCTCGCGGAAGGCGCCTTCGCGCACCAGCGGGGTGACCGCTTCGATGTCGATGGCCAGGTAGCGGTCGCCGTCGAGGTGCGGCGCCACCGCGCGCACCATGGCGTGCGCCTGCTCCAGCAGCGCCGAGGACAGCAGCGGGCGCCGGAAGTCGATGCCCTGCGCCGCGGCCAGCAGCTCGATGGCCACCACGCCCGCGGTGTTGTCGGCCATGTCGCCCAGGCGGCGCGCGGCGAAGGTCGCCATCGAGACGTGGTCTTCCTGGTTGGCCGAGGTGGGCAGCGAATCGACGCTGGCCGGATGGGCGAGCGACTTGTTTTCCGAGGCCAGCGCCGCCGCGGTGACATGCGCGATCATGAAGCCCGAGTTCACGCCCGAGGCGGATGTCAGGAACGCTGGCAGCCCGCTGATCGAGGCGTCGATCAGCAACGCGATGCGCCGTTCCGACAACGCGCCGATCTCCGCGATCGCCAGCGCCAGCTGGTCGGCGGCGAAGGCGACCGGCTCGGCGTGGAAGTTGCCGCCCGACAGCGATTCGCCGGTTTCCGGGAACACCAGCGGATTGTCGGTGACGCCGTTGGCCTCGATCAGCAGCGTGCGCGCCGCCGCATCCATCACGTCGAGGCACGCGCCCATGACCTGCGGCTGGCAGCGCAACGAATAGGGGTCCTGCACCCTGTCGTCGCCCGTGAGGTGGGAGGCGCGGATGCGGCTGCCCTCGAGCAGTCGCCGGTATGCGCACGCCGCTTCGATCTGTCCGGCGTGGCCGCGCAATTCGTGGATGCGCGCGTCGAACGGCGTGTCGCTGCCCATCGCGGCGTCGACGGACATGGCGCCCGCCACCAGCGCGGCTGCAAACACGTTCTCCGCGGCGAAAAGCCCCGTCAGCGCAAGCGCGGTGGACACCTGCGTGCCGTTGAGCAACGCGAGGCCCTCCTTCGGGCCGAGCGTGATCGGCTCGATGCCCGCCAGCCGCAGGCCCTCGAGCACCGGCATCGTGCTGCCCCGGTGGCGGCACTTGCCATAGCCCAGCAGCACCGCCGACATGTGCGCCAGCGGCGCCAGGTCACCCGAAGCACCCACCGAACCCTTCGAGGGGATGCAGGGATAGACCCCGGCGTTGAGCAGCGCAACCATGGCATCGACCACCAGCGGGCGCACGCCCGAATACCCGCGCGCCAGGCTCGCCACCTTGAGCAGCATCACCAGGCGCACCACCGCGTCGGGGAGCAGGGCGCCGACGCCCACGCTGTGCGAGAGCACGAGGTTCTTCTGCAGCAGTTCGAGCTGGCTGTCGGGAATGTGGGTCTGCGCGAGCTTGCCGAAGCCGGTGTTGATGCCGTAGACCGCCTTGCCTTCGGCGACGATGCGGGCCACGGCCGCCGCGCCGCGCTGCAACGTGGCGCGTGCCTGCGCTTCCAGTTGCAGCGGATCGCTGGATCGGGCGAAGGCGTGGAGCTCGGAGAGCGTCAGTGCGCCCGGGACCAGCCGCACCTACTTGCCGAGCCGGGCCTCGATCACGCGCGCGATCTGCGCGGTGTCGATCTCGTTCTGGTTCTTGGCCGTGGCGAAGCGCAGCGTCACGATGGTCTTGGCCTTGCGGAAGCTCAGCTGGTGGTTTGCGGGCAGCCAGAAGGCGCCGTCGCCCACGCCGACGACCGCCTTGGCGCGCGACTTGTAGATCTTCTCGAGGTTGCCGACCTCCTGGATCAGCTCGTCCTTGACCGCGTATTGCACCTCGCGCACGTTCACCGTGAGCACCGAGCTGCGGCGCGCGTCCAGGAACCCGCATTCGGAAGGGTTGCCGGCTTTCTGCTGCTGCACACGCTCGACCTTGGTCTGCGAGATGAGGTTGATCTCGTCGGGCTTGACCAGGTCGCAGGCGACGGGAGGCGCGGCGAGGGCGGCGGCGGGGATGGCGAGGGCTGCGAAGAGGCTGAAGGAGAAGGTTCGGGACATTGTCATTCCTGTTGTAGTGACGGCAATTCCCATTATCTCAGGAAGGTCAGTAGGTGGCCCGCCCCCCCGACAAATCGAACACCGCCCCGGTCGAAAACGAGCAGTCCTCGCTCGCCAGCCACGAAACCATCGCGGCAATCTCCTCGACCTGCCCGAAGCGCCCCATCGGGATCTTGGAAAGCATGAAGTCGATGTGTGCCTGGGTCATCTGTTCGAACATGCCGGTTTTCACCGCCGCCGGCGTTACGCAATTGACGCGGATGCCGGTTTTGGCGACCTCCTTGCCCAGCGACTTGGTGAGCGAGATCACACCCGCCTTCGAGGCGCTGTAGGCGCTGGCGTTGGGATTGCCCTCCTTGCCGGCCACCGAGGCGATGTTGACGATGCGCCCGTAGTTGTTGTGCCGCATGTGGGTGACGATGTGTTTGTTGCAGAGGAAGACGCCGGTGAGGTTGATGTCGAGCACCTGCTTCCAGTCGGCAACCGGGTAGTCCCAGACCGCGAGGTTGGGCCCGGTGATGCCGGCGCTGCACACCAGCACGTCGACCTTGCCGAGCGCCGCCACGGTTTCGGCGAGGGCGCGCTGCACCTGCATCTCGTCGCTTACGTCGAGTTTCGCCGTGTGTGCGCCACCGAGACCCTTTGAGGCATCGGCCAGGGCCTTGTCGTCGCGGTCCCAGAGGCTCACTTTGGCGCCCGATTGGGCCAGGCGAGTGGCGATGGCGTAACCGATGCCGGCGGCGCCTCCGGTGACGACGGCAATGCGGCCCTTCAGGTCGAGCTGGTTCATGGATCCTCCTCCTGTATTTTTCGCAATCCTACCAAATTGGCCTGACCACTTGACCAAACCCGCCTCACCCCCTAATGTCCGGCCACGAGGAGATTCCCGCATGGCGTCGCCAAAAAAACGCCGAAGCGTCGAGTGGTTCGGGCGCGAAGGCAAGATGGGATTCATTTACCGTTCGTGGGTCAAGAACCGTGGCATTCCCCACGACCAGTTCGATGGCCGCCCGGTCATCGGAATCTGCAATACCTTTTCCGAACTGACGCCCTGCAACAGCCATTTCCGCACACTCGCGGAACAGGTGAAGATCGGCGTGTACGAGGCTGGCGGCTTCCCGCTCGAATTCCCGGTGATGTCGTTGGGCGAGACGTTGATGCGCCCCACCGCGATGCTCTACCGCAACCTCGCCAGCATGGACGTGGAGGAATCGATCCGCGGCAACCCCGTCGATGGCGTGGTGTTGCTGATGGGCTGCGACAAGACCACGCCCGCGCTGCTGATGGGCGCATCGAGCGTGGACCTGCCCACGATTGGTGTATCCGGCGGGCCGATGCTGTCGGGCTGGTACAAGGGCGAACGCATCGGCTCTGGCACCAACACCTGGTCACTTTCGGAGGAGCTGCGCGCGGGCCAGATCACGCGGGACGAATTCCACGAGGCCGAAAGCTGCATGCACCGCTCGCACGGCCACTGCATGGTGATGGGCACCGCTTCCACCATGGCCTCGATGGTCGAGGCGCTGGGCGTGGGCCTGCCGGGCAACGCGGCGTTCCCCGCGGTCGACGCGCGCCGCAACGTGATCGCGCGCATGGCGGGCCGCCGGATCGTCGAAATGGTGGAAAAAGACCTCAAGCTCTCGAAGATCCTCACGCGCGAGGCGTTCGAAAACGCCATCCGCGTGAACGCCGCGATCGGCGGCTCCACCAACGCGGTGATCCATCTGATCGCCATCGCGCGGCGCATCGGCGTGAAGCTGGACCTGGAGGATTGGGACGAGTTCGGGCGCGGCGTGCATACGCTCGTGAACCTGATGCCCAGCGGCAAGTACCTGATGGAGGACTTCTGCTACGCGGGCGGGCTGCCGGTGGTGATCCGCGAGCTGGGCGAGCAGGGGCTGCTCAACAAGAAGGCGCTCACCGCCAACGGCGAGACCATCTGGAAAAACAACAAGGAAGCGCGCAACGACGGGCCGGACGTGATCATGCCGTTCGCCAGGCCCTTCAAGAAAAACACCGGCATCGCGGTGCTGCGCGGCAACCTCTGTCCCGACGGTGCCATCATCAAGCCGTCCGCCGCCACGCCGAAGCTCATGAAACACAAGGGGCGCGCGGTGGTGTTCGAGGACATCGAGGATTTCCACGCGCGCGTCGACGATCCGAAGCTCGACATCGACGCCGACTGCGTGATGGTGCTCAAGAACTGCGGGCCGAAGGGGTATCCCGGCATGGCCGAGGTGGGCAACATGCCGCTGCCGAAGAAGCTGCTGAAAAAAGGCGTGACGGACATGGTGCGTATCTCGGATGCGCGCATGAGCGGCACCGCCTACGGCACCGTGGTGCTGCACTCCGCGCCGGAGGCCGCCGCCGGCGGGCCGCTGGCGCTGGTGAAAAACGGCGACCTGATCGAGCTCGATGTTGCCAAGCGCAAGCTGCACCTGCACGTGAGCGCCGAAGATCTCGCGCAGCGCCGCAAGAAATGGAAGCCGCCCAAGGCGCCGATGAAACGCGGCTACTGGAAGCTCTACGTCGACCACGTGAACCAGGCAAGCGACGGCTGCGACCTCGACTTCCTCGTGGGCAACAGCGGTTCGGCCGTGCCCAGGGACAACCATTGAAGTTCCTCATCAGCGACTACGACTTCCCCGACGTGGAGCTCGAGCTCGAGCTCTTCCGCGAAGCCGGCGTCGATGTCGTCACCGCCCAGTGCCGCACGGAGGAAGACGTGATCGATGCCGCGCGGGGTTGCCAGGGAATCCTGGCGCAATACGCGCCGATGAACGCGAAGGTTTTCGAGGCGCGCCCCGAAGTGCGGGTGGTGAGCCGCTTCGGCGCCGGCTACGACACCGTCAACGTGGATGACGCCCGCCACCACGGCGTGTGGGTTGCCAACTCGCCGGACTATGGCGTGGGCGAGGTCGCCACACACGCGCTGGGCCTGGCGCTTTCGCTGGTGCGCCACATCCCCTGGTATGCGCGCGAGGTGGGTGAGGGTCGCTGGAACTACGCGGGCACCGGCGGCCTGGTGCGCGCCGCCGACCTCACGCTGGGCATCCTGGGCCTCGGGCGCATCGGCAAGCGCATGTCTTACGTCTCGCGCAACGTGTTCGGCCCCGTCATCGCGTGTGATCCGTACCTGATCGACGGGGACTTCCCGGCCTACGTCTCGCGCGTCTCGCGCGAGGAGCTCTTCCGCAAGGCCGACATCGTCTCCCTGCACGTGCCGCTCAACGACGAAACCCGCGGCATGGTCGACGGGCGGCTGCTTTCGCTGATGAAGAAGGGCTCGTACCTGGTGAACACCTCGCGCGGCGCCGTGGTGGTGGTGGAGGACGTGATCGCCGCGCTCGATGCCGGCCGCCTCGACGGGGCCGCGCTCGATGTGCTTCCCAAGGAACCGCCGGAAGCGGATCATCCGATGCTTCGGCATCCCCGCTTGCTGCTCACGCCGCACGCGGCCTTCTATTCGGTCGAGGGCGAGCGCGAGCTGCGCCGCAAGGCTGCGCAGAACCTGGTCGATTGGGCGACCACGGGCCGTCCCCGCTATGTGGTGAGCGAAGGGAAAAACGCATAAATGGCTTCCGTCCACATCCGCAACGTCCAGAAGTACTTCGGCGGCACGCATGTGATCCGCGGCGTCGACATCGAGATCGCGGACGGGGAATTCGCGGTGCTGGTCGGTCCCTCGGGCTGCGGCAAGTCCACGCTGCTGCGCATGATCGCGGGCCTCGAGGAGATCGGCGGCGGCGAGATCGCCATCGGCGACAAGGTGGTCAACACCATGCAGCCGAAGGAGCGCGACATCGCGATGGTGTTCCAGAACTACGCCCTCTACCCGCACATGAAGGTGCGCGACAACATGGCGTTCAGCCTGCTGCTGGCCAAGCGGCCGAAGGCGGAAATCGAGCAGCGCGTGAACAAGGCCGCCGGCATCCTGGGCCTGAACGAGCTGCTGGATCGCTACCCGCGCCAGCTTTCCGGCGGCCAGCGCCAGCGCGTGGCCATGGGGCGCGCCATCGTGCGCGATCCGCAGGTGTTCCTGTTCGACGAGCCGCTTTCGAACCTCGACGCCAAGCTGCGAGTGGCGATGCGCACCGAGCTGAAGGAGCTGCACCAGCGCCTGAAGACCACCAGCATCTACGTGACCCACGACCAGATCGAAGCCATGACCATGGGCGACCAGATCGTGGTGATGAGGGATGGGCTGATCGAGCAGAAGGGCAAGCCGCTGGAGCTCTACGACCGTCCGGTGAACCTCTTCGTGGCCGGCTTCATCGGCTCGCCCGCGATGAACTTCCTGCCGGGCACGCTGCGCCGCTCCAACGGCACCGCGCACGTGGAGCTCGCCGGCGGCGCGATGGTGCCCGCGCCGCCCGGCGCCGCGGGAGAAAACGGCCAGAAGGTTGTGTTCGGCACGCGCCCGGAGAACCTCGCCACCACCACGACGGTCGCCGACACGCAGGTATTCGCGAAGGTGGGCGGCGCCGATGTCACGGCCGTCTTCCGGGAGCGCCACGAGTTCCGCGCGGGTGACGCGGTGCGGCTGATGCCGGACCACGAGCGCACGCATTGGTTTGATGCCGAGTCGGGTAAGTCGTTGCGTCAAAACTCGGGACCCTGAAACCGGGGACGCACCCTGCTTTTGAAATATCAGGGTGCGTCCCCGGTTTCAGACCCACAACAGACGGAGGAGAAAACAGCATGTCCAAGTTCTCGAGACGGGATTTCCTGAGGACCACGGCGGGCGCCGCGGCCGCGGGGACGGTAGGGGTTGGAGGCGCGCTCTGGACGCCGGAAGCGTATGCCCAGGGCAAGTGGGTGCCGGAGAAGGGCGCCAAGCTTCGCGTGCTGCGCTGGAAGCGCTTCGTGCAGGGCGACGAAGACATGTGGCTCGCCAATACCAAGAAATTCGCGGAGAAGTACAAGGTGGACGTGCGCGTCGACAGCGAAGGCTGGGAGGACGTGCGCCCGAAGGCGGCGGTGGCGGCCAACGTGGGCAGCGGCCCGGACATCATCATCTCCACCTTCGAGGACGCGCACCAGTATCCCGACAAGCTCACCGACGTGACCGACGTCTGCAACTACCTCGGCGGCAAATACGGCGGGTGGTACGACGTCTGCAAGGAATACTGCACCGAGAAGGGCAAGTGGGTCGCAGTGCCGATGGGCTGCGCGGGCAACGCCATGGTCTACCGCGAGAGCGCCATGAAGGCGGCGGGCTTCGAGACCTTCCCGAAGGACCTGCCGGGGCTGCTCAAGCTCTGCGAGGGCCTCAAGGCGAAGGGCATGCCGGCGGGCTTCGCGCTCGGCAACGCCACGGGCGACGGCAACGTCTGGACCCACTGGCTCGTGTGGGCGCACGGCGGCAGGATGGTCGACGCGAAGAACAACGTCGTCATCAACAGCCCCGAGACGATCGCCGCGCTCGAGTACGCCAAGCAGCTCTATGCCACGTTCGTGCCGGGCACGCTGTCGTGGCTGGATCCCAACAACAACAAGGCGTTCCTCGACGGCCAGATCGGCCTCACCTGCAACGGCATCTCGGTCTACTACGCGGCCAAGACCTCCAGCGACGCGAAGGTGAAGGCGATGGCGGCCGACATCGGCCACGCCAACATGCCTGTCGGCCCGGCCGGCAAGCCCACGGAGCTGAACCTCTTCTTCCCGATGATGCTGTTCAAGTACTCCAAGTACCCGAACGCGGCCAAGGCCTACCTCGCGTACATGATGGAGAAGGAACAGTACGAGCCGTGGCAGAAGGCGTCGATCGGCTACGTGACCCAGCCCCTCAAGGCGTACGAGAAGAACCCGCTCTGGTCTTCGGATCCGAAGAACATCCCGTACCGCGACTCGATGAAGATCATGCTGCCAAACGGCTACTCGGGGCCCATGGGCTACGCGTCG
>JBBREI010000061.1:0-18923 GCA_038203035.1 Burkholderiales bacterium
TCCGGGCGCCTCGAGGAGCCTGCGGGCTGTGAGCCCTCCACACGCATCCATCTAAAACCTTCGGAACGCGTTCCCATGCGCAAATACGCCGTCAATCTGTTCACCTCGCCTGTCGGAGGCTCAACTCCGACAGGCTCCTAGGGCACGAGCTCAGGCAAGGGTGACTTGCGAGGCGGCGCTGCCCGCCCTGTCGTGGCGGGCGGAAACGCCGACCCGTGTCCCCACGGGTGCCCGCACCGTCCATTCGCACTGCCCACGGTCCCCGGTGAGGTCGAGACTGGGCAGGAAAGCCTGCAACGAAGCCTTGCTGGCGCGCCCCTCCAGTTGGCCGCCTTCCACCCGCGCCTTGCCCGCGACAAGCTTCGCCGCCCCGGGCAGCTCGATCTGGTAGATCACGCCGCGGACGACCTTGCGCTCCAGCGCGCGTTTGGTGACGTAGGAAGGCAGGTAACCCGCGTTCTGCACCGCGAGGCGCACTTTCCACGTGTCCTCGCCCAGGCGCTCGACGTCGACGCGAAGGATCTCGAGCCTGGGGAGCGTGAGTGCCTGCCAGGTGAGCCACCTGGGGAAGCGCGCCACCTCGCGCTCGATGTATTTCGCCGGCGGGTTGCGGAAGGTCGCGAGCTTGTCCCAGCCGCCCAGTTCCACCGGCCCAAGCTGCGGATGTTCGAACGGATACCACGAGACGTAGCCCTTGCCTTCGAGCTCGCGGTCGCTCCAGGCGATCAGCTTGAGGTCGTCTTCGGGCGGGTGCTCGCGATACCAGTCGATGAAGTGGTAATCCTGCACCCCGGCCTCGCGCACCGGCGCCCAGATCTCGACAGTCCAGAAGAACTGGCCGAGGTGCTCGTAGATCCAGTCGAAGCCGCCGGTGATGACCGACTTCGGGTGGTACTTGAAGTCGTGGAATATGGAGATGTTGGGATAACCCGTGAGCTCGGTGCTTTTCCTGCCGAAGAGCTTGTAGAGCCAGAGGTCCTCGGCCGGCATGTTTTCGTCGGGCTCGGAAGCGAAGGGGCGCAGGATCACGCCGCTGTGGGTGTGGAAGCTCACCCCGCCGCCGATGTTGGGATGGCGCACGACGAAGTCCACCACCGCGCGCACCTCGGGTTCCGAGGTGGGATAGGGGCCGGCGCCGAGCTGCTGGTATTCCTGCCTCCAGCCCGAGGGGAAATTGCAATTGAGGTCAAAGCCTTCCTTATCGCGGTTCACACGGATCTCGACGCCGTCGTAGTTCACCAGCGCGCCCTCCGGGATCACGCGCCAGTACTGGCCGCCGGATTCGACCGGATCGCGCGGCGTCATCAGCCGCGGCTCGTCGGGGTGCGCCTTGTAGCCCCCGTTGGGGTCGGGGATGCGCATGCTGAGGATGCGCCCGTCGCCGTCCACGTCCTCCACGTTGAGGCCTTCCACCGGATCCTCTTCGAAGGGATAGGCGCGGGTCGACGACCGGATGTATTTCGGCTTGTCGGCGAGCGCCCATTCGGCGCCATCGGGGTTGATGCGGGGGCAGACGTAGATCGTGCGCGAATCGAGCAGGCGCGTTATGTCCGCGTCGACGCCATAACCTTCCTCCAGCTTGTGAAGGTAGTGCAGGCACGCGGTGGAGGCGGTGAGCTCGGCGGCGTGGATGTTGCCGTCGATCCAGAACGCGGGCTTCTCCGAAGGCGCGCCCGAAGCGGTGCTGGATGCGGTCACCACCCAGATGTCGCGGCCCTCGTGGCTCCTGCCGATGCTTTCGACCGAAAAGAGGCCCGGCTTGCGGGCCGCGAAGGCCTGGAGGATCGCGGTGAGTTCGGGGTAGCGGTAGAACCGGTCGAATCGCTGTTCCAAATCACCCCGCCGGCAAGCGTTTCCTGAAGACCCTGACCAGCAGCGGGGCCAGCAGGACCAGCACCGTGAGTGCCAGCAGCGCCGCGGAGATGCCGTGGGTCACGAAGATGCTCCAGTTGCCCTGGCTGATCGACAGCGACCTGCGCATCTGCTCTTCGGCCAGGGGACCCAGGATCATGCCGACGATGACCGGCGCGGTCGGAAAGCCGTAGCGGCGCATGAGGAATCCGCCCAGGCCAATCACGTACAGCAGGAATACGTCGAACGACGATTGGCGCATGCCGTAGACACCCATGGTCGCGAACACCAGGATGCCGGCGTAGAGCTGCGGGCGCGGGATCTGCAGCAGCTTGACCCAGAGGCCCACCAGCGGAAGGTTGAGCACCAGCAGCATCACGTTGCCGATGTAGAAGCTCGCGATCAGGCCCCAGACCAGCGCGGAATTTGATTCGAACAGCAACGGGCCGGGCTGCAGGCCGTATTGCTGGAACGCCGAGAGCAGGATGGCCGCCGTGGCGGAGGTCGGCAGGCCGAGGGTCAGCAGCGGCACCATCGTGCCGGTGGAAGACGCGTTGTTCGCCGCCTCCGGGCCGGCCACGCCTTCGATCGCGCCCTTGCCGAACTCTTCCGGATGTTTGGTGAGCTTCTTCTCCATCGCGTAGGAGAGGAAGGTGGGGATCTCCGACCCGCCGGCCGGAATGGTGCCGAACGGGAAGCCGATCAGCGTGCCGCGGATCCACGGGCCGATCGAGCGTTTCCAGTCTTCGGCCTTCATCCAGATCGAGCCCTTGATGGTCTCGAGCTTCTCGTCCACGGAATTGAGCTTCGAGGCAAAGTAGAGCGTTTCGCCCACCGCGAAAAGGCCCACGGCCACGGTCACGACCTCGATGCCGTCGAGCAGTTGCGGGATGTCGAAGGCGAAACGCGCCTGGCCGGTCTGGTTGTCGATGCCGACCAGGCCGATCGCCAGGCCGAGGAAAAGGCTTACCAGCCCGCGCAGCGTCGATTCACCCAGCACCGCGGAAACGGTGGTGAAGGCCAGCACCATCAACGCGAAATATTCCGGCGGGCCGAACTTGAGACCCAGCTCGACCACCAGGGGCGAGAGGAAAGTGAGGCCGACTGTGGCCAGCGTTCCGGCAAAAAACGACCCGATGGCGCTGGTGGCGAGCGCCGGGCCCGCGCGTCCGCGCTTGGCCATCTGGTTGCCTTCCATCGCGGTGACGATGGTGGCGCTTTCGCCGGGGGTATTGAGCAGGATCGAGGTCGTGGAGCCACCGTACATCGCACCGTAATAGATGCCGGCGAACATGATGAGCGCACCGCTCGCGTCGACCTTGGTGGTGATCGGCAGCAGCAGCGCAACGGTCACCGCCGGCCCCACCCCGGGCAGCACACCCACGGCGGTGCCGAGCGCGCAACCCACCAGGCACCACATCAGGTTGGGCGCCGTGAGCGCCACGCTGAAGCCCTGCATCAACTGCGCCCAGACGTCCATCAGGGGAGCACCCCTTTGAGCACGCCCGCGGGCAGCGTGAGGCCGAGGCCGTAGTTGAACATCGCGAAGACCGCGGACCCCAGGATCAGGCCGGTCATGACATTCAGGAGCCAACGCCGGCTGTTGAAGCCGCGCGCGACCATCACGAACAGGATGGTGGAGGAGAAGATGAAGCCCAGCGACTCGATCAGCACTCCGTAGGCCAGGATGCCGCCCGAAACCCAGGCAAAGGCGGGCCAATCCATCGGGAGGTGCAGTTCGGCCGCCTCGTCGACGCCGCGAAACCCGCCGGTGAAGACCTCGCGCAGCAGCGCCGCGCCGAGCAGCAGCAGGACCACGCCCACCGCCCGCGGCACCACACCCGGCCCGACCTGGGCGTAACCCCCGCCCGTGGGCAGGAAAAACGAGCCCCCGAGGATCAGCGCGCCGACGGTGGTGACGCCGGCCGCGACCGCTACCTGCCCCGCGGGGGCCTTCATGCGAACTACTTCTTGCCGAGGGCGAGCGAGTCCAGGATCTCGCCGATGCGCTTGTTCTCCGCGGTGATGAACTGGCCGTAGGCGTCGCCCGGAAGGTAGAAATCGTCCCAGTCCTGGCGCTTGAGCGCGTCCTGCCACTCCTTGCTTTTCACGGCCTTCTCGACCACCTTCACCAGATCGTCGCGCTGCGCCTTGCTGATGCCGGGCGCGCCGAAGATGCCGCGCCAGTTGGCGAGCTCCACGTTGACGCCTTGTTCCTTGAGAGAGGGGATGCCATCGATCGCCTTCGCCGAGGACACCGCGAGCGCGCGCATCTTGCCTGACTTCACGTGCTGCGAGAATTCAGACAGGCCCGAGACGCCGGCGGTGACGTGGCCGCCGATGATGGCCGATACGGCTTCGCCGCCGCCCTTGAACGGGACGTAGTTGACCTTGGCCGGCTCGACGCCGATATCCTTGGCGATGAGGCCGGCGAGGATGTGGTCCGTGCCACCCGCGCTGCCGCCGCCCCACGAGACGCTGCCCGGGTTGGCCTTGAACTTGTCGAGCAGCTCCTTGAGGGTTTTCGGCCCGTTGGCGGGCACCACGATGACCTCGTATTCGGAGGTCAGGCGCGCGACCGGGGTCACCTGGTCGATCGTGACCGGCGACTTGTTCTGGATCAGGCCGCCGACCATCACCATGCCGCCCATCATCAGCGCGTTCGGGTCGCCTTTGGAGGAGTTCACGAACTGCGCGATCCCGATGGCGCCCGCGGCGCCGCCCTTGTTGTCGTACTGGATGTTCTTGAGCGCGCCGGAGGCGGTCATCGCCTTGCCGAGTTCGCGCCCGGTGGTGTCCCAGCCCCCCCCGGGGTTGGCGGGAATCAGCATCTTCACGGAATCGACGGCGAACGCCGGGGTAATCGCCAGGGCCGCGGCAACAACGGCCGCGCGCACGCGGGAAACAACTTTCATGTGAGGCTCCTCTCGAGAAATTCCGGCCGGCGCGACGGGGCGCCGTTTGTTCGGGCCAGTGTAACGGAAATGCCTTACACCAGCTGCATGGCGGCCGCCAGCAAAAAAACGATCGACCATACGATCAGCGCGCGCCACAGCAGGCCCTCCAGGCTCGCCAGCGCATCCTCCCGGGCCGCGTCGCCCGAACCCAGGCCGGGGCGGTCGCGCAGGCCGGCGGGGCCGGGCACGGGGTCCCCGAGGCGCACTCCGAGCGCGCCCGCGCCGCTCGCCAGCACGATGCCTTCCTCCGGATGGATCCACTGCGCCGCCTGCGAGCGCCAGCACAGCAGCGCGTCTTCGAAATTGCCCGCCACCGCGAAGGCGAATGCCGTGGCGCGCTGCGGGATCCAGTCGATCACGTGGAAGGCACGCGCCGCGAACCATCCGAAGTCGCGCTCGTCGGGCTCCACCAGGTGCTCCCAGCTGCGCGCCGCCCGCAGCGCGAGCGGATACAGGACGAGGCCGAGCGGGCCGGGCAGCACCAGGAACCAGAACAGCGGGCCGAACGTGCCGTGATGGGCTTCGCGCAGCGCGTGTTCCGCCGCCAGCCGCGCCACAACACCGGGCTCCTCACCTTCGACCGCCTCCGATTGCCACTGCCCGAGCAGGTTCGCCGCGAGCGGCACGGCGCCTTCGCGAAGGGCCTTCTCGATGGCGGAGAGCTGCTGCACCGTGCCCAGGAAACGCATCGTTGCGTACAGGACCGCGACGTCCACCACCCAGAGCACCGCCGGGTGGATCGCCGCGGCCAGCGCCGTGGCCAGGATCACGGGGCCAAGCACCGCGAGCAAAAGCGCGAACCAGGCGAAGATGCCCGAGTTCCGGTCCCCGGCGTTCAGGCGCTTGGCCGCCGACAGGCAGATTCTCCCGTAGAAGGCCATCAGCGGCTGGCGGCCACGGGGGACCCAGGCGTGTTGGGCGAGCAATGCGGCTAGGAGGGCGAGGAGACTCACGGCGTGGGGCGGAAGGTTCGTCGGCGATTATAATGGCCGGCGGTTTCCGCATGATCCCCAAAAGGAGAGACACCATGATGAAGAGGCTTGCGATCGCCTGCGCTGCGCTTCTGTACGCGCTCACTGCAGCAGCCCAGGATTACCCCACGCGCACCATTTCCCTCATCGTCCCGTTCGCCGCCGGCGGACCCACGGACACCGTCGCGCGCCTGATGGCGCAGTCGATGACCAGGACGCTTGGCCAGTCCGTGATCGTCGAAAACGCCGCAGGCGCCGGCGGCACCCTCGGGGTGGAAAAGGTCGCCAAGGCCAAGCCGGACGGCTACAGCCTGCTCCTGATGCACATCGGCATCTCCACCAGCGTCTCCCTCTATCGCAACCTGCGCTACGACCCGCAGAAGGAGCTGGAGCCGATCGGGCTCATCACCGACGTACCGATGACCTTCATCGCGAAGAAGGACTTCCCGCCGAAGGACATGAAGGAGCTGATCACCTACGTGAAGGCCAACAAGGACAAGGTCACCTATGCCAATGCCGGCGTGGGGGCGGCCTCGCACCTGTGCGGCATGCTTTTCATGACCGCCCTCCAGGCCGACATCACCACCGTTCCGTACAAGGGCACGGGCCCCGCGATGACCGACCTCATGGGCGGGCAGGTCGACTTCATGTGCGACCAGACCACCAACACCACCCCGCAGATCAAGGGCGGCAAGGTGAAGGGTTACGCCGTCACCACCAGGACGCGCGTGAAGTCGCTCCCTGACCTGCCCACCGTCGAGGAAGCAGGCCTGAAGGGCTTCGAGGTCGCGGTGTGGCACGGCCTGTGGGCCCCGGCAGGCACCCCGAAGGCCGCGCTCGACAAGCTCAACGCCGCGCTCAAGGTCGCCCTCAAGGATCCGGGCCTGATCGCCAAGTTCGCCGAACTGGGCACCGAGCCCGTGGCCGAAAGCCGCGCCACGCCCGATGCGCTGCGCGCGCACCTGAAAAGCGAGATCGAGAAGTGGGCCCCGGTGATCAAGAAAGCCGGCGTCTACGCGGACTGAAAAAAATGCCCCGCGCCGTTGGGCGAGGGGCAAACCGCTCTCGGAGGAGAAACGTCGGCGCGAGCCGACGTTTTCACTTCAGCAGCAAGCGTGCCAGCATTCACGGCACGACGAATCAGACACTTACGCGACCCGTTGTGAAAAGCGCTACACGGCGCGCCGTGCGTTTTGGTGCGTGCGCGCACCAGGCTAGCGCAATCGTTTGCCGCGGATCGGCGCGAAGTACGCCTCGGCACGCACACGCTCGGCCTCGATGTCGCCACCGGGCTCGAAAGTCGGACCGAAGCGCACGCAGCGCTCGCCGTAGTCCAGCGCCGCGAGCATCACCGGCACGTGGGCGCCCCGGGCGATATGCAGGAACCCGGACTTGAAGCGCTCCACCTTGCTGCGCGTGCCTTCCGGCGCGATCACCAGCACACGCCGCTCCATCAGCGAAAAGGCGCGTATCGATTCAGCCACGACGCCGTGAGGGCTGGTGCGATCCACCGGCATGCCGCCCATCCAGCGCAGGAAGGCGCCGAACGGCCCGCGGAACAGCGTGTGTTTTCCGATGAAGGCCAGGCGCAGGTCGAGCGCGAACATGGCCGCGCCACCCACCAGCAGGTCCCAGTTGGAAGTGTGGGGTGCGACCGCGATCACGAACCTGGGCAGGTCGGGCAGCTCGCCTTCGACGCGCCAGCCCAAGGCCTTGAGGACCACGCGGCCGAGCAGGCGCATGGGCGCACTGCCGCGCCGAGGGACGTGCGCCCCGAGCGTCGGCAGCGCAAGACTCACCCGAAGAGCGCGGCGACCGCCTTCAGGTCGGCGTTACCGCCCGAGAGGATGATGCCCACGCGGCGATCGCGCACGTCGATGGCGCCCTTGAGGACACCCGCCGCCGCCAGCGCGCCGGTGGGTTCGACCACGAGCTTCATGCGCTCCCAGATGAAACGCAGGGCGTCAATGAGCTGCGCGTCCGTCACCGTGATGATGTCGTGGACGTGCCGCAGCACCATCGGGAACGTGATGGTGCCCAGGGCCTGCGTGCGCGCGCCGTCCGCGATGGTGTCGGGGACGTTGATCGTGACCAGCTGGCGGGTGTGGAACGAGCGCGCCGCGTCGTCCCCGGCGGCTGGTTCGACACCCACCACGCGAACGCCCGGCGACAGGTGGTTCGCCGCCACGGCGCACCCCGACAGCAGGCCCGCGCCCCCGGTGCAGACGAACAGGAAATCGAGCGGGCCGATGTCCTCGATCAGCTCCTTCGCGGCGGTGCCCTGCCCCGCGATCACCGCGGGATGGTCGAAGGGCGGGATCACGGTGGCGCCGGTTTCGGCAGCGAGCCGCGAGGCGAGGGCCTCGCGGCTTTCGCCGCGCGCGCGATCGTAGAGGACAACCTGCGCGCCGTATCCGCGCGTGGCGGCAACCTTTACCGCGGGCGCATCGGCGGGCATGACGATGGTCGCCGGCACCTCCAGCAGCTGTCCGGCCAGCGCCACGGCCTGGGCGTGGTTGCCGGATGAAAACGCCACGACCCCGCGCCGGCGCTCCTCGGGACCGAGGCTCGCGAGTGCGTTGTAGGCGCCGCGGAACTTGAACGCCCCCATGCGCTGCAGGTTCTCGCACTTGAAATAGGCCTCGCAGCCGGCGCGGGCATCGAAGGTGCGCGAGGTGGCGACCGGCGTTCGGTGGGCCACGCCCTCCAGGCGCGCGGCCGCGGCCTCAACGTCGGCGTAGGTCACCAGGGTGGGGACGCCGGCATCGTTCATTCGAGCGCGATGGTGTCGTCGAAGGTGACGGACAGGCTGGTGCCGCCGAGGGTGAGGGTCATCTTCACCGGCAGCTTCTCCGTGCCGGCGAGCTTGCCGGAATCAATCGCCGCCTTTACCGCGGTCTCGATCTCGCGCTGGGAGTGCACGCCGACGTGCTTGAGGAACTTGCGGATGCTCATGTTGAGCGAATCGGGATTCATCGCGGTGGACCTCGCTTCAGGCGACGGCGGTTGAAATGGCGTGCAGCGCGTCCTTGAGGGTGTCCTCGGGCAGCGCGTTCACGCTTTCGGCCAGGATCTCGGCCTCGGTGGCCACCTTCTCGGGCAGGTTGCGGCTCTCCATCACGGCCACGAACTGGGCCGCCGCGCCGGCGACGCGCAGCAGCTTGGCGCGCTCGGACATGAGCAGCTCGATCTCGTTGCTGAGCATGAAGCTGCCGGTACTTTCCATCGATGCGTTCATCACTTGCTCCTTGAGGCTGAAAGGCGATTTTACCCCCGCATGCCTAGTTCGATGCCGCCAGCGGCAGGTTCACGAGCAGGTTCTGCGGCTTCATGCGCAAGGTGCGGTCGGGGCGGCAGGCCAGTCCGAGGTACACCGGGCGAGCACCGCCCTGCGCCGCGGCCTCGGCGGGGTCCAGGAACGCCAGCTCGAAGAGCAGCGCCAGGCGCTCGTGGTCTTCGGGCGGCACCGCCTCGCCACGGTAGAGGGCATTGAGGAGCGCGGTGGAATCGACGTCGAGTCCCACGTGCCAGCGCCAACGCTCGTCGTCCACGCGAGCGGCAGGCTTGATCGACACCGCGACGCCCAGCATGCGCGCGACCCACATCTCGAGGACCCGCGCCAGGGCCGAGGCTCCTTCGCTTCCCGGCGAAAGGTCCAGCACGAAGGCGAAGAGCGCGTCGCGCAGGAAGTAGAGGGGCGCATTCTCGCGGCCGAGCACGTCCATCTTCACTTCCGGCATCGCGGTGTTCTGCTGGCGCAGCAGGCGCCCCAGGTTGCCGAAGCCGCCGGTCTCGGTAAAAACCTCCAGCGTCGCGGCATCGGCGGCCAGCACACGGCCCCCCTCGGTGCTCACGCGCTGCTGGCGGAAAAAAAGCTCGCCGGCGCGGCACAGCCAGGGGTCATCGGTGCCGTCGAGCATCGCGCGCACGATGGCTTGTGCGAGCGCGTCCACGAACGGCGGCGCGAGGTCCACCCGCGGGCGCCGGAAAAGATCCAGGTAACACGCCTCGAGCGTCGGGAACGCCATCACCCGATCGCGAAAGCGCAGGAACTCGGCCCAGTTCTCGCGGGCGTCGGCGTCTTCGATCGCGGCCATCGCCGCGCCCGGGACACGCGCCAGCGGATCGGCGCCCAGGCGGCGGAACACCTCGCGCTCGCGCGGGCCCGCCTCGGGGGGCGGCGCCAGCTCCGGGCCTTCGAGGAACCGCGCGAGCCACGCGGGGGTGGGCGCGACGCCTTCCGGTGTCGCCTCCAGCAGCCGGAACCCGCTTGCGACCCAGAAATCCTGTGTCACGGGCGCGCCACCTGCTCTTGGGGCCATCGAAGCTCCGGGTCGGCCGGCGTGAAGGCCATCAGCTGCCGATCGTCGCGACCTCGGGCAGGGGGAAGCCGTTGAAGTTGCTCGCGTACGCGGTGGTGTAGGCACCGGCGTTCTTGATGAAGATGTAGTCGCCTTCCTGCAGGTCGCCGGGGAAGAGCTCCTCGCGCATCACCACGTCGACCGAATCGCAGGTCGGGCCGGCCACGTTGTAGGACACGGGCTCGCCGTCACGGTCGGTGTAGATGTTGTAGCGCAGGCCCTCGGTGGTCTCGATCACGCCGCCGAAGACACCCGCATCCCAGTACATCCAGCGCTGGTTGTTGCGGGTGGCGGTGCCGACCACGCGGCAGATGAAGTAGCCCGCGTCCGAGACCAGGTAGCGACCCGGTTCGGCGATCAGCTGCACCTCGGGACCGAAGTGGCGAAGCTCCTTGTTGATCACTTCGGCGATGGTTTCCATCGACGGGATCGGCTTCACGTGGCGAACGGGGTAACCGCCGCCGAGGTTGAGCAGGCGCGGCTTGAGGCCCACCGCGCGCATCGAGGCGAACACCTTGCGCGCGCGCTCCATGCCGACGCGCCAGTTTTCCGGGTTGAGGCACTGCGAGCCCACGTGGAAGGTCACGCCCGCGAGATCGGCCTTGCAGTCGACCGCGGCGTCGATGAGATCCGGCACGTCGTGCATGTGGGCGCCGAACTTGCCGGCGAGCGGCCAGTCGCTGCCGATGTTGGGCGCGTCGATGCGCATGTACATCTTGGCGTCGGCCTTGACCGACTGGACCTTGCGGATCTCCTCGACGCTGTCGACCACGAACCATTCGACGCCCTTCGAGGCGGCGTATTCGAGGAACGCGCGCGACTTCATCGGATTGGAATAGAACACCTCGGCCGGCGGCACGCCCAGGCCGATCAGGATGTCGAGTTCGGCGATCGAGGCGATTTCGAAGCCGGCGCCTTCCTGCATCAGGACCTTGAGGACGCGCGGATCCGGATTGGCCTTGACGGCGAAGTGCGGGCGCACCTTCGGCAGGTTCGCGCGGAAGCGGCGGGTCTTGGTGCGCACGATGTCCAGGTCCATCAGCAGGACCGGTTTCCTGTACGCGTGTTTGGCGAGGTATTGCTTGACCCGGGTGAAGTCGAGGCTGGTTTCCGGGTGGGAGTCGAGCGGGAACTCCGGCTGGGGGCGGAGCTTCTTTACCGTCGCGGTTCGGGGCATTGAGGTCTTTCGTGGCAGGAATGGGGAATACCGTGCAGCAAACGCATACCGGCCGGGCCGGTGGCATTCGAGCCGCAGCAGTTCCTCGCTCTTGTCATGATGACCTCCTTGTATCCCCGGCGAAGGGGCCTCGAAAAGGCGTTGAGAAAGAGTCCCTTACGCCTTCAATTCGCAAAAAAGTGCGCGCAGTATAGGACAAAAACAAGGGCGGCGGACGTGATTCTTCGCACTTGTCGCTGCATTTCTTCGTGCATCGCCGGGCCGGCAAGTTCAACCGGGTTCGCGACCGCCTACATCTTGGGCAGCGTGACGCCTTCCTGGCCCTGGTATTTGCCGCCGCGATCGCGGTAGGACGTTTCGCAGACCTCGTCGGACTCGAAGAAGATCACCTGGGCTACGCCTTCGTTGGCGTAGATCTTCGCCGGCAGCGGGGTGGTATTGGAGAATTCGAGCGTGACGTAGCCTTCCCATTCCGGCTCGAAAGGCGTCACGTTCACGATGATCCCGCAGCGCGCGTAGGTCGACTTGCCCAGGCACACCGTGAGCACGTTGCGTGGGATGCGGAAGTATTCCACGGTGCGCGCCAGCGCAAACGAGTTGGGCGGGATGATGCACACCGGCCCGCTGAAGTCGACGAACGACTTGGGATCGAAGGCCTTCGGGTCGACGATGGTGGAGTTGATGTTGGTGAAGATCTTGAAGTCGGCGGCCGCCCGGATGTCGTAGCCGTAGCTCGAGGTGCCGTAGGAGACGATGCGCTTGCCGTCGACTTCGCGCACCTGCCCGGCTTCGAACGGTTCGATCATGCCGTGCTCGGCGGCCATCCGCCGGATCCATTTGTCACTCTTTATGCTCATGCCGTCTTGATGTTCATGATGTCCTGCCCGTGGAATCGAGCGGCGGCTTGCCGTCCGCTCCAACGATCGCCCCGCTGTCTTTCATGCCAAAGCGGGTGTTCAATTGTTCTGGATGACGATCTTGGGGAAAACCGACGTGCGGTCCTCGGAGGCGCGCGCGATCCGCGCCGCCACCTTGCGGGCGATGTCGCGGTAGATCGCGGCCACGGCCCCGTCCGGGTCCGCCACCACGGTGGGCTTGCCCGAATCGGCCTGCTCGCGGATACGGATGTCGAGCGGCAGGGCGCCCAGGAACTCCACGTCATAGTCCTTCGACATGCGCGCGCCGCCCCCGGCGCCGAAGATGTGCTCCGCATGGCCGCAGTTCGAGCAGACGTGGATCGCCATGTTCTCGACGATGCCGAGGATCGGGATGCCGACTTTCTCGAACATCTTGAGCCCCTTGCGGGCATCGATGAGGGCGATGTCCTGGGGGGTGGTGACGATCACGGCGCCGGTGACCGGCACCTTCTGCGCCAGGGTGAGCTGGATGTCGCCCGTCCCGGGCGGAAGGTCCACCACCAGGTAGTCGAGCTCGCGCCACTTGGTCTCGTTGAGCAGTTGCTCGAGGGCCTGGGTGACCATCGGGCCGCGCCAGACCATCGGGGTGTCCTGCTCGATCAGGAAACCCACGCTCATCGCCTGGATGCCATGGCCTTCCATGGGCTCCATGGACTTGCCGTCCTTCGAGCTGGGGCGCCCGGTGATGCCGAGCATGAGCGGCTGGGAAGGTCCGTAGATGTCCGCATCGAGCATGCCCACGGTGGCCCCTTCCGCGGCCAGGGCCAGCGCGAGGTTCACCGCGGTGGTGCTTTTGCCAACGCCGCCCTTGCCGGAGGCCACGGCGATGATGTTCTTGATGCCCGGGACGAGCTTCACGCCGCGCTGCACCGCGTGCGAGACGATCTTGGAGAACACGTTGACGCTCGCGTGGGCGACGCCGGGCAGCGCGCGCACCCGCTCGGACACCTGCGCGCGGACCTTCTCGATCACGCCTCGGGCGGGGTAGCCGAGGGCCACGTCGAGCGAGACGCGGTCGCCCTCGACCTTCACGTTCTTCACCGCCTTCGACTCGACGTAGTTGCGCCCGGTGACCGGGTCGATGAGTTCGGAGAGCGCCGCGAGGACGTCCTTGTCGGTGATGGCCATAGGGGGTGGGCTCGGAAAGTTGCGGGAAATCAATGGAATCTTAAAGCAATTTGTTATGATCGCGGAGCCTCCAAAATCCCATACATGCCCCGCAAGCTTTTCGTCACCACGGCACTGCCGTACGCCAATGGCCCGTTCCACATCGGGCACATCATGGAATACGTGCAGGCGGATATCTGGGTGCGGTTCCAGCGCCTCCAGGGTCACAAGGTGCATTTCGTGTGCGCCGACGACACCCACGGGGCCCCCATCATGCTCAAGGCGGAGGCCGAAGGCGTGAGCCCTGAGGAGCTGATCGCGAAGGTGGCCGAGGGCCACAAGCGCGACTACCAGCGCTTCGGCATCAGCTTCGACAACTTCCATTCGACCCATTCGGCGGAGAACGTCGAGCTCTCCTCGGCGATTTTCCTCGCCCTGCAGAAAAGCGGCTTCATCGAGACCAAGACGATCGAGCAGTTCTTCGATCCGGTGAAGAAGATGTTCCTGCCCGACCGCTACATCAAGGGCGATTGCCCGAAGTGCGGCACCAAGGACCAGTACGGGGATTCCTGCGAGAACTGCGGCGCGGTCTACGCGCCCACGGACCTGAAGAACCCGTATTCGGCCCTGACCGGCGCCAAGCCCGTGCTCAGGAAGTCGGAGCATTTCTTCTTCAGGCTCTCGGACCCGCGCTGCGTGGAGTTCCTGCGCGGCTGGACCCAGGACGGCAAGCTGCAGCCGGAAGTCTCCAACAAGGTCCTGGAGTGGCTCGACGGCGGGCTCAACGACTGGGACATCACGCGCGACTCGCCCTATTTCGGCATCGAGATTCCCGGCGCCAAGGGCAAATACTTCTACGTCTGGCTCGACGCGCCCGTCGGCTACCTGGCCTCGCTCAAGAACTACCTCGACAGGAAGGGCCAGGACTTCGACAAGTACCTCGCCGACAGGAACGTGGAGCAGATCCATTTCATCGGCAAGGACATCATCTACTTCCACACCTTGTTCTGGCCCGCGATGCTCAAGTTCTCCGATCGCAAGGTGCCGGACAACGTGTACGTCCACGGCTTCCTGCAGCTGTCGGGCGAAAAGATGTCCAAGTCGCGCGGCGTCTCGGTCAGCCCGCAGAAATACATCGACCTGGGCCTGAACCCGGAATGGGTGCGCTACTACCTGGCCGCCAAGCTCAACGCGCGCGTCGAGGACCTGGACTTCAATCCCGACGATTTCCTGTCGCGGGTGAACTCCGACCTCGTCGGCAAATACGTGAACATCGCCTCGCGCGCGGCGGGCTTCATCGGCAAGCGCTTCGCCGGCAGGCTGTCGGAAGAGCCGCTCACGGCCGGACGCGAGCTCAGGCACAAGATGCGCGGCGCGCTCGCCGCCCCGGCCACACCCGCCGCCGCCGACGACCAGGCGCCCTCGATCCTGTTCGAGGTGCGCAGCTTCGCCGACGCCATCGCCGCCGACTACGAGGCGCGCGTGTTCAGCTTGGCGATCCGCCAGATCATGTTCCTCGCCGACCGCGTCTACCAATACGTCGACGAGCAGAAGCCGTGGGAGATCGCCAAGGAGCCCGGCCAGGACGGCGCGCTGCAGTGGTTCTGCACGCTTTACCTGGAGCTCTTCCGCATCCTCACGATCTATCTCAAGCCGGTGCTGCCGAAGGTGGCCGAAGACGTGGAGGAATTCCTGGCGCAGAAGCCGCTTGCCTGGGAAGACGTCGGCACGCCGCTCAAGCCCGGCCTCACCGTGCAGGCCTATCGCCACCTGGTATCGCGCATCGACCAGAAGCAGATCGACCAGCTGCTGGAACCGCCGTCGGAAGCGAAGGCGGAAGGGCCGAAGCCCGCAGCGGCCGCCCCCGACGCGCCCGAATTCAAGCTCGAACCGGTAGAGCCGCCCAAGCCCCCGGTGATCCTGCCCGTGGGCGAAACCATCTCGATCGACGATTTCGGCAAGATCGACCTGCGCATCGCGCGCATCGTGGACGCGGAGCTGGTGCCGGATGCCGACAAGCTGCTCAAACTGACACTCGACATCGGCATCGAGAGCCGCACCGTGTTCGCGGGGATCCGCTCGGCCTACACCCCCAAGGAGCTGGTGGGCCGCCTGACCGTCATGGTGGCCAACCTCTCCCCGCGCAAGATGCGCTTCGGCGAATCCCAGGGAATGGTGCTCGCCGCGGGCGATGGCAGCTCGATCTACCTGCTCTCACCCGAATCCGGAGCGATGCCGGGCATGCGGGTGAAATGAAAAAAAAGCCCGCCGGATTTCGGCGGGCGCCCCTCAAGTGCGCCTTGCGGGGAGGAATCTAGTAGAAGTAGACGTCGTGCGAATAGGCCTGCACTACCGGCGGGGCCGTCGCGGCCAGGTTCGAATCCCTGGCTACCGCACACGCCGTGAGGGTGGCCACGAGCATCAGCGACGCCAGCACCGTGCCGATTTTTTTCTGGTTCGTTTTCATTTCGCTCCCCTGCGTGTCGCCGCGTTTGATTGACGGCCCATCTTCATCCGGAGGGAAACTATTGCCTGTGACGGCGTTCACAAACGCGGCGCCGGGCAAATACAGCCGTAACCGCGCGCGAATACAGCTGTAACCATCTTCACTGGAATCACGTCATGGCTACACGCGTCCCCCTGAGCCCCCCGCCCTACGCAACCGACCGCGAGACCCTCGAGCGCGAGGTGGAGGTCGACGTCTTCCGTGCCAGCGGTCCCGGAGGCCAGCACGTGAACAAGACCGAATCCGCCCTGCGCCTTCGCCACCTGCCCTCGGGCGTGGTGGTGGCCGTCCAGGACTCGTCGTCGCAGCACCGCAACCGCGAAATCGCCTACGAACGCCTGGTCGAGAAGCTCACGCGCCTGAACCACGTCCCGAAGAAGCGCGTCGCCACCAAGCCCACGCGCGCCTCGCGCGAGCGCCGGCTGGGCGCCAAGAAACAGACCGGGGTGAAGAAGCAGGCCCGCGGCCGGGTTCGGGGCGATGAGTGAACGCGTCACCCACCGCCTGACGATCCGCGGGCGCGTCCAGGGCGTCTTCTACCGCGAATAGCAGTCCCATCCCACCCAGAAAAAAGCGAAGGAGAGACGATGATCCGCACCACCCGATGGTTGCTTTCCGCGGCGGCGCTGGCGCTGGCCGCCACCGCTTCCGCCCAATCCGGATTTCCCAACCACGCGGTGACGTTGACCGTGGGCTTCGCCGCCGGCGGGGGGACCGACACGGCGGCGCGCATCGTCGCCAGGAAACTCGCCGAAAACATCGGCCAGCCGGTGGTGGTCGAGAACAAGGCGGGCGCCGGCGGAAACATCGCCGCGCAGCACGTGGCCAACGCCACACCGGACGGCTACACGATCCACCTCACCTCGGTGGGCCCGATGTCGGTCGCGCCCGCCATGACGAAGAACCTCCCCTACGACCCGAAGCGGGACATCGCGCCCCTCACCATGGGGGTGGTCTTCCCGAACGTGATCGTGGTGCACCCGAGCGTGAACGCGAAGACGCTCGCCGAATACGTCGCGCTCGCCAAGGCCAAGCCGGGGGAACTGAACTACGCTTCCTCGGGCATTGGAGGCGCGGGGCACCTCACCGGGGAGCTCTTCAAGCAACGCGCGGGCATCGACATCGTCCACGTTCCCTACAAGGGCGGCGGGCCCGCCATGGCCGATCTACTGGGTGGCCGCGTCACGATGTATCCCTCGGTTCCCTCCACCGCCGCCCCGCACATCGAGGCCGGCAAGCTGCGCGCGCTGGCGACGACGGGCGCGAAGCGCAGCGCCACCATGCCGAACGTGCCGACGGTGGCCGAATCAGGTTATCCCGGCTTCGAGGCCACCAACTGGTACGCGTTCGTGGCCTCGAGCAAGGTGCCGAAGGAGATCCTCGACTACTGGAACCGCGCACTCGTGAAGGTGCTTAACGACCCCGCTGTCAATTCCGAGCTGGCCAGACACGGCCTGGAGCCGATGCCGACCACGCGCGAAGAGCTCGCGCGCTACATCGAACGCGAGACCGAGACCTGGGGCAAGGTCGTGCGCGAGGCGAAGATCACCGGCGAATGACCGAAGTCGAGCTGTCGAGCCTCGCCAAGCGGGCGCTCGTGGGACTGGGATTGTCCACCGCGGACGCGGCGCAGGTCGCGCGCATCCTGGTGATGGGGGATCTCTTCGGCCACGGCGCACACGGAGTGTCGCGGCTGGAATCGTACGGGCAGCGCATCGACGCGGGCGCGATCCGCGCCGATGCCCGGGTGCTGGTCGAGGAAGCCGCACCGGCGATCGCGAAGGTCGACGGCAACGGCGCGATCGGTCCGCTCGTGGGAATGCGCGCGCTGGAAGCCTCGATGGAGCGCGCGCGCGCGTTTGGTGTCGGATTCGCCCTGGTGCGCAACGGCAACCACTTCGGCGCGATCGGACCGTATTGCTACCTCGCCGCGGAACAGGGTTTCGCGATGATCATCGGCAGCAACGCAAGCACCACCATCGCCCCCACCGGCGGGCGCGAGGAGCGCCTGGGTAACAATCCGCTCGGCATCGGCGTGCCGCGCCCGGGTGGCGAGCCGATCATCCTCGACATGGCGATGAGCGTCGTGGCGCGCGGGAAGATTCGCGCGGCGGCCAGGCGCGGCGCGCAGATCCCCGCCACCTGGGCCACGGATCGCGAGGGAAACGCAACCACGGATCCCGCCGCGGCCCTCGACGGGTTCCTGCTGCCCTTCGGCGGCTACAAGGGTTATGGCCTCGCGCTGATGGTCGACCTGCTGGCCGGCGTGCTTTCGGGCGGCGCCTACCTCACACACGTCAAGTCGTGGCTCGACCAGCCCACGGAGCCGGGCAACCTGGGCCAGTTTTTCCTCGCCATCGACACGCGCCGCCTGGGATCGTCCGAGTGGCTCGCCGAGCGCGTGAACGATTTCGCGGGGATCGTTCACGGGACGCCGCGCGCGAATCCGGCGCAACCGGTTCGATTGCCCGGCGAGATCGAACTGGAGAACCTGGCGCGCCACCGGCGGCAAGGCATCGAGATCGATGCCGGCCTGCGCGGCACGCTCGAAGCCTTCGCCGCCCGCCGTGCCTAGGGAAGCGCAGGTGAGCTAGATCCGGAACTCGATGAGGAAAGGTCCCTGCCCACGGCATGCCGACGCGAACACCTCCGCGAAAGCCTCCAGCGTATCCACGCGCCGGGCCTCGACGCCCATGCCTTCCGCGAGCTTCACCCAGTCGATATCGGGCCGCGTGATGTCGAAGAGCTCCGTCGAGGCCGGCCCTGGTTTCGCGCCGACCGCCGCGAGCTCTCCCTGCAGGATCGCGTAGCGGCCGTTGGCGAACACCACGTTGACCACGTCGAGCTTCTCGCGCGCCTGCGTCCACAACGCCTGCAGCGAGTACATGCCGCCGCCGTCGGCTTGCAGGCACACGACCTTGCGCCCCGGCGCGCCCACGGCCGCGCCGGTCGCCGCGGGAAAGGCGAAGCCGATCGAGCCGCCGGTGATCTGCAGCCAGTCATGCGGCGCCGCGCCGAAGGTCAGCGGAAACAATCCCCTGCCGGCGGTGACGGCGTCTTCCACGACGACCGCCTC
>JBBREI010000062.1:0-18838 GCA_038203035.1 Burkholderiales bacterium
TGTGTGGGTTACGCCCTCGCCTTCCGCGGTGGCAAGGCGCAGGGCGACGACATCATCGGCGCGCGCACGGACCAGAGCCACCTGCTCACCTCCGGCTGGGTCGACATGGACGCGCAGGCAATCGACCTGCGCGGGCGCCTCAAGGGCACCTCGGGTGTCCATCTTGCCGCCATCCTGGGTGACGTGAAGATCACCGGGCCGATCCGCACGCCGAAGATGCAGCTCGACACAGCGGCGGCGCCGAAGTCCATCGCCCGCGGCGTAGCGGCCATCGCGACCCTCGGCCTCAGCGCAGTGGCCACGGCCGCGGCCGATGCCCGCGAGGCCCGCACCAACGATCCCTGCGAGGCGGTGTTCCGCAAGCGATAGTCCAAACGGCCCAGGGGCGGCATTTGTAACAAAGCTTCCCCTTTTCGCCCCGCCCCGCTAGATTCGAGCCACCCAATCGAAGGGAGTCGACCATGAATCGCAAGCTCTGGGTGTTCGCCGCCGGACTGATGGCGCTGGCCGGTTACACCAGCGATGCCAGCGCACACGACCCGGTGGGTGGGGCGATCGTCGGCACGGCCATCGGCGCGGCCGTTGGCGGGCCAGTGGGCGCCGCGGTAGGCGCGGTGCTCGGCACCGCCATCGCCAGCGACCACCACCGCCGCGACCGCTACTACAGCCGTCCGGGGCGTTACCAGGACAACCGTTACCAGCCGCGCTTCTACGACCGGGGCTACGACCGCGGCTACTCCGCGCCGCCGGTCCGCTACGAGCCGGTGCCGCAGCGCTACTACGAACCCACTCCCCGCTACGCGCCGCGCGTGGCCTATCGCGAAGCCCGATACGAGCCGCTCTACTACGGGGCGCCGGGATACTACGAAGAGCCACGCTACTACTACGACGAACGCCGCTACTACCGCCGCTGAGTCGTGTGTCGGGCCCCGCGGCCGTGAATCGGCTGCCGAAGAGGTAGTCGCGCTGCCCTCGAGCGGGTCGTCGAGCAGCTTGTAGCGCTTGGCCAGGTACACCTTGCGCTCGGCCTTCGTCTCCTGCGGCGTGGTGGCGCCGAAGAGCGGAAATCGGCCCCGCCGTCGAACGTCTTGTTCTTCATTCCCGCCCTGATGGATCATGGCGCGCACCGCGCGCGATGGGCGCGCTGAAAAACAACGCGGGCACCATGCCTGCATGCCCCCACGCCTGCATCGACGCCGCCGCGCCACGCTTGCCGCCTGCTTCCTCGCCACATCCTGCTGGACGTGGGCCGTGGAACCACAAGCCGTGGATGCCGCGCCACAAACGTGCGGGACATTCTCCGACATCCTGGTCCGATCGGATCCCACCCTCGCGCCGGTGCGGCCCGCCGACTGCGCAACGGTCACCCAATCGCCCCCCGAATTCACCTGGCCACCGCAGGACGGGAAAAAGTCTTATGTGCTCACGCTGCTGCACCCCGACGGGCGCAGCGAGACGCGCCGGACCACCAATAACTGGCTGGCGTGGGACCGGCCGCTGGCCGCGGGGGCGTACCAGTGGCGCGTCAAGGTGGAAGGCGGCGACGAGAGCCAGGCGCGCCGCTTCACCATCACCCGTGACGCGGTGTCCTTCGTGCTGCCCGATGAAGAGAAGATGCTCCAGCGCGCCAGGCAGATGCCGCACCCGCGCAGCTGGGCACGGGGCGATGCCAACCCGCTCCCGGCCCTGCTCGCGGAACGCTCGAAAGGTTTCCACGAACTGCTGTCCGGCGTCGACGGCAAGATACACGTCGACGTGCAGCCCGAGCCCAGGGCGCAATCGGCCAATGCCAACTACGAAGATGCGGTGGCCGAGCACAAGCGCACGCTGGCCGCCGCACTCGCCTGGGCCGCGACGCGCCAGCCGCGATATGGCAAGGACGCCGCGCGCCGCCTGACCGCGCAGGCACGCTGGAGCACAACCGGCGCGCTTTCGTACGCCAACAACGACACCGCAAGCCGCACCATCGCGTGGACCCTGGCGCTTGGCTACGACTGGGCCTACGACTATCTCGACCAGGCCCAGCGCCGCCTCATCCTGTCGGCCATCAGCGCCCGCGTAGCCGACATGGAACGCAAGATCGTCGGCGGCGATCTGTCGCGTTATCCATACGACTCACACGGCAACATGACGCTCACGGTGACGGCCGCCATTGCCGCGCTGGTGGCCGGGGACATTCCGGAGGCCGACGACTGGTTCCGCCACACCGTGCGCACCGCGGTGGTGTGGACCAGCCCATGGGGCGGTGGCGACGGCGGCTTCGGCAACGGGACCGCGCAGGGATTGTGGGACACGCAGAGCAACCTGGTGCCCTGGTACGTCCTGCGCAATGCGGCGGGCGTGGATATCGCGAGGAAGGAATGGGTGCGCAACCACGGGCGCTTCCTCGCCTATTTCCTGCCGCCCGGCGCGCCATCGGGCGCCTTCGGCGATGGCGCGGAACGCAAGCCCGCGGAACTGCAGGATCGCGTGGCCGACGCGCTGGCGAGTTTCGCGCCCAGCGCGCTCGGCGCCTGGTATGCCGCGCAGCTTTCGGGCGAAGACCCCGCGCGCCTCGAGCTTCTGCTGGCGCCGAGGACCCCGCGCGCAAGCGCGACGTTTCCCGAGGGCACGCCCGACGACGCGTATTTCCCTTCCATCGGATGGGTGGCGATGCACAGCTCGCTCGCCGATCCCGACCGCGCCTCGGTTTATTTCAAGAGCAGCCCGTACGGCTCGTACAACCACAGCCACGCCGACCAGAACAGCTTCGTGATCAACTATCGCGGCGAACGGCTGGCGATCAAGTCGGGTTACTACGACGACTACCGCACCGCGCACTGGACCGGTTGGTACAAGCAGACGCGATCGGCCAACGCCATCACCTTCGACGGCGGCCAGGGTCAGGGCGTGGACGGCAAGCAGTTCGCCGGCGAGATCGAGAAGTTCCAGTCCGACGCCACCCGCGCGCTGGCGGTGGGACGCGCGGAGAAGGCCTACGGCGGAGCGCTCACCCGCGCCGAACGTTCGATCCTCTACACGCGCCCCAACGTCGTGCTGGTTCGCGACGTGGTCGCCTCGGCCGTGCCGCGCACCTGGGAGTGGAACATCCACTCGCTCAACGAGATGAAGAAATTCTCCGATCGAAAGGTCTCGATCACCAGCGGCAAGGCGAAGATGTGTGTCGAGATGGTTTCGGGCCCCGATGTGGAGTTCACCCAGACCGACCAGTTCGCGGTGCCGCCCGGGCGATCGAGCATGGCCGGCGCGCACCCCAACCAGTGGCACGGGGTCTTCGCCACCGCGAAAAAATCGCAGGCCGCCGAATTCGTGACCCGGATGACAATCGGCAGCGACTGCTAGGCAAGCCCTAGCGCTTGCGCGCGTTGGCTTCCGCCTGCTCGCGGCGGCGGCCGTAATCGTCGTCCACCCTGCGCATGCAGCGCATGCGCGACTCGTTGTCGATGATGCGGTTGCATTCCGCGCGCTGCCACTCGCGCGCCGAATCGAGCTTCTCGTTGGTGGAGCAGGCGGCCAGGGCAAGCACGCCCGCGACCAGGATCATCGTCGTTTTCATGGAGCCTCCGCGGCCATTATCCACCCTGCGACTCTGCCGGCGCGTGAGGAGCGGATACACGGGTAACCAACCGTAAGGCGGCGGGGCGACGCTTTCGGCCAGTTCTTCGTCATGCCCGCGATCCAGCAGCTCTGGGCGAAGGCCGCGCCCGCGAAATGACTCAGATGTCGGTGCGTTCCTCCCCGATCGACTTGCGCTCCTTGAGGTTGAACCGCCCGTCGTAGATCGGGGCCGCGCCGGTTGTGGGGCCGGGGTACTGCACGTAGAGGATCAATCCGCCGGTCTCCGTCTTCAGGTCCGGCTCGGTGTGCGGGTCGGGGTGGTAGACCATGGTGCCCGGGCCCATCTTCTCGTCGCCGTACTGGAACTCGCCCTCCAGCACGTACCAGACCTGCGCGAAGTCGTGGCTGTGGCGCGGATGCCAGGCGCCCGGCTCGTAGCGCACCAGGCCCGCGTTGGGCTCCGTGGGTCGCTGCGGATTGGGGTGGAACATCATCTTGCAGGTCTGGCCGGGGAAACGCTGCATGGCCCAGTCCTGCGCTTCCACCTGGCGGTGTTCGGGCGCGAAGTGCCGCGCCGTGGTTTCGGTTGTCATTTTTTCCTCCTCCTGGGTCTGGGGCGCAGTGTAACATGTCAGATGAGTGGCCGATTGCAGCAGATTCACCCCTACAGGAACCCTCTGAAATGTCAGTACTACACACCGCGTTGCACAATCGCCCGCTCGGCGACAGGGCGTATGACGCGCTGCGCCGCGACATCATCCGTTGCGCGTTATCCCCGGGCGCGCAGGTCACCGAAAGCGGCGTCTGCGACCGGTACCGGATGGGCAAGGCGCCGGTGCGCGCCGCGCTCATGCGCCTGAGCCAGGAAGGCCTGGTGCGAGCCGTGCCGCGCCACGGCTACCTGATCGCCCCGATCACCCTGAAGAGCGTGCAGGACCTGTTCGAGTTGCGGCTGGTCGTGGAGCCGGGCATCGCACGCCTGGCGATCGGGCGCATCGACGTGGCGGACCTGCGGCGCGTGAACGTGGCGCCGGGCGCCTCCAGGGGCGAGCAGGCCGAGCTCGCCTTCCTCAAGGCCAACCGCGATTTCCACCTCGCGATCGCCGCGGCCACCGGCAACCAGCGACTCTACGCGATGATGGCGCAACTGATCGACGACATGGCGCGCCTGCTGCACCTGGGGCTCTTCTCGCCCGATTGGCGCGGCGGCTCGATGCGCGCGGCCCACGAAAGCCAGGCTTCGCAGCACGAGGACCTCATCCGCGCGCTGGCCGAAGGCGATGCGGCGGCGGCGGCAAACGCCGCCAGGGTGCACATCGAGGAAAGCCGGGCGCTGGTCATGAAGGCGCTGCACTCGCAGGACTCGGTGACCATCGGCCGGGTGGCCTGGCCCACGCGCTGAGCAGTCAACGGCGCGCGGCGAAGGCCCCGAGCACGGCAAGCGCCATGCCGACCAGCTGGATCGTCCCCAGAGTCTCCCCGAACAGGACCAACGCCATGAGTGCGGCCACCGGCGGCGAGAAATAAAGCAACGGCGCCACCTTCGAAGCCGGCTTGCGCTTGAGCAGCGCCAGCAGGATCGAGATGCCGCCCACCGAAAGCCCGAGCACCGCCCAGGCGAGCGCGCCCCAGAGCGCGGGACTGCGGTCGAAGTGGCCCGCCTCCGTTGCATAGGCCACCGGCGCGGTGAGGACCAGCGCGCCCACGAACTGGATCGCCGCGTTCACGCGCAGATCCATCGGCGGGCGCGATTTCTTCTGCCACAAAGTGCCGAGCGTGAAGGCCAGCGTCGCGACCAGCGCGACACCAAGCGACAGCAGCGGCACCCCGTCGATGCGCCCCAACTTCGGCGCCACGATCATCGCCACTCCCGCCACGCCGATGGCGATGCCGCCCCACTGCCGGGCGTCGAGGCGCTCGTGCAGCAGCGGCAACGCCAGGACCGCGGTGAAAAGCGGGTGCAACGCCGTCACCAGCGCGGTGAGCCCGGGCGGCAACCCGCGGCGCACGGCCCAGAACACGCCGCCGAGGTAGAGCCCATGCAGCAACATCCCGGCGATCAGCGCGTCGAGCCACACCCGCGGGCTGCGCGGCCACGACGCGCGCACCGCCAGCGACAGCCCCGCGAACACCACGATGCTCACCACGTGCCGCACGGCGAGGAACGTGAGCGGATCGGCGTGTGAGGACACGATCCCGGCGACGATGAAACCGGTCGCCCAGATGAACACGAACAGCCCCGAAAGCAGAGCTAGGGCCACTGCCCCAACGTGTGTCTTCTCTCGGCCTCGGGCACCGGCGTGCCCTCGCGGATCGGCAAGGATGCATCGAAGGCGCCGGGGACCACGGCCTGCAGCCCGGTGCGGGTGTCGAGGTTGCGCGTGACCTCCTCGAACACGCCACGGTCGACCCATGCCGGCGCGCCGCCGGAGACCTGCAGGTAGACGCGCCCGGTGGCCGGGTGCACGAACTGGATCTCGCGGAACTCACCCATGCATTGGCGCAGGAATCCCAGGTTGTTGCCCGGAACCAGCTCGGAGGGATTGCGCCAGATCGCCGCGGCCGACCGCGCGTCGGTGTCCACGCGCCGGAAGCGCTCCACGTCGATGAGGCTTTTCACGTCGAGGATTCGCAGGATGTCGTTCCATCCGAATGCCACGGTGCGCGGGCGCTCGCCGAGGGCGACGGTGTTGTCGAGGAATTCGAAATGCACGCGCTTGTCGCGCCGGCGTACCCACGTGGTGAAGATCTGGCCCATGCCCGCATACGCCTCGACGCCGTGGCCGAGGGTGTCTTCCACCGCCTTGTAGCGCCCGAACTCCAGCCCGCGCGCCCAGGCGCGCTCCACGAGTGAATCCGGTGGCGTGATCACGAAGAAGAGGTAGACGGTGCGCCCGAAGCGCGTCAACAGGTTGCTGCCGGCCTCGTCCGAATCCGGCGCGAAGCTGTCGAAGCGGAAGCGGTCGATCAGCATGTGGGTCATCCCGCCGCGCGCCGCCTTGTCCGCCATGTAGCGGTCGAGCTTGAGGTCGATGACCCGCAACTCCTCACCCGTGAACGGCCCCGCGTAGCGAAAGTTTTCGCCGAGGCTGTTGTAGTCGAGCAGCTGCTTGCGCCAGATGTCGGGGCTGATGAGGGAGAAGTCGCTCCAGTCGACGCCGATCTCGGCGGTGAGCGCACGCTGCAGCGGGCGCAGCGTGCTCTTGCCCGCGGCGGAGGCGCCTTTCGTGTTCATCACCACGGGCGATTCCTGGCGCGGCAGGATTCGAAAGCCCTCCTTCACCGCACCTTCGAGCACCCACGGCTCGATCAGCGTGCCGATGGCATCGCTGCCGGCCTCGTTGCACGCCATGTCGGTGACCAGCGCCGCCAGCAGCTCGCGGGGCCCCCAGAGACGCCCGTGCCGCACGATCAGCGCCGATGCGACCCTTGCAAGCGCGCGGTGGATCGACTTCTGCGTGCTGTCGCCGGTGCCGTGGGCCACCTTGTTCCAGGCGGCGATGAGCGTCTCGGGCTTGCTGGAGGATGCCGCGGCATCGATGCCCTGCGTGACGGCCTTCAGCGTCTTCTGGCGCACCGCGACGTAGGCCGATTCCACCTGCGCCAGACGCGGCTCGATGTGGCTTGCGAGGATCGCACGCGTGAGCCGGCGGAAGTTGACCCCGAGGTCGCCGATGCGATCGCCATCGGGAACCGAGACGTTGGCGGTGACCCGGATCAGCAGCTCGTGCAGCGCCAGGCGTTGCGGACGGAAGGCGACCAGATCGGCCATGTCCAGGCCGGTGAGGTCGCGCAGTTCGCGCGCGGCCTGCAGGCTGGTCGAGACGTTTTCAGGCCGGTGGTTGGTGCACTGCGCCTGCAAGGCCGTGGGCACCGGGGATTCCAGGCCGGGGTTCCAGGCGGTGAAGGGACTGGCGGGAATGGCGGACATCCCGGGAGTTTATTCCCGCGGGTATAACTGGGAGGGTCATTTCCCGGACCGCCGGGATTCCCCGCCCACGGAGGCCGCCAGAATGAATCGCCAGATCCTCGACGAATCCCGCATCCATCCCGCCATCCGCGAGCGCGTGGCGAGATGGAACGCCGCCATCGTGGCCGAGGTGAAGGCCGCCATCGGCGCCCACCACGTCGTGGTGGTCGGGATGCGGATCAACCCCTTTCCATGGCGTGCGCGCCGCGCACTCGACGCCGCGGGCATCCCGTACAAGTACCTCGGCTACGGCGGCTACTTCAGCCAGTGGCGCCCGCGCGGCGCGCTCAAGATGTGGACCGGGTGGCCCACGTTCCCGATGGTGTTCGTGAAGGGCGTGCTGGTGGGCGGCGCCGGCGAGCTCGACCGCCTGATCCGCAGCGGCGAGCTCAAGGCGCCGGCGAAGGTGTAGCTACTCGAGCCCCACGACCTCGACGCCGGCCTTCGCCCGCCTGAGCGTGATGCGCAACGCATCACCGGGTTTTTTCTCGACGGTGATGTCGCGGGTGACGAAGATCTCCTCGCTGCCGAAGCCGGTGTAATAGGTGCGCTTGCCCTGGCACTGGATGTTGATGTCGCCGACCGAGACCTGCTTGTTGCCCTTGTAGGGCGAAAGCGTCACGCGGTAGCCGGCCGGTTCGGGGCAGCCGTCGGGCCAGTGGTTGGGCTTGACCAGAATCGTGAGCGAATCCTGGCCCGCCTTGTCCATCTGCGCCTTCGCCTCCAGCAGCGAGAGGCGGATGCGCGTGGCCACATCGGTGCCGAGGTATTCGCAGCCGGACAGGGCCATCGCCAGCAGCAGCAAAAGGGCACGGTTCATGGCCCGAGTGTGCGCTGGAATCCGCACCCAGTCACAATGTCGGGATGAAGATCCCGAAACGGCTCCAGCCGCTCGTCGAGGAAGGTGTGATCGACGAGGTGGTGCGCCAGCTCATGAGCGGCAAGGAGGCGATGGTTTTCGTGGTGCGCTCGGGCGGCGAGGTGCGCTGCGCGAAGGTCTACAAGGAAGCCGACAGGCGCAGCTTCCGCCAGGCCGTCGACTACACCGAGAACCGCAAGACCAAGAATTCACGCCAGGCGCGCGCCATGGCCAAGGGTTCGAAGTTCGGCCGCGCGGCGCAGGAAGAAGCCTGGCAAAGCGCCGAGGTGGACGCGTTGTACCGGCTGGCGGCCGCGGGGGTGCGCGTGCCGAAGCCCTACAACTTCCACGCCGGCGTGCTGCTGATGGAGCTTGTCACCGACGCCGACGGCAACGCCGCGCCCCGGCTCAACGACGTCGAGTTCACCGCCGACGAGGCGCGCGACTACCATGCGCGCCTGATCGCGGAGGTGGTGCGCATGCTCTGCGCGGGCGTGATCCACGGCGACCTGAGCGAGTTCAACATCCTGGCCGGCGCCGATGGCCCGGTGATCATCGACCTGCCGCAGGCCGTTGATGCCGCCGGCAACAACCACGCACCCACGATGCTGGCGCGCGACGTCGGCAACCTGCGCGCGTTTTTCGGCCGCTTCGCGCCCGAGATCCTCGAGACCCGTTACGACGGCGAGATCTGGGCGCTCTACCAGGCCGGGGTGCTCACCGCCGCGAGCGAGCTCACCGGGCGTTTCGAGCTCGAACACGGGGAAGTGGACCTCGAAGGCGTGGTGCGCGAGATCGGCGACGCGGAGCTCGAGGAGCAGGCGCGCCGCATGCGCATGATGGAGGGCTGAAACCTGCCCGCCGCATACAGGCAAACACTGTTAAAAACAACGCTGTACAATGCGCGGCAGGCTCATCAAGAGCGAAGTTTCAGTCCCCTCCCTCCCCGCAGAGTCCTGGCGGAGTCCGAAGTGGCAGTCAATTCCCCCCTTGATAGCTGACCCGACCCGGCCGGGACCGCCCGGATTTTCATACAAGGAAGGAATTGAACATGGCTTCAGGTACCGTCAAGTGGTTCAACGACGCTAAAGGTTTTGGCTTCATCACCCCGGACGATGGCGGCAAGGATCTCTTTGCCCACCATTCGGAAATCCAGGGCACGGGTTTCAAATCGCTGCAAGAAGGACAGAAAGTGGAATACGAGCCGATCCAGGGTCAGAAGGGTCCGGCCGCTTCCAAGATCCGGCCCGCCTGATGACGGAACCCGCCAAGACGGTCACCGGCGTCGTGCGCTCTTTCAACGACGCCAAGGGCTTCGGACTCATCACGCCCGACCTCGGCGGCCCGCCGATCTTCGTTCACCAATCAGCCATCCGCACGCCTGGAGTCAAGAAGCTCAAAGCCACCCAGCGCGTCGAATACGAGGTGGAGATTCGTCCCGAAGGCCCCGCGGCGGCAAACCTGCGCACCCTCGCAAACTGAGGGTTGCAGGCACACCCAGTACTCACACCCGCTTCGGCGGGTGTTTTATTTGGATCAAGCTACTTGCCGTGGCAGCCCTTGTATTTCTTGCCGCTGCCGCAGGGGCACGGGTCGTTGCGGCCGACCTTGGGGCTTTCGCGCTTGACGGTCGGCGGGATGCTGCGGTCGAACCAGTAGCGCCGAACCTCGAACAGGTGATCCGCGAAGCCGGCGCGGATCTCGGCCAGCATCTTCGCCTCCTCGGCATCGGACATCCATTCCTCGCCCGACTCCAGCGCCATCTCCTTCGCCTGGCCGGTGAGCGCGAGGAAGGGGAACAACATGTTGTCCAGGTCCTCGGCCTCAAGCACCTCGTCCCAAGGCGGCTCGAACAGGTCCACGCCGATGAGGTAGCCCTGCGCCCAGGGCGCGAAGTCCTCCTCTTCCCCGTCGGGCCCGTACAGGATGAAGTCGAAGCCGCCGCCCTCGTCGAGCTGGCGCTTGGTGTCCTCGCGGAAACGCTCGAGCAGCCCGGTTATCGCGCCCTCCTCCTCCTTCGACGCGAATGCGTGGCCCTCGCCCAGCACCTCGGGCAGCCAGCGCTCGCGTGCGACCTCGGTTCCCGCGATGGCGGCGAAAAGGCCCTGCACGGTATCCAGCGGGAGGGTGTCCTCGATGCGCTCGGCGGCGTTGAGGAACTCCTCGAGGCGGTCGGTTTCTGCTTCGGTCAATGGCTTGGTCATTCGCCATTTTATTCCAACCGTCACCGGCGCCCCGCGGGGAAAAGGGTGCCTCGCGTGGTATGATTCGCCTGCAAGATAGTCAAGCAGTGAAGTGAAGTACCAGTCTCCCTCCCACGCCGCCTTCAGCGCGGTGTCTGCAGTGGCAGTCAATTCCCTTCCTTGATCATCGTGACCCGCAGTCCGGGTCGGGTTTCGCCCGGACAAAATCAATTGGAAGGAAACACCACCATGGCTACAGGCACCGTCAAGTTCTTCAGCGACACCAAGGGTTTCGGCTTCATCACTCCGGATGGCGGCGGCAAGGACCTCTTTGCCCACCACACCGAAATCCAGATGGACGGCTACAAGTCGCTCCAGGAATCGCAGAAAGTCGAATTCGAATCGCGCGACGGCCCCAAGGGTCCCGCGGCGACGAACATTCGCATCATCAAGTAAGCAGGCAGCGTTCCAGAGGCGCAGCTTGTTTGCCGAAAAGCCCGGGAAACCGGGCTTTTCCGTTTGTGGAGGACAATGAAGACATGAATACCAACGACATCAAGAGCATGGCCGTGTTCTGCGACTTCGAGAACGTGGCGCTCGGCGTGCGCGAGGCGAAATACGACAAGTTCGACATCGGCAAGGTCCTCGAGCGCCTGCTGCTCAAGGGCAGCATCGTCGTGAAGAAGGCCTATTGCGACTGGGACCGCTACAAGGAATTCAAGGCGCCCATGCACCAGGCGTCCTTCGAGCTGATCGAGATCCCGCACGTGCGCCTGAGCGGCAAGAATTCCGCCGACATCCGCATGGTGGTCGACGCGCTCGACCTCTGCTACACCAAGGCGCACGTCGACACCTTCGTGATCGTGAGCGGCGATTCCGACTTCTCGCCGCTCGTGAGCAAGCTGCGCGAAAACGACAAGACCGTGATCGGCGTGGGCGTGAAGAAGTCCACCTCCGACCTGCTGGTCGCGGCCTGCGACGAATTCATCTATTACGACGACCTGGTGCGCGAGCAGAAGACGCGCCCGCCCGCCGCCCGCCGCCGCCCCGCGGGCAAGGCCGCCGCCGCGGCCTTGCCCGCGGGCCGCGCCACCGCCAGGAAGGAGGAAGCCGGGAAGGACGAAAACAAGGAGCAGGAAGCCATCGACCTCGTGCTCGAGACCCTCGAGGCGCTGGTCGAAGAACGCGGCGACGACGAGGTGATCTGGGGCTCGATGATCAAGCAGGCGCTCAAGCGCCGCAAACCCGGCTTCAACGAGAGCTACTACGGCTTCCGCTCGTTCAACCAGCTGCTGGAGGAGGCGCGCTCGCGTGGCCTGCTGGACCTGGAGCGCGACGAGAAATCCGGCGGCTACGACGTCCGGGCGGTTTCGGAAGACTGACGTGCCCGCCGTCCTCGACCCCGCCCGCGAAGAGGCAGCGGACGGCGACCGGGCGATCCTCGCGATCAACACCGGATCGTCGAGCGTCAAGGCGGCACTGTTCCGGCTCACGGGTGGCGAACCGCTGCCACTTGGCGCCCATGAAAGCAGCGCCAGCCCTGCGGGCGGGCACGAGGCGGCCCTGCGGACCACCTTCGCGTGGCTGCGGGAGCAGCGGATGCCGCTGCACGCCGTGGGACACCGCATCGTCCACGGCGGGCCACACCACTTCGCCCCGCAACGGGTCACGCCCGAACTGCTGGCCGCGCTCGACGCGGTGGCGCCGCTGCTGCCCGACCACCTGCCGCAGGCCATCGCCGCCATCCGCCACGTCGCGCGCGAGTCTCCGCGGCTGGCGCAGGTGGCCTGCTTCGACACCGCGTTCCACAAGAACCTTCCGGAAGCGGCGCAGATGTACGCGCTGCCGCGCCACTTCCATGCCGAAGGCCTGCGCCGCTTCGGCTTCCACGGGTTGTCCTACGAATTCATCACCGCGGAGCTGCGCCGCCTCGATGGCCCGCAGGCCGGCGGGCGGGTGGTGGTGGCGCACCTGGGCAGCGGCGCCAGCATGGCCGCGATCCGCGATGGGGCATCGATCGACACCAGCATGGGCTTCACCCCGGCCTCCGGCCTGGTGATGGCCACGCGCGCGGGCGACATCGACGCCGAGCTGATCGTCCATCTGATGCAGCAACGCGGCATGTCGGGCGCGGCGCTGGGCACCCTCATCAATCGCGAATCCGGGCTGCTGGGAATCTCGGGCTCCAGCGCCAGCATGCAGGAGCTGCTGGACCAGCGCGCGGGCGACGCCGACGCGGCGCGGGCCGTGGACCTCTTCTGCTACCGCGCGAAGAAGTACCTCGGCGCCTATGCGGCGGTGCTCGGCGGGCTGGACACGCTGGTCTTCACCGGCGGCATCGGCACCCACGCGGCCGCGGTGCGCGAGGGCATCTGCGGCGACCTCGGCTTCCTCGGCATCCACATCGACCCCGCGCGCAACCGTTCGAACGAGCCGGTCATCTCGCGCAACGGGGGCGCGGTGAGGGTGCGGGTGATCCGCACCAACGAGGAACTGGTGATCGCCCGGCACCTCGCCGCCCTGGCGCCCTGAGCGCAATGTTCGGCAACGAACAGAAAAAATCGGCCCTGCGCGCCACAATGTCGTCATGCGAAGCAATCCCCTCCGCCGGCTGCAGGCCCTCGGCCAATCGGTCTGGCTCGATTACATCCGCCGCGACCTGATCGACGGCGGCGAGCTGCGCCGCCTGGTCGAAGACGACGGCCTGCGCGGCGTGACCTCGAATCCGGCGATTTTCGAACGTGCCATCAGCGCCAGCACCGTGTATGCCGAGGCCATCCGCGACATGGCGCAACACGGCCAGGGCGCCATGGCCATCTACGAGGCGTTGAGCCAGGGCGATATTCAGCGCGCCGCCGAGGAGCTGCGCCCGGTCTACGACTCCACCGAAGGTGGCGACGGCTACGCGAGCCTCGAGGTCAATCCCCACCTCGCGCACGACACGCGCGCCACCGTCGACGAGGCGCGCCGTCTGTGGGCGCTGCTCGACCGGCGCAACGTCATGATCAAGGTGCCCGCGACCAGCGCGGGGCTGGTGGCGATCCGCCAGCTGGTCTGCGACGGCATCAACGTCAACGTGACACTGATCTTCGGCGTCACGCGTTACCGCGAGGCCGCGAACGCCTATATCGAAGGCCTCGAGGCACGCGCGGCGAAAGATGAACCGCTCAGGCAGGTGGCCTCGGTTGCGAGTTTCTTCGTCAGCCGCATCGACCAGGTGGTTGACCCGCTGCTGGAAATGCTCGGCGCCCGCCCGGGCGAGGCCGCGCAGCCGGCGCGCCAGGCGCGTGGGCAGGTGGCCATCGCCAGCGCCAAGGTCGCCTACGCGGCGTACCGCGAAATTTTCGCCAGCGAACGCTTCGCGCGCGTTTCCGCGAAGGGCGCGCGTACGCAGCGCCTGCTGTGGGCCAGCACCGCAACCAAGAACCCGGCCCACGCCGACACCAAATACGTCGAGGCGCTGGCGGGCGGGGAAACGGTGACCACCCTGCCGCCTGAAACCCTCGCGGCCTACCGCGATCACGGCAACGCGCGCGCGCGGTTGGGCTCGGGCGTGGACGAAGCGCTGCTGCTGATGGCCAGCCTCGACCGGATCGGCATCAGCATCGAGGACGTGGCGCGCCAGCTCGAGCGCGAAGGCATCGAGAAATTCTCGACGCCGTTCGACGAGCTGCTGGTGGCGATCTCCAAGCGGGCGCGCGCCGTCACCGGCCAGGCCCCGCTTTCGGCGTGAACGAGGCGCGGTCGCTTCCACCCCGCCAGGTCTGCCGTCGACCACGCGGGCCTGGGCGCACTGGCGTTGGGCCTGACATCCGTGGCATGAAGCGCGCCGTCCTCCTGGTGGGCCTGCGCGACGTGAAGCTGGCTGCGCTGTAGACGGAAAGCCGTACTATCGAGTGATGCCTCGCAAGAAAATCCCCGCCAGCTCCCTTTCCGCCGTGCTCGCCTCGATTTCCGACGTTTTCAGCGCCTCGGTCACGCCCATGGGCGCTTCGGCGGCGAAGCCCGCCGCATCCGCCCTGGCCGCAACCGCCGCCCTGCGCCGCGACGAATGGAGCCTGGACCTGCTCAAGGCGATCGACCAGAAACGTTTCGAGTTCCTTTGCGCCGCCTACTTCGAGACGCTGGGATTCCGCCCCGAACTCTCGCTCAAGGATCCCGGCGGCTGCGTCGACATCCGCCTTTATTCGGCAAGCGAGCTGCGCCCCGGGATCCTGGCGCAATGCCGCGCGTGGAGCAGCCATCCCACGGGCCTGCTGGAAGTGCGCGAGCTCGTCGCGGTGATGACGTTCGAGCGGGTCGGGGAAGGCGCGCTGGTGGTGGCAGGTGCCTTCTCGAAAGACGCGCGCGACTACGCGCAGGCCCGCAACGTGCTGCTGATCGACGGCGCGGACCTGCTGGCCAAGATCAAGGGCCTCGATCACATCCAGCGCGAAGGCCTGCTGGCCTACGCGCCCGAAGGCGACCAGGCGAGCCCGGCCTGCGCAAGCTGCGGCATGAAGATGGTGCGCATGCGGCGCAAGAGCGACGACCAGCCGTATTGGGACTGCGTGCGCCACCCGCTGCGCAAGGTGGCCGCCCACCGCTAGGATCGCCGCATGAAATCGCTTGTCGCCCTCGCCTTCTGCGCGCTCGCTATTCCAACGCGAAGGCCGACGCGGCGATCGAGAAGGGCAGCCTGGAGTTCGATGCCGCGCGGCGCGCCGGGTATTTCACCGAGGCGATGCTGGCGGTGGATGCGGATGCCGGGTTCATCCCGCTGGTGACCCGCAAGATCGCCTGGGCGATGCGCAAGGGGGTCCACGTGAAGGCGCGCCCGAACGACATCCTGGACGTGTGGCGGGTGAAGCTGGATTGAACCCCGGGAGCGCCATGTGCTCAAACGGGACGGCCGGAACGTGGGCAACGCAGGATTTCCACACCGGCGTCCTCGGAAGGGAAAACCCCATGCTGTACACGATCGCAATTGTCCTCATCATCCTGTGGCTGCTGGGGATGGTGAGTTCCTACACGATGGGAGGCATCATCCACGTCCTGCTGGTGATCGCCGTCATCGTGATCCTCGTCAACGTGATCAGCGGGCGCAAACGGCTTTAGCGCGCAGTGCCGGAATCACTCGGAATCCGGGTCGACCTTCGGTCCCTCGACCTTCTTGGCGACCTTCGGCTTGGCCACGCGTTTGGCCGCGGGCTTCGGCTTGGCCGCGGCCAGGGCCGTGTCGCACAGGCCGGCAACCTCGTCGTTGCCGCGGTCGAGGGCGTTTTGCCGCAGGTTCTTGATCTCGGCCGGGGTGAGTTTTTCGATTCGTTCCTTGGTCCACATACGCGCTTTCTGAAGGGCAGACAAAATGTCATGTCCCCAGTGTACCGCTGCGGCGCCAACCCCATCCGGGGCACACGCCTGCGCGGCCCTCAGCGGCGCCTGAGCCAGAATGCGCGATTTTCCATCACCACCCCGACCAGCGACACGCTGGTCTCGTCGCGCAGGCGCTTTTCGGTGCGCGCGTCGTAGCGCCTGCCCTCTCCTTCCAGGCTTTCCTTCATGCGCCCCGACAGCAGGTAGAACGGCAGGATCATGCGCTTGAAGTCGTCGACCGGCGCCTGCGACTGCCAGGAGGGGTCCGCGAGCGAGACGCCGATGAGGTAGCCCTCGGTCCAGAGCTCGAGGCTGCGGCGCGCCTCCTCCGTTGCGTCATCGCCGTAAAGGATGAGCTCGAAGGGCTTTGCGGCATCGAGCTGGTCGGCGACGTCGTTGTGGAAACCCATCAGCAGCCGCAGCATCTCGGTTGCCTCCACCGGGTCGTCGAACTCGATGCCCTCGCCGAGCGCCGTCGGCAACCAGCGGGGGGGCTCGATCGGCGCCGGGGCGCTCACCACCGCACACAGGAAGCCCTGCAGGGCATCGAGCGCGAGCGCCTTGCCGAGCCGCCCGGGGGAGACGAGGAATGCCTCCAGGCGATCGATGTCGGCGCAACCGAGGGCGGGATTCACGGCGAGAGATTACCGCGCATCGGGCCGCCTTGTCCGGATTGCGGCCAGGCGCGCCATGAACCCTCAACGGGCGGCGAGGTAGGCCCGGATGCGATCCTTGAGCCCGGGGGCCGATGCCGAGCGCACCAGCGCGGCGAGGTCGGTGTCGTGCGAATCCCCCTCCAGCGCCTGGTAGAGCGTGGCGCGATGGGCGGGCGGCAGCTTCGCCGCGGCGGCTTCAGCTTGCGCGAGCACATCCGGCCAATCCTCCACGGGCGCCACGGCCCGCACGAAGCCCATCTCGCGCGCGGCCTGGGCGTCGAACGTCGCCAGCGACCCCAGGGTCTCGCGCGCCTTCTCGCGCCCCACGAGGGCCGCGAAACGCCGTGTACCGAGCACCAGCCCGAAGGCGAGGCCCGGCATGCGGTAGGTTGACTGCGGCGCGGCGACGCGCCATTTGCAGGCGGCCAGCAGGTCCACGCCGGCGCCGAAGTTGCGGCCATGCGCCAGGCCCACCGTGAGGCACGGCAGCCGCGCCAGCGCCTGCAGCAGGGTCTCGATGCGCACGAAACGCAGCACCAGGTCGGCCTCGCTCTGGTCCTCGTAACCGGTGAAATCGAAACCGGCGCTGAAGTTGCGCCCGTTGCCGCGCAGCACCAGGACCGCGATCGGTTGCGATTCTGCTTCACCCACGGCGCCGATCAGCGCCTCGACGAGGTCCGCCGAGAGGGCATTGGCCTTGTCGGGGCGATCGAGCGTGAGCGTCCAGCGCGTCGGCCCGCGGGTGATCGCGAGGCTCACGTATACCGCCGGCGAATCTCGTCGGTGTGTTCGCCCAGCGCCGGTGGCCGCGCGCCGATCGTGGCGCCCTCGCCGTTGATGCGCAGCGGCGAGCCGAAGGTGCGCGTCGTCGCGCCGTTGGGCAGATCCACCTCGTGGACCCAGCCCATGTGCGCCACCTGCGGGTCCGCCAGCGCATCGCCATAGGTGTTGATGCGCGAATGCGGGACCCCGGCCGCGGCGAAGGTCGCGACCCAATGGTCCACGGCGTGCCGCGCGAAGCGCTCCTCCAGCAGCGCCTTGAGCGCCACCTGGTTGGCTGCGCGTTCCCGCGTCGAGGCAAAACGCGGATCGGTGGCGAGCTCCGGGCGTTCCACCGCCGCCACCACCTTCATCCACAGGTTCTGGTTGCCCGCCGCGATTGCGAAAAAGCCGTCGGCGGCGCGAAACGCCTGGTACGGCGCGTTGCGGGGATGCGCGGAGCCGAGTTTGCGGGGGTTGTGGCCGGTGCCGAAATATTCACTCGTCTGGAGCGCCGCGATGGCCAGGGTGCAGCCGAACATCGGCACGTCGATGTGCACGCCAGGTGCGCCCGCGCGCACCGCGGCGAGGGCGGCGGCAATTGCGTACGCGCCGTAGAGGCCGGAGGCGAAGTCCGCGATCGGCACGCCACATTTCACCGGGGCGCCCTCCGGCTCACCGGTCACGCTCATCACGCCCGCGGCCGCCTGGATCGTGAGGTCGAAGCCGCCTTCGGTCGCGCGCGGCCCGACCTGCCCGTAGGCGGAGATCGAGCAGTAGACCAGCGAGGGCTTGAGCTTCGACAGCGGCGCGTAACCCAGCCCCAGGCGATCCATCACGCCGGGACGGTTGTTTTCCACCAGCACGTCGCAGTCGAGGACGAGCCTGCGCGCAATCCCCGCCGAAGCCGGATCCTTGAGGTCGAGCGCGACGGATTTCTTGTTGCGATTGAGGGAGGCGAAATTTTCGCTGTAACCGCCGGTGATCGGCGGCCACTGGCGCAGGCCGTCGCCTTCGGGCGGCTCCACCTTCACCACTTCGGCGCCCATGTCGCCAAGCAGCATGGCGCAGAAGGGCCCTGCCGCGGTGGAACAGAACTCGGCGACGCGAATGCCGGCGAGCGGACGATGGGCCGATGAATTTTCTTTCATCGGCCCATTTTAAGGCCCGGGAAAGCTCTGGTCCATTCCCCCGGGATAGATCAGTAGCCGGGCGCCGCATCCGTCTGTACGCAGGCGCACACCGCCGCCAACTTGTTACCATTCCCCATCCACCCAGGAGGAAAAATTGATCACGAGAATTCTGGCGGCCGCCGCGCTCGCCCTCGCCAACCTTGCGGCGGGGGCCAGGATGCTCGAGCTGGTCGACAAGTGACGCGTTACTGGGAAAGGAAACTCGCGGTGCTCTGGGGGTCCCTGGATCGCACGGGGGGATCCGAATTCGTGGTTGCCATCGAGGCGCTGGTGGCCGAGCTTCCCGAACGCGACCCGATCGGCAT